>JAZOWQ010000167.1:0-10835 GCA_045659325.1 Faecousia sp. | reverse complement strand
GCCAGAACGTCGAACTTGACGGTAGCCTCAGCCTCAACCTCCAGCTTCTCGATGTACAAAACATCGCCCTCAGCTACGGTGTACTGCTTGCCACCTGTTACGATAACTGCTTTCATCCTTTTTTCACCTACTTTATTTTGTGTAGACTCGCTTTAAAGGCGGGTGCATTTGGGCGCACCAACTTAAGCCTCTTCAATGCGGCTTGACTATTTTAGCAAAGTCATTTCCAAAAGTCAAGGGGTTTTACAACTTTTTTCAGCCTTTTACAGCACTTTTGCGCCCTCAAATGCCACGTGCAGGGGCATAATCTCCCAATTCTTTGTTGTGAGGGCTGGCAGCTTTTCTGCCAATCTATCCTTCAGGGTTTTATCCCGAGTGATGCACAGCAAGGTCGGGCCTGCGCCACTGAGGCAGAATGCTGCACCGGAAGTCCGGGCAACACCCTCGATCACCTCATAATCTGCAACCATATGCTTCCGGTAAGACTGGTGTAACTTATCCTGCATCGCGGTGCGCAGAAGTTTTTCGTCACCCAGTTCCAGCGCCTTCAGCACCAATGCGCCGTGGGCCACATTATAAATGGCATCGGCACGGCTCACCTGCTCGGGCAAAACCGCTCTTGCCTTTACGGTGGGCATATCAAAATCGGGGATCAGCGCTACGATCTCCCAATCGGGGTGCAAGGGGAAATTGACGGTCACGGGCAGGCCGTTATCCACCATGGAGGCGGTCAGACCGCCGAAAAAGGCAGGGGCCAGGTTGTCCGGGTGACCTTCCATTGCGTTGGTGATATTCAGAAGGCCCTGGGTGGACAGGCGGTTGCCGTGGAGCATATTGGCGCCCATAGCGCCGGCTACCAGCAGAGCCGCAGAAGAACCTAAGCCACGGCAGACAGGAATATGGGCATCAATGTGGATCTTGACGCCCTTAACTTCTTCGCTCAAAGAAGCCAATACGGCGCAGTAGGCCACATAGGCCAGATTGTCAGGGCCAGTAAATTCCTGGTCGCAGCCGGTGATTTCCAGACCGCAATCGGTTTCCTCAAAGGTTACATCGGTGTACAGCTGCAGGGCGCAGCCGAAGCTATCAAAACCCGGTCCCAAATTGGCGGTAGTTGCCGGGACACGGATGGTTACAGAGTTCATAGTTCTCTCCTTTACAGTGCCATCACAAATGCAGGCATTGTATCCTTTTCAATTACAGTGGTGTGCAGTTCCTTCTTTTCCTGCAGACCGGACAGGTTCTCGGGAATGGGCCAGCCGGTAAGCTTTTCCAAGGTTTCCATCTGGGCAAATTCGTCCATCTCGGGAACAGTTGTCAGAGAGGACAGAACGGCTGCCGGGAACTTATAGGCAGATGCGGTGGACAGGACCACCATGGGACGGTTGTCACCGGTCTGGTTTACATAATCTTCTGCCACTGCCCAGCCGGTAGCGGTATGGGTGTCGCAGAGGTAGTTCTGATTTTCAAAGACATTCTTGATGGTCTGCTTTGCTTTTTCGTCATCGCAGTAGCCTGCCCAGAACTCTTCCTGGATAGCAGCCTTCAGCTCTGCGGGAACTTCGTAGATGCCATTGGTGTTCAAGTCCTTCATCAGCTGGGCAACCAGAGCGGTATCATTAGACAGGAAGTACAGCAGCCGCTCCAGGTTGGAGGACACCAGAATGTCCATAGAGGGAGATGCGGTCTTATGCAAGGGTCTGCGGCGGTCGTAAACACCGGTCTCGATAAAGTCGGTGAGGACATTATTGGCATTGGAAGCACAAACCAGCTTGCCTACAGGCAGACCCAGCTTCTTCGCCAGCCAACCGGCCAGAATATCGCCGAAATTGCCGGTAGGTACGCAGAAATTCACAGTATCGCCCATCTTGATCTGGCCACGGCGTAAAAGGTCTGCGTAGGCCTTGAAATAGTATGTAATCTGGGGGGCAAGTCTGCCGATATTGATAGAGTTGGCGGTGGACAGGCGGAGACGGTTGCCGTCGGGGAGTCTGCCATCTTCAGCCAAGGCAAAGATGTTCTTCACACCGGTCTGGGCATCGTCAAAGTTGCCCTTTACGGCGCAGACCGCCACATTGTTGCCCTCCTGGGTGACCATTTGCGCCCGCTGGACAGCGGACACGCCGCCGTCGGGGTAGAATACGCAAATCTTCACACCCTCCACATTGGAAAAGCCTGCCAAGGCGGCCTTGCCGGTATCGCCGGAGGTAGCGGTAAGGATGAGGATATCCTCCTGCATACCCTTCTCGGTCTTAGCGGCAGTCAGCAGCTGGGGCAGCATACACAGAGCCACATCCTTAAACGCAGAGGTAGGACCCCGGAACAGCTCCAACACAGTAAACTTACCGGTATCTACGGTAGGGGTCAGCTCCTCAGTCTGGAACTTACCTACATAGGCCCGGCGCACCAGTTCACCCATATTAGGAATTGCAGGCAGCATAGCGCCGATAATCCGCTGCGCCATCTCCATAGTGCTCTCCTGCAGGCAGGCCTTTACATCAATCTGAGGCAGTTTTTCCGGCACGTACAGGCCGCCGTCAGGGGCCAAACCGGACAGCACAGCCTGGGCGCTATCGACAGTTTCCAAGTGATTTCGGGTAGAATGGTACAACATACAATTTCCTCCGCAAGTTTTGTCTTTTTTTCTTGACTTTCTGCACAATTACAAAGTATAATGGATACAATTATTAGTTTTCTGAAACAATTGTAATTACATTGTGTCTATGATATACTTTTTCACGAGAAATTGCAAGTGATTTCAAGGAATTTTTCATTTGCCAAGAGAGATAGGAGGACGAAAATATGCGTATTGGATTATTGGGCTTTGGCGTTGTTGGCCGCGGTGTGTACGATTTGACCGCAGATCGACAGGATATGACCGTTGCCAAGGTTGTTTGTTTGGAGGATGTAACCCTTCCCGACGCAGAGGTCACCAAGAACTTTCAGGATGTACTGAACGACACTTCCATCGACACTGTTGTGGAGGCTATGGGCGGTCTGCATCCCGCTTATGAATTTGTAAAGGCTGCCATTGAGGCCGGCAAGCACATTGTCACCTCCAACAAGGCTTTGGTTGCCACCTTCTACGACGAGCTGATTCCCCTCGCTAAGGAAAAGGGTGTCTGCTTCCGCTGCACCGCAGCCGTTGGCGGCGGTATCGGCTGGCTGTCCGAGCTGGAGCGGGCTCGTCGTATGCAGACCATCGAGAAGGTGGGCGGCATTATGAACGGCACCTGCAACTACATACTGGATTCCATGACCCGTCTGGGTCTGGGGTATGACGAGGCTTTGAAGCAAGCTCAGGCACTGGGTTATGCTGAAGCCAACCCCACCACCGATGTGGAGGGTATCGACACCTGGCACAAGGTGATTCTGTCCTCCAATGTGGCATTCGGCATCAGCCTGGACAAGGAAACTGTTCCCGTTGCCGGTATCAGCAGAATTTCTGCCGATGATGTGGAGAATTTCACAAATCACGGGTATGTGTGCAAGCTGATTTCCACCGGCAAGTGCGTAGACGGCAAGATCAGCGCCTATGTGCAGCCCACTTTGGTAAAGCAGGGTGAGCCTGAATCTGCTGTTCCCGCCAACTTCAATCTGATTACTCTGGTTGGCTCCGCCTCCGGCCGTATGAGCTTCTACGGTCAGGGAGCAGGCCGCTACCCCACTGCATATAATGTGGTGCAGGACTGCGCCGATGTGCTCTCCGGCAAGGGCTTCTACAGTCCCTGCAACGGCACTGCAAAGGCTGAAAACACCGATGCTCTGTGCTACTATGTTCACGGCGGCAGCGATGCCTGGTTGGAAGAGAACACCGCTGAAAAGTGGGGCGAGGCCGTGATTACGGGGCCTGTTTCCGTGGAGGCTATGCACGGTTGGCTGAAGAATCAGAGTGATGCCTTCATTGCTGCATTTGCAGAATAATCCAATAGGAAAGGGAGATTTCCAATGTTGAAAGTAACAAAATTCGGCGGCTCCTCCATGGCAGACGCCGGTCAGTACAAAAAGGTTCAGGATATTTTGATGGCCGACCCTGAGCGTCGGGTGGCTGTCGTATCCGCCGCCGGTAAGCGCAACAGCAGTGATCATAAGATCACCGATCTGCTGTACCTGTGCCACGCACATACCCAGTACGGTGTTGCCTGCGATCCCGTATTTGAGATGATCACCTCCCGTTACATTGAGATTCGGGAAGAACTGGGCATCAAGTTGGATCTGGAAACTGAGTTTGCAGCGCTGAAGGAGCGTTTGGACGCCAAGCAGGTTTCTCAGGACGAGATGGCAAGCCGGGGTGAATACTTCTCCGCTAAGCTGATGGCCGCCTTCCTGGGCTTTGAATTCATTGATGCCGCAGATTGGGTGTTCTTTAACATTGACGGCACTGTGGACACCGAAAAGTCCTATGCCGCCCTCAGTTCTCTGGCCAAGGGCAAGTGTGTGGTTACTCCCGGTTTCTACGGTGTAATGCCCGATGGCAGTATCAGCACCTTCTCCCGTGGTGGCAGTGACATCACCGGCTCTCTGGCAGCTGCTGCTCTGGATGCAGATGTATACGAAAACTGGACCGATGTTTCCGGCATTCTGATGGCCGACCCCAGAATCGTGGAAAATCCCCATCCCATTTCTGAGATTACTTACGAAGAACTCCGTGAGATGGCTTATGCCGGCGCTAATGTGCTGCACGAGGGTGCGATATATCCCGTTCGGAAGAAGAATATTCCTCTGAACATCCGTAACACCAATGCCCCCGAGGATCCCGGCACTATGATTCGCAAGGACTTCGAAACTGAAGCCGATCCCAGCAGAATCATCACCGGTATTGCCGGTAAAAAGGATTTCTCCATCATCACCATTTTCAAGAGAGGTCTTACCAATCAGGTTGGTATCCTGCGCAGAATCCTGTCCATTTTGGAAAAGCACGGTGTATCCGTGGAGTTCGTTCCCAACGGTATGGACAATGTATCTCTGGCAATCCCCACCGCCAAGCTGGCTCCCCACCTGTATGCAATTCTGGCTGATGTTCAGCAGGAAATCGCTCCCGATAACATCACTGTCCACGACCAGATCGCAATCGTCACCGCTGTAGGTCATCAGATGAAGTTCCGCCCCGGTGTTTCCGGCAAGATCTTCGCTGCGCTGGGTCAGGCAGGCATCAATATCCGTATGATCAACCAGGGCCCCGACGAACTGAACATCTTCTTTGGCGTTGAGAACAAAGACTTCGCTGAAGCAATCCGGGTTCTGTACAATAGCTTTATTAAATAATTGGAGGTTTATTCTATGAAGACCTATACTGTTGCCGTCCTGGGCGCTACCGGCGCTGTGGGACAGGAAATGATCAGCATTTTGGAAGAGCGTAATTTCCCCGTTGGCAAGCTGATTCCCCTTGCCAGCGCAAGAACCGCAGGTAAGACCTTGAAATTCAAGGGCGAGGATGTGACCATTCAGCTGGCTTGCGACGAGGCTTTTGAGGGTGTGGACATCGTGCTGGGCGCTGCAGAAAACGACATCGCCAAGCAGTTTGCTCCCGCCATCGTGAAGGCAGGCGCTGTGTTCGTGGATAACTCCTCCGCTTTCCGTCTGCAGGACGATGTGCCTCTGGTTGTTCCCGAGGTTAACCCCGAAGATGTAAAGTGGCACAAGGGTATTATCAGTAACCCCAACTGCTCCACCATTATTACTGTGACTGCTGTGAACGCACTGAACAGCATCGCCCCCATTCGCGCTATGACTACCTCCACCTATCAGGCTGTTTCCGGTGCAGGTGCAGGCGGTCCTGTGGAGCTGATGGCTGAGGTGGAAGCTCTGCTGAAGGGTGAGACCTACGAGCCCAAGGTATTCTCTCATCAGATTGCTTACAACCTGATTCCCCAGATTGGCGGCGAGCAGTTTGAGGGCTACACCAGCGAGGAGATGAAGATGCAGAACGAAGGCCGGAAGATTATGCATCTGCCGGAGCTGAAGGTTTCCTGCACCTGTATCCGTGTTCCCGTTATCCGCAGCCACTCCATTTCCGTTTCTCTGCACTTTGATGTTCCCGTAACTGTAGAGCAAGTCCGCGAGGTCATTGCTAAGGCTCCCGGCTGCAAGCTGGTGGACGATCTGGCTAACAAGCAATATCCCATGCCTCTGGAAACCAGCGGCCAGGATATTGTGTACGTAGGCCGTATCCGTCCCGACCTGACCGACGACAATGGCATCTGCCTGTGGTGCTGCGGTGACCAGGTCCGTAAGGGCGCTGCCACCAACGCCATTCAGATTGCTGAACTGCTGGTTAAGTAAAAATCAAACGGCTCCCTTCCTGCAAGGGAGCCGTTTCTTTATGCAAAAAGTCTGCTACCTTTCGGTAGCAGACTTTTCATTTAGAACTGAGTGGGCTCGATGTGCCAGATTTCCTCTGCGTACTGACGGATAGTGCGGTCTGAGGAAAATTTACCACCGCTGGCAATGTTCTGGAGGCACTTTCTGCCGAATGCTAACTTATCGGCAGAATCCCGGTTGGCCCGGAGCTTGGCATCCAGATAGGATTCATAGTCCAGCAGCAGGAAGTAATGGTCTGCCTTGTGCCAGTGGGTACCGTCCAGCAGTGCGTGGTACAGTTCTCTCTGGTCATCGTCGGTGGGCACAGTGCCGTCCACCAGGGTGTCAATCGCCCGATGAAGACGCTGGTTGGTGTCGTAAATACCACGGGCATAGTAGCTGTCCCGGGCAGCATTAATCTCCTGCACAGTATGGCCGAAGATATAGTTATTGTCCATACCGGCTTCCTTGACGATCTCCACATTGGCGCCATCCAAAGTGCCCAGGGTCACTGCGCCGTTGAGCATCAGCTTCATATTGCCGGTGCCGGACGCCTCTGTGCCGGCAGGGGAAATCTGCTCGGAGATGTCGGCGGCAGGAATGATGGACTCGGCATAGGAGCAGTTATAGTTCTGCACGAACACGACCTTCATCTTATCGTACATATCCGGGTCGTTGTTAATCATATGGGCAATCCGGTTGATATAGCGGATAATGGCCTTGGCCCGGGCGTAACCAGGGGCGGATTTCGCACCGAACAGATACACAGTAGGCTGGAAATCCGTCAGGCTGCCGTCCTTCAGACGGAAGGAGATATCCACGATAGACAAAGCATTCAGCAGCTGCCGCTTGTATTCGTGGAGGCGCATGACCTGTACATCGAACAGGAAGTCCGGGTTCAGCTTGATACCCTCACGCTCATAGACAACCTTGCAAAGCTGCTCCTTCTTCTGCCGCTTGACGCTGTTGAACTGGCGAACCAGATCATCGTCGATCATCGGCTTCAGATCGTTCAGCTTATCCAAATCCTTGAGGAAATCGCCACCGATGCGGTATTTAATCAGCTGGGTCAGCTCCGGATTGCACAGGCCCATCCACCGACGGGGAGTAACACCGTTGGTCTTGTTCTGGAAGCGCTCCGGGAACACCTCGTACCACTGACGGAACACATCGTCCTTGAGAATCTGGGAGTGAATCTCCGCCACACCATTGATATAGCTGCCCACATAAATACTCAGGTTTGCCATATAGGCAGTGTTATCCTGCACAACGAACAAGCCGGGATGCTCAGCACGCAGCTTGGCGTCAATGCGGCAAATAATGTCCACAATCTCCGGCACAACACTGCGAAGCAAATCCAGATCCCACTTTTCCAGCGCCTCGCCCATAACGGTATGGTTGGTGTAGGAGAAGGTCTTTTGGGCAACGGCGAAGCTCTGCTCAAAGTCCATACCCTCCAGCATCAGCAATCTGATCAGTTCCGGAATGGACATTGCCGGGTGAGTATCGTTCAGCTGAACACAGTAGAATTCCGCAAAGTGGCTCATATCTGTGCCATGGGAGGTCTTATATACCCGAAGGATATCCTGCAGGGATGCAGAGGACAGCACATACTGCTGCTTAATCCGCAAGCGCATGCCCTCCCATGTGGAGTCGTTGGGGTACAGGACACGGGTAATGTCCTCGGCCTTATTCTTCTGGGTCAATGCTCGCAGGTAGTCCTGATCGTTGAAGGCGTTGAAGTCCAGTTCCTCCTCTGCCTCACACTGCCATAGGCGGAGGGTGCCGATATTCTGTGTGCCGTAGCCGATGATCGGCACATCATAGGGCACTGCCAAGACCGTGTGGTCGGGGAACTGCACCTTGACGGTATGGTTATACCGGCGGAAGGACCAGGGGTCGCCGAACTTTGCCCAGTCGTCAGCATTTTCTTTCTGACTGCCGTTTGCGTCAAAGCTCTGCTTGAACAAGCCGAAGCGATACCGCAGACCGTAACCGGACAAGGGGATGTCCAGGCTGGCGGCAGAGTCTAAAAAGCAGGCTGCCAAACGGCCTAAGCCGCCGTTACCCAAAGCTGCGTCCTCTACCTCTTCCAAAATGGCCAGATCCACACCCCGCTGGGCGAAGAGCTGCTTCATCTCGTCCAAAATACCCAAATTGTACAGGTTGGAATACACCAGCCGGCCAATCAGGTACTCGGCAGAAATGTAGTACGCCTTTCTATCGGGCATACGGGTGTGCTTGGCATCGTTCCAATTGTCGGAAATGGCCATCATCACCGCCTCGCCCAAGGCTTCATGCAGCTCCTGGGCGGTAGCCTCCCGTAAGGACACGTCGTGGGTGTACTTCAGCTTGGCTTCTGTCCATTTCAAAATATTCATACAATTATAGCGCATAATCAAATCTCCGTTTCTCAGGTTGCAGTTTTAAAACCGCCCATAGGTGCAGGTCAAATCTCTTATCTTTTCTGCCAACTTCTCTGTGCAAAAGCCGCTCTTTACCCGCCAGCTCCAGTTGCTGCGATCCCGGGTGCCGGGAAAGTTCATCCTTGCCTCTTTCCCCAGTTCCAGATAGTCCTGCATTTGCACAATGGCCAAATCTGCCGGACTGCTTAAGGCTAGACGAATCATTCCCCAAACCGAATTTTCGGGATGTCCCATATAGCGATTGGCAAACGCTACTGTCCGGTCCGGACTCTCGGCAAGCCACTGCTTCAGGGGCATATTATCGTGGGTGCCGATGTAGCAAACAGTGTTATGATTGTAAGTATGGGGCAAATAGGTATGATTGCTGTCACCATCGAAGGCAAAGGATAGCACCTTCATACCGGGGTAACCGGAAGCATCCCGCAAGCTATGGACATCCTCAGTGAGAAGACCTAAGTCCTCTGCAATCATAGGAGTGTCCGGCAAGCTGGCTTGCACCGCCCGGATAAAGTCCAAACCGGGACCGGTCCGCCACTCCCCTCCCCGGGCATTTTCTGCTCCGTAGGGAATAGCGTAGTAGCCGGCAAAACCTCGGAAGTGGTCAATTCGAATCACATCGTATCGCTTAGCCGCAGCCTGCAGCCGACGAATCCACCACAGGTAACCGGTCTCTTTCAGAACATCCCAGCGGTACAGAGGGTTGCCCCAAAGCTGACCGTCCTGGCTAAAATAATCCGGCGGACAGCCAGCCACCGCAGTAGGTGTCAGGGTTTCGTCCAAGCAAAACCATTGCGGATTCGCCCACACATCTACCGAATCGTAGGGTACATAAATGGGTACATCACCGATAATAGAAACACCCTTACTGTGGGCATACTCCCGCAGGGCATTCCACTGTCGGTCGAACAAATACTGCACAAAGCAGTGGAACTGAATCTCTTCATATGGAATATGGAAGGAGATGGCGGGGTTTTCACGATAACAGTATTTGAGCCTATCCTCCCACTGGTACCAAGGCTTTCCCCCGTTTTGCTCCTTAAGGCCCATATAGTCTACATACTCCGGCAGCCACCAGTCATTCCGGGCGCGGAATTTGGCAAAGGATTCATCGGTATCCCGATAACGGAAAAAGGCCTTCCGCAGCAGGTCCATACGGTTTTCATACAGAAGGCCAAAATCCACCCGCTCCGGGTCGTCGCCCCAATGGCAGGCGGTGATCTCCTCTGTTTTCAGCAGGCCCTCTTCCACCAGCATATCCAAATCAATCAGATAATGGTTGCCGGCATAGGTAGAACAGGACTGGTAAGGAGAATCCCCATAACCGGTGGGCGTCAAGGGCAGCAACTGCCAATACCGCTGGCCGCTTGCTTGCAGAAAATCTATAAAATGATAAGCCTCCTTACCCATTGTTCCTACGCCGTAGGGACCGGGCAGGGAGGTAATATGCATCAAGATGCCGCTTGCGCGCATAGTGTTTCCTCGCAATTCTGACTATCTCATAGAGTAGTGTATGGCGGGCATCCCACAATGGTTCCAAGTATTGCCAATACAGGGACTCCGGATACCTTTTTTCATACAGATATAGGATAAGATTAATATGTTTTTGCCCGTTTGTCAAGAAAAACCGAAACACTTTCATTAATTTCGACATTTTCGCAAAAAAGCGCATATTTTCTATCCAGAATGTGGAAAATAGTACAAGTTTTAGAAAAGAAAAAACAGGGGTCAGACCCAATGATCTGACCCCTGAGAAATGTATAATTAAGCTTCCAGATTGATGCCGGTTTCCTTGTTGAACACATGGCAGTTGTGGCCACCGAAGGTGTAGGAAAGCACGGTACCGGACTTCATGCCAGCAACCTCAGCCTCGGTCATGTCCATAGTGGAAACAACAGCCACAATGTCCTTACCATAGGTGTTCAGGTGCAGGTGGACAGAGGAGCCCATCATTTCGTGCACGTCGATCTTAGCATCAATGCCGGCTTCACCAACAACGATATGCTCAGGACGGACGCCCAGAGTGATTTCCTGCTCAGCAACATTATTAGCAGCCAGAGCAGCCTGCTTCTCTTCGCTCAGAACAACCTTGTGACCGTGCAGCTCGATAGC
>JAZOWQ010000166.1:0-3410 GCA_045659325.1 Faecousia sp. | reverse complement strand
GGCGCCTACGGCCACGACGACCGCGTCTGCGCCTACGCCGAGATCGAGCCTCTGCTGGAAATGGGCACTCCCACCCACACCGCTGTCTGCATTCTGGCCGACAAGGAAGAAATCGGTTCTGTGGGTGTGACCGGTATGCAGAGCCACGCCTTTGAGTACTTTATGGAAATGCTGTGTGATGCACAGAACGTGAAGCTGTGCCATTGCTTCGCTAACTCCTTCTGCCTGTCTGCTGATGTTTCCAATGCCTTTGACCCCAACTTCCCCGAGGTCTCCGACCGCCGGAACAACTGCAAACTGAATTACGGTGTTGCCATTTTGAAGTACACCGGTTCCCGTGGTAAGTCCGGCGCATCTGACGCTTCCGCTGAGGCTATGGGCCATGTCCGCACCACACTGGATAACGCCGGTGTCCTGTGGCAGATTGCTACATTGGGCAAGGTAGACCAGGGTGGCGGCGGCACTGTGGCTGCCTATATGGCAAACCGGAACATTGTCACCGTAGATGCCGGTGTGCCTGTGCTTTCTATGCACGCCCCCATCGAGCTGGTGAGCAAGCTGGACTGCTATATGACTATGCTGGCCTGCAAGGCGATTTATCTGGCTTAATATTTACAAAAAGGGCACGCCTTATAGGCGTGTCCTTGCGTATTTGGTGTTTACTTTTTGCCGAAAAAATGCTATACTGTTTCCATATATGAAGGAGGTGAGGCGATGAATCGCTATATTCAGCAGCTGCGGCAGGCTATTCGCAAGGGCGACTGGATTTTGCTACTGCTTTGCATCATCACCACCGCTTACGGCTGCCTGATCATCGCCAGTGCCACCAATTATCTGGAGTCCTATCGTTACATCATCATGCAGATTGTAGGTGCGGTAATCGGCATTCTGCTGTTTGCCATCGTGTCCTCCATCGATGTGGAATTTATGATGGAGCAGCGCATTTGGCTGGTACTTTTTAATGTGTTTATTCTGTCCCTGCTGATACCCTTTGGCGAGACCATCAATGGTAACCGAAGCTGGGTTAACTTTCCCTTCCTGCCTTTTAACATTCAGGTTGCGGAAATCTGCAAAATCACCTATATCTTGATTATGGCCTCGGTGATGACCGCCCATAAGGAACGGATCTCCTCTGTGAAATCGGTACTGCGAATGGCATTCCAGCTACTTTTACTTGTGGGTATGAACATGGTGCTGTCCAGAGACCTGGGTGTTTCTCTGATTTTCGTATTTATCTTTATTGTAATGGCCTTTACCGGTGGTGTCAGCTATTTGTGGTTTATTGCTGCAATCGTGGGTATTTCCGTGGCCTTCCCCGTTCTATGGCCCATGCTGGACGAATATCAGCGATTGCGTATTGAAGTGCTGTTTAATCCTGAACTGGATGCATCCGGAATTGGTGTCCGCTGGCATGGCGCTCAAAGTCTGCGTTCCCTTACCGGCGGCGGTATGACCGGACAGGGTCTGTTTAACGGTCACCGCACTCAACACGGTGCATTGGAAGGTCAGACCACGGACTTTATCTTCTCCGCTGTTGGTGAAGAATTGGGCTATGTGGGTTGCATCTCCATTCTGATTCTACTGGGTCTGATCATTGCCCGGTGTGTTTGGGTGGGTATGCGCAGCCAGGATTACACCCGACGGCTGATCTGCTTTGGCGCTGCCGCGGCTTTGGCTTTCCAGACTATTATCAATGTGGGTATGTGTACCGGCGTAGGTCCCGTTATTGGTCTGACCCTGCCCTTCATTAGCTACGGCGCAACTTCCATCGTTTCTTTGTATGCTATGTTGGGACTGGTGTCCGGCGTGTTTGCCCGTCCCGCGCCTACCTCCCATGAACTGTATATCCGTCCCCCCATGTATTAACTAAAAAGGAGAATCACTATGAAAGCATTTATGGATAAGGATTTCCTGCTGGAAACCCCCACTGCCCAGCATCTGTTCCACGACTACGCAGAAAAACTGCCCCTGGTGGACTATCACTGCCATCTGAATCCTCAGGAAATTTATGAGGACCGGCGGTTTAACAACTTAACTGAGGTTTGGCTGGGTGGTCAGAATCCCGACGGCAGCTTTGCCGGCGACCACTACAAGTGGAGACTGATGCGTTCCAACGGTGTGGAAGAAGACTATGTCACCGGCAACAAGGCTCCCTATGAGCGGTTTTTGAAGCTGGCCGAAGCACTGGAAATGGCCATTGGCAATCCCATGTATCACTGGTGCCATCTGGAGCTGCAGCAGTTCTTCGACGTGTACGAGCCGCTGACCACCGAGAGCGCTCCCCGGATTTGGGAGGCTTGCAACGACAAACTGCAAAATGACCCCGCTATGTCTGCCCGGGGCCTGATTGCCAAGGCAAATGTGAAGTTCATCGGCACTACCGACGACCCCATTGATACATTGGAATGGCACGAAAAAATTGCCGCCGACCCCACCATTTCTGTAGTGGTAGGTCCCTCCTTCCGTCCCGACAAGGCTGTGAATATTCACAAGGCCGGCTGGAAGGAATATATGGAAAAGCTGGCTGCCTCTGTTGGTAAGAAGAGCCTGCCCACCATGACCGATGTGCTGAACGCTCTGACAGAGCGTTTGGAATACTTCCACAAGCGTGGCTGTAAGGCCAGTGACCATGGTTTGGACTATGTTCCCTTCCAGGATTACACCGTTGAGCAGGCAGATGCCGTCTATCAGAAAGCCCTTCGTGGTGAAACCCTGACCACCGAGGAGATCGAAGGCTTCCAGACTGTGATTCTGCTGCACCTGGGCAAGGATTACACCCGGCTGAACATCACCATGCAGGTACACTACTCCTGCCTGCGGAATAACAACGCCCGCATTTTCAAGGCCCAGGGCCCCGATACCGGTGTGGATGCTATTGCTCAGAACACCTGCGGCGGTAATGTTTCCAAGCTGCTGTCTGCTTTGGATGAGGAGGGCAACCTGCCCCAGACCATTCTGTACTCCCTGAATCCCGTAGATAACGCCCAACTGGGTTCCCTCATCGGCTGTTTCCAGGACTCTACCATTCCCGGCAAGATTCAGCACGGCTCCGGCTGGTGGTTCAACGATAACAAGACCGGTATGATTGAGCAGATGACTTCTCTGGCCAACCTTGGTTTGCTGGGCAACTTTGTGGGCATGCTCACCGACTCCCGTTCCTTCCTCAGCTATGCACGGCACGACTACTTCCGTCGAATTCTGTGTAATCTGGTGGGCAACTGGGTAGAAAACGGCGAATATCCCAACAACGAAGCTTCCTTGAAGAAGATTATCGAAGGTGTCAGCTGCTACAACGCAGTCCGTTACTTTGACCTCTAATGAAATCAAAATCCCCGACCCAATGGGTCCGGGATTTTTTATAGCTCCTCTAAGTAAACAACACCGGGGATATCTGCCACTTGCTCCAGAAT
>JAZOWQ010000165.1:0-9371 GCA_045659325.1 Faecousia sp. | reverse complement strand
CTGGATATTCTGGAAAACGGCTTTTCTGATGCAGATCTGGAGGTTCGCCCCCGTTGGGAGGACGGCACCCCTGCCCACACAATCAAGAAATTCGGTGTCGTCAATCGTTACAATCTGAAGGAAGAATTTCCCATCATGACCTTGCGCCGTACTTACTGGAAGAGCGCACTGGATGAACTGCTGTGGATCTGGCAGAAGAAGTCTAACCGTATTGAAGATCTGGGCAGCCACGTGTGGGATGAGTGGGCCGGCGAAGACGGCACTATCGGCAAAGCCTACGGCTATCAGCTGGGTGTGAAGCACCAGTACAAAGAGGGTATGTTCGATCAGGTGGACAGAATGCTTTATGATTTGAAGCACAACCCTGCCTCCCGCCGGATTTTGACCAACATCTACACCTTCCAAGACCTTCACGAAATGAATCTGTATCCCTGCGCCTACTCTATGACCTTTAATGTGTCCGGCAACACCCTGAACGCCATTCTCAATCAGCGTTCTCAGGATATGCTCACTGCCAACAACTGGAATGTATGTCAGTACGCTATGCTGCTGATGATGGTAGCGCAGGTTTCCGGGCTGGAAGCCGGCGAGCTGGTCCATGTGATTGCCGACTGCCATATTTATGACCGGCATATCCCCGCAGTAAAGGCAATGCTGGAAAATGAGGGTTATCCAGCCCCCAAGGTGACACTGGATACTTCCATTACCGATTTCTACGACTTCACCAAGAACAGCTTCACGATAGAAGATTACCAGTTCCACCCCTTCGATTTTGAGATTCCTATGGCAATCTGAGGTGAAAGATGGAACTGATTGTTGCTGTATATGATGACTGGGGCATCGGCGCCCGCGGCACCCAACCCATTGCTCTGTCTGCCGACCGTAAGTTCTTCCGGGAGACCACCAAGGGCGCTATGGTAATTGTGGGCAGAAAAACCTTGGCTGATTTCCCCGGAGGAAGGCCTTTGCCCAACCGGGTGAATGTGGTAATGACCCGGCAGAATGCAGAAATTGCCGATGTAATGATTTGCCACAGTGCAGAAGAAGCAGTAGAAATTGCAAAGAAAGCAGAGCGTGCCATGGTGATTGGCGGCGGCAGTATATACAAGCAGCTGCTCCCCTACTGCAACACCGCCTACATTACCAAGGTACACACCACACCGGAGTCGGACACTTTCTTCCCCAATCTGGACGAAGACAGCGGGTGGAAACTGAAAGATATCCTCCAATCCGGAGAGGAAAACGGCATTGCTTTTGAAATGTGCCTATACAAACGGATTTGACGCAAAGCGGACTGAAATTTTCAGTCCGCTTCTTCATTTTTCCACTTGCAGATTTTAGTGAATAATCGTATAATGTGTAACAGAGAATCACAGTACACAGAATGGAAGACACAGAAATGAAAAAAGCCATCAGAATAGTTCTTATATGCGTACTGGCACTGATTGTAATCACAGTAGGTGCCGTCGCATTTCAGTCTTTGGACTTTACAAATCCTATAACCATGACCCTAAACGGTGACCAGCTTACCATTTTGGAATACGGGCAAGAATATCAGGAACCCGGCGCCACGGCGGTGATTGCCGAAGATGGTGTGGCAGTACCCGTAACCATTTCCGGACGAGTAGATGCCACTCACTTAGGTAAGTATCTAATTAAGTACACTGCGCAAGCAGACGGTCACACCCGCACTGAGTATCGGTATGTCCATGTGGTGGATACGGAAGCACCAGTTATTACCCTGACTACTAACCCCAGCGCCTACACGCTGATTGGTGAAACCTATCAAGAAGAGGGCTTTACCGCTAAAGACAACTATGACGGAGATTTGACTGCAAAGGTTACACGCAAGGAAGCCGACGGTGTGATGACTTACACGGTAACCGACAGCGCCGGTAATATCGCAACCGTTACCCGGAAAATCAACTATGTTGACCCCAACGCTCCCATTATTACGCTGGAAGGCGGCGAGATGTCCTTTATTATTGCCGGTGAGAATTATGCTGAGCCGGGCTGCACCGCCATGGACTTCCGTGATGGAGATTTAAGTGCCAATGTAATTGTATCCGGCGATGTGGACGGCAATTTACCCGGCATTTACACCCTCAAGTATTCCATCACCAACAGCATCGGTGTAGAGGCTGTGAAGGAAAGAACGATTTATGTAATTCCCAAACAGGAAAACTCCCCTGCCCCCGGCAATCCCAATGATGAGAATATGCCCACCCCCGGCACTACCATTGAGCCTAACGGCAAAACCATTTATCTGACCTTTGATGACGGCCCCAGTGCCCACACTGGGCGGCTTTTGGATGTACTGAAGAAATACGGTGTAAAGGTCAGCTTCTTTGTAAAGGGCGGCACTGCCTATCCCGAGTTTCTTACTCGCGCCGCCCAGGAAGGTCACACCGTGGCAATTCATACATACAGCCACAATTACAATGATATCTATGCCAGCGACGAGGCCTTTATGGCGGATCTGGAAGCTACACAGAATGTGATCCTCCAATACACCGGACAGAAATCTATGCTTACTCGCTTCCCCGGCGGTAGCTCCAACACCATCAGCGCCAACTACAACAAGGGCATTATGACCCGTCTGACAAAAAGGTTGCCGGAGCTTGGCTATCAGTACTTTGACTGGAATGTGGACAGTTATGATGCCGGTGGCGCCAAGGACGCGGATGAGGTATTCAAGAATGTAACCGAGGGTGTTGTCAAACGGCAGAATTCCATTGTCCTTCAACACGACACCAAGAGCTTCAGCATTGACGCCGTGGAACGGATCATCGCCTGGGGACTTTGCAATGGCTACACCTTTGCGCCCCTGAACCACGACAGTCCTACCAGCCATCATGGCGTATGGAATTAAAAGAAAAGCACCGAGGAAATCCTCGGTGCTTTTAATTTATTCGGGTATGGGGTCAAGGATGGGCTTATCTTCAGGAAGTGCTTCCACCTGATGAAGCTGAAGCATCGACTCCAGATAGGCGACGGTATTGGCGCTATCCGGATAGATCCGCAGGTAGAGTCGGCTGGTGTTCCAACCAAGTTCCTCAAAGACATCATCCACAGTAGAAAAATCCACACTTGCATCCCAGTGCTTGTCGTCCTCTCTGTGGAATGCCCAGTTCTGTGCCATCGTACCGGCTTGGCAATCTTTTGCAATGGCATCCAGCAGACCTGTAATCTCCTGCCGGTCAATAAGCTTGAAATCATAATTCTCAACACCTTCAAAAATATCAATCGCAACCGATTCAAAGGCGTTGTACAGTGCGTCTGTGTCGTTGGTCTCAAATATATAGCCCATATCGCTGAAATATTTGCTTGCTCGCTTACCAAGGGCGGTATCCCGACCTACCTCGTAGTACCGTGTGACGGTTCTGCCGCTTTTCAGCTTGTAATGAA
Source organism: Faecousia sp. (assembly GCA_045659325.1). Classification (GTDB taxonomy): domain Bacteria; phylum Bacillota; class Clostridia; order Oscillospirales; family Oscillospiraceae; genus Faecousia. The sequence continues at coordinate 5,963 of JAZOWQ010000165.1, read as the reverse complement.
TCCGCACATCACACAAGACTCCGTCACCCTCAGCTGGACGGTAGCGGGTCAGCTGCCGGTGGAAATCCTGCAAATCTGCTATGCCTTCTACATCTGTAATTTTATAGCCGCCTTCTTCCGAATCTCCCACATAGCTGAAGATAGAATCCGGCAAGTAGTAATATCCTTTATCTGCGCCGTAGATATAGGCAGATTCAACACTTTCCGTCCCGGGAACATAGGCAGCAATACCCAAGGGATCCAGCCAGGTCAAGCCTAAGCTGCTACCGGTAACCAGCAGAACCACACCCAATGCTATGAGAGATTTCTTACCGAATACCTTCAAGGTGCGTTCCAAAAGCATTTTGCCCACAAAGTAGCCGATCACCATACCCAAGACTAAGAACAGGTAGGTTTCGTTACCTACCAAGTCGGAGAAGGCATACAGGAATGCGCCAGCGCCAATGGTACACACCAGCAGGAACAAAGGCGACAGGGGTTTCAGAGAAATGAAATCGCCGGCATTTTCCAGATTTCTGCGGCGGTACACCAGACAGGCAAGGAACATTGCCAAGATACCAACAACTGCGCAAATGCCTACATACACCCAAGCTTCTCCCTCTAAACCCTGAAATTCTATCTGACGGTCAATTTTATCGTAATAATATTCCAGTTTTGCATAGTCAAAGCCGGTCATTTCGCTCAGCGGAAAAAAGCGGAAGAATACATTTGAATCCAGCCGAACACCAAAGAGCAAGGGCTGATACAGCAGCTGTACTACCGCATAGATCAGAAACGTAACAAAGTGGGTGATGCCGTAGATGGCTGCCGTGCCCAGTAAGTTTCCGGCGCAGGTAGCAGCAAGGACTGCCGTACCGAAGAAGAACAGAAACTGTATGGTGGAAATCGCCAGCCAAATGGGGGCAATATAGGCATATTCCCAAAGCATAAATGCGCCAATGCCAGTGACCAGCAGGTTTGGCACGAAGCTGAACAGGAAACCGGCAACGATGTGGGTCACCAGCCAACCCTCCCGGCGCATGGGAAATGCATGGAGGGCGTTGCACAGGCGGTTCTTGAACAAATCCGCAAAAAGGAATACACCGCAGATACCGCCGTAAAACAGGTTGATCCACGCCATAGGCGCCATAAAATCCGCTACATCTCTTGCAATGGATTCCCGGGAATAATCTGCCATTCCAAACAGCACAAGGAGCAAAAAGATGGTGTAAAATGCCCAAATGGGAGAATACCGCAAAATGTCCTTGCGGAAAGCGGTGGGGTTAAAGAAGGATGTCCTTGACTTCATAGTTTACCCCTCCCAGTTCATAAACGAAAATCTCTTCCAGAGAAAGGGGCAAAATGTCGAAATAGGTGGGGTTGCAGGCAGACACCTTTGCCTGTACTTCCTCGGGTGTGCCGCGAACTACCAAGGTGTTCAGCCGGCCGGAAGTAGCGGTGTGGAGAATTTCCAGCCCCTCAGGGGCATCGCCTACCATTTGCAGCTTCACCGTGTTGCCCTGCATAGAGGCAAGGCTCTTTTCCAAAAGCATCTGACCCTTATCCATAATACCTACGTGGTCGCAGACATCCTCTAGTTCCCGGAGGTTATGGGAGGAGATCAGCACGGTGGTCTCCCGCTGGGCAACGTCAGAGAGAATTAAACTCATTACCTGCCGACGCATTACCGGGTCAAGGCCGTCCACCGGTTCGCCCAGAATCAGCACGTCCGGACGGGTGCAAATGCTCAGGTGGAAGGCCGCCTGCTTCTGCATACCCTTGGAGAATCGGCGAATCTGACCTTTTTTCGGCAGCTGGAATATATCGTAAAGTCTGTCGAATAGCTGATCATCAAATTTGGGATAGAATCCTTTGTAATATTTCCGCATCTCCTCTAAGCTTGCAGAGGGAAAGAAAAAAATTTCGTCGGGAATGTAGCTGATCCGGGTTTTGACTGCTGGGTTTTCGTAAATGGGTTGACCCTCTAAGGTAATTATGCCGCAATCGGGGCGGTACACACCGGTAAGCAGACGAATGGCGGTAGATTTACCTGCCCCGTTAGGGCCGACCAGGCCATATACTGCGCCCCTGGGCACATGCATAGACAGATTATTCAGGGCGGTAAAATTGCCGAAGGTTTTGGTTACTTCCTGCACATTAAGCATTTTTGTCCCCTCCTTGTTTCAAATACTGTAAAATTGCCTGACGGGAGATACCGACCTCCGTCAGTTTAGCGGTTACCGCATCCAGTTCCTGCCACAGGGCTTCCGTTGCCGGGTCTTCTTGCCGAGGCGCGCCGCAGACGAAGCTGCCCTTGCCGGACACAGAGGCGATCCAGCCTTCTGTTTCCAGCTCCCGATAGGCCCGCTGGATGGTGTTGGGGTTGATGGCAAGGCCGCTTGCCAGTTCCCGGACACTGGGAAGCTTATCCCCCTCCGCCAGTACGCCGGCGCGGATTTGATTGCGAAAATTATCGGCAATCTGGGTATAAATGGGACGGGCATCCCGGTAATCCAGATGTACCACACACATCTCCTCCTTTCACTGTATTAATCGTACTAACTGTACTAGTACAGTTAGTGTATAACAGATTCTTCCCTTTGTCAATACAAAAAACAAAAAAGGAAGCGTTGCAAATTTTGCAACGCTTCCTGAACAATTATGTATCAATCCATTTTGGGCAGGTAGCTGAAGCCTTTCTGCAGTTCCTCTTCGGTGGGTGCATAGTCCACCATCTTTCCGTCGTGGAACTTTTCATAAGCCATCATATCGAAGTAGCCAGTACCGGTCAGGCCGAAGAGAATCGTCTTCTCCTCCCCTGTTTCCTTACACTTCAGAGCCTCATCAATCGCAACCTTAATTGCGTGGGAGCTTTCAGGGGCGGGCAGAATGCCTTCAACACGGGCAAACTGTTCTGCAGCTGCGAACACCTCTGTCTGCTTCACACTGACAGCCTCCATCAGGCCATCATCATACAGCTGGGACAGGGTAGAGTTCATACCGTGGTAGCGCAGGCCGCCGGAGTGCGTTCCAGCAGGGATAAAGCCGCTGCCCAGGGTATACATCTTGGCCAAGGGGCAAATCATACCGGTATCGCAGTAATCGTAGGCGTACTTACCTCTGGTAAAGCTGGGGCAGGTCTCCGGTTCCACCGCGATAATGCGGTAGTCAGCTTCTCCCTTGATCTTCTCGCCCATAAAGGGAGCAATCAAGCCGCCTAAGTTAGAACCGCCGCCGGCGCAGCCGATGATGATATCGGGCTTGATATCGTACTTATCCATAGCAGTCTTGGTTTCCAGACCAATCACCGTCTGATGGAGCATAACCTGATTCATCACACTGCCCAGTACATAGCGGTAGCCGGAGGTATTGGTAGCCTTTTCCACAGCCTCGGAAATAGCGCAGCCAAGACTGCCGGTGGTGCCGGGGTGCTCAGCAAGGATTTTCTTACCTACCTCGGTTTCCATAGAGGGGCTGGGAGTGACGGATGCGCCGTAGGTACGCATCACTTCACGACGGAAGGGCTTCTGCTCGTAGGAAACCTTAACCATATAGACCTTGCAGTCCAGTCCTAAGTAAGAGCACGCCATAGACAGGGCTGTGCCCCACTGGCCAGCGCCGGTCTCGGTGGTAACGCCGGTCAAGCCCTGTTGCTTGGCATAGTAGGCCTGGGCGATGGCGGAGTTCAGCTTATGGCTGCCGCTGGTGTTATTGCCCTCGAACTTATAGTAAATCTTTGCAGGAGTCTGCAGCTTCTCCTCCAGACAGTAGGCACGGACAAGGGGTGCCGGACGGTACATTTTATAGAAATTACGGATTTCCTCAGGAATTTCGAAATAAGCGGTGGTATCATCCAGCTCCTGCTTAACCAGTTCGTCACAGAACACCGGGGCCAAATCCGCAGCGGTCATAGGCTCATGGGTTTTGGGATCCAGAAGGGGCGCGGGCTTGTTGATCATATCCGCACGGAGATTGTACCAATACTTAGGCATCTCACTTTCTTCCAGATAAATCTTGTAGGGAATTTCTTTCTTTGCCATTTTTCTTACTCCTTTTCTCATTACGGGGCAAACAAAAAACCTGCCCCAGTTTTGAGCTGGGACAGGATAAAAATCCTGCGGTGCCACCCGGCTTGACGCTTTCCGCGCCCACTTTACGCATACTACCATATGCTGACCTTTGCTTACGGAGGGTCATCTCCGGCGCACATACTAAGAATTCGCTTCTGTTCCGTTTGCCCTCGGAAGTCCATTCGGTTTTACGCTTTCTGCCGCAATCCCACCGCCTGCGGCTCTCTGAAAGAAAGGAGGGTAACACCTACTCACTCTTCCTCATCGGTTTAGTGTATTTTAGCACGGTGAAAATGCTTTGTCAAGTCGGTATTTCACGAAATATTCACACTTCATTCTATATTTGTTCAGCATTAAATTTGAAAATTGCGGTAAAATAACCATAAAAAAGAAAAGGAGTTTCGCCTTATGGAAGGACCTTTTGAAAACTACGAAAATCCGCATTCTTGGGAGGAAGAAATGCCTTACATTCCCCCTAAGCAGGAGAAAAAAGGCTGGACAGCCGGAAAGGTAGTTGCCATTGCGTTGGCTTGCAGTTTGCTAGGCGGAGTAGCAGGCGCAGGTACTGCTATTCTGGTAAAACTGGAAACTGCTTCTTCTGCATCCCAAGCCGGAAATCAGACCAATGTATCCACATTGGTGGAAGGTCAGCGAGAAGATACTGTTCTGGATATCACGAAAATCGATACCAGCAAGCTAATGAGTGCCGCGGAAGTATATGCCACCAATGTAAATTCCACTGTAGGCATCACCACCTCTATCACCACTAATTTCTGGGGGTATCAGACCACCTCTGCCGCTTCCGGGTCCGGTTTCATTTTTACCGATGACGGGTACATTCTCACCAATTTCCATGTGGTTGAGGATTCCAGTTCCATCACGGTTGCTATGTTCGATGGCAAAACCTATGATGCCAAGCTGGTTGGCTACGACGAAGGCAACGATGTGGCTGTGCTGAAAATCGATGCGCAGAATTTAGTGCCGGTGGTATTGGGCAACTCGGACAATGTGAATGTGGGCGATTCGGTGGTAGCGATTGGTAACCCCTTGGGAGAACTGACCTTTTCCCTCACTGCCGGTACAATCAGCGCAAAGGACAGAGATATTACTATGTCCAGCGGCAGTTCTATGCGGCTGATGCAGACAGACTGCGCTATCAACTCCGGCAACTCCGGCGGCGCTCTGTTCAATATGTACGGCGAGGTGATTGGTATTACCAATGCCAAGTATTCCAGCAGCTCTGCTTCAGAGGCATCCATTGACAACATTGGCTTTGCCATTCCTATAAACAAGGCCCGGTCCATCGCCCAAAGCATTATTGAAAAGGGCTATGTATCCAAGCCTTATATCGGCGTATCCGCCAGCACTGTCAGCACAGAGACCCAAAGCTACGGTCTGCCTCAAGGTGCAGCCGTAAAGGAGGTTGCGGCCGACGGGCCTGCCGCCGCAGCCGGCTTAAAGGTCAACGATATCATTACCCATGTGAACGGCAACGAAATAACCGGCAGCAGCGATTTGGTGAGTATTGTAGGAGAAACCGCTCCCGGAGATATTCTGAAGTTTACTGTCTACCGCAAGGGAACAACCTTGGAATTAACCGTTACTGTAGGTGAGAAAATTCAGTCATCCCAGCAACAAACACAGCAAAGCAGTCAGCCTCAGACGCCCCAATATCCCTGGGGTGGCGGACGGTAACCGCAAAACAGCCACCGGCTAAGCCGGTGGCTGATTTTTGTCATCACAAGGAATTACTCCTCAGTTTTATCTTGGGTGTCTTCTTTCTTTTCTGCAGTTGCGGCAGGCTTCTTGAATACAAGCAAAACAGCCACAACAACCAGAGCAATCAGAACCACAGCTCCTGCGATAATGATAATCAGCAACATACTGTCATTGGATGCACTTGCGCCGGGCTTG
>JAZOWQ010000164.1:0-3777 GCA_045659325.1 Faecousia sp. | reverse complement strand
GCCTCTGATGGCGCTGCTGTACATCGTGCTGGGTCTGGGTCTTATCGCCATCCGTATTGACCGGGTTCCTGCCGTGTTTGCCACCATTTTCCAGGGCGCCTTCCAGCCCTCTGCCGTTACCGGTGGTATTGTGGGCAGCTTCTTTGTCAGCATGCAGAAGGGTGTTTCCCGGGGTATTTTCTCCAATGAGGCAGGTCTCGGTACCGGCTCCATTGCCCATGCATGCGCCGATACCAAGAAGCCCGTGAAGCAGGGTATGTTCGGCATCTTCCAGGTCTTTATGGATACCATTCTGATCTGCACCATGACGGCTCTGGTGATCCTGCTCAGCGGTGTGGACATTGCCTACGGACAGGCTGCCGGTGCAGAGCTGACCATCAGCGGATTTACCTCTGTTTACGGCAATTGGGTTTCCATCTTTACCGCCATTGCTCTGTGCTGCTTTGCCTTCTCCACCATTGTGGGCTGGGGCCTCTACGGCGCTCGCTGCGCGGAATTTTTGTTGGGTAGCAAGATCCTGCTGCCCTTCAACATCGCCTATTCTCTGGTAGCCATTCTGGGTGCCACTGTGGATCTGGGTCTGGTATGGGGCATCAGCGATACCTTCAACGGCTTTATGACGGTACCCAACCTGATTGCCGTGTTCCTGCTGGCTCCCGAGGTTTTGAAACTGATCCGGGAATATTTCCAAAAAGAAAAGGTGTAAGAAAAATACAGGCGTGCTGTTTCAACGGAAGCAGCACGCCTGTTTGCCGTTCTGGTAGGATAGGAGCGTTTTGGTTGCAATGCCTCTGCTTCTATGGTATACTATTCCCACGAAAGCGAGGAAAATGTATGATTAAGGTGTTATTTGTCTGTCACGGAAGTATATGAATACAAACGGGATTCTCTTAGAGCCGTAATGACTTTTCGGAGCACCACCCTCTGATTTACACCAATTTTACACCATCTGCCTTTTAGGGGCCTGAATTGACGATCACAATAACCCGCGCTTGCACAAATAATGATCGATGCAGGATGTTCTTTGGGATATTATGCAGAAAAATAAATATTTGAACAGCCTCCCCCCTGTTTACAGGGGGGAGGCTGTTCACGTCATTGAGGTGAAGGCCCGATTACCGCAAAGTATCTGAATAGGATGAGGCTTGCTGATGGTTATATTATACGAAAAAAGTATTTAAAAATTGTATATGCTGTTATATCAAGCACTATTTTACATGATAATTGTAACGTTTTATATCCATCCGTTTGACAAACATATGAGGGGATGGTACAGTGATATTGGGAATTTACGTAAAGGATCTACTTTTTAACCCTATACACATATAACATTTATTTTATAAAGGAGAGACGTGCATGAAGCGTTCTGAAGTCAACAAGGCCCTGCGTGAGCTGGAAGCCATGTGCGAGAAATATCACTGCTATCTGCCCCCCTTCTGCCATTTCACGCCGACCGAATGGGAAACCAAGGGACACGAATATGATGAAGTCCGGGACTGCTGCCTGGGCTGGGACATCACCGACTACGGTATGGGTGACTTTGATAAAATGGGTTTCTCCCTCATCACCATCCGCAACGGCCATCAGAAGAGACCTGACAAGTATCCCAAGGTCTATGCTGAAAAACTGCTGTACCTGAAGGAAGGTCAGTATTCTCCCAACCACTTCCACTGGTTCAAGACCGAGGACATCATCAATCGCGGTGGCGGCAATGTGCTGATCCGGGTGTACAACTCTCACCCTGATGAGTCCATCGACTATGAATCCGACGTTACCGTCCATACCGACGGCCGTACCTATACCGTTCCCGCCGGCACCCAGATTCGTCTGACACCCGGTGAGTCTATTTTCATCCAGCAGTATCTGTACCACGATTTCGAAGTGGAGCCTGGCACCGGCCCTGTTCTGCTGGGCGAAGTCAGCCAGTGCAATGACGACAGCAACGACAACCGCTTCAATCCTCCCATGGGCCGTTTCCCCGCTATCGAAGAGGACGAGGCACCCTACCGTCTGCTGTGCACCGAATATCCTGTCGCAAAATAAGGAGTAAAAAATGATTGATGTAGTAGCATTGGGCGAACTGCTCATTGACTTTGCCTCCCGCGAAACCGATGCAAACGGCTATCCTCTGATGCAGGCCCTGCCCGGTGGCGCACCCGCCAATTTTCTGGCAGCCCTGACCAAGTACGGCAAATCCACCGCCTTTTTGGGCAAGGTGGGTGACGATACCTTCGGCCATCTGCTGCTGGGGACCGTGAAAAATGCGGGCATTGAGACCCGCGGCATCGTGGTGGATCCCACCGTGTTCACCACCCTGGCCTTCGTTACCTTTGATGATTCCGGTGACCGGAGCTTTGCCTTTGCCCGCAAGCCCGGTGCAGACACCCGCCTGAGCTGGGAGGAAGTGGACAAGAGCCTGATCGATGAGGCCAAGGTTTTCCACTTCGGCACTCTGAGCCTGACCAATGATCCCGCCCGTACCACCACCCAGAAGTGCGTGGCCTATGCAAAGGAAGCTGGAAAGCTGATCACCTGCGACCCCAACCTGCGCAAGCCCCTGTGGCATAGCGAGGAGGAGGCAAAGGAGCAGATCCTCTGGAGCTTAAGCCAGGCAGATGTGGTGAAGATCAGCGATGACGAGGTAGAATTCCTCTGGAACTGCACCCCGGAAGAGGGTGCGGACAAGCTGCTGAAAGAGTTTGGTGTGTCCCTGGCCATGGTCACACTGGGCCCCAAGGGCTGCCTGCTGAAGACGGCTAACGCATCCTGCCAGGTCACCAGTCCCAAGGTCAACCCTGTGGATACCACCGGCGCCGGTGACATTTTCGGCGGCAGTGCTGTGTACCGCCTGCTGGAATTGGAAAAGCCCATTTCCGAATTGACTTCCGAGGATCTGCGCTATATCGGCGCCTATGCCTCCACCGCAGCCAGCTTGTCCACCGAACAAAGCGGCGGGATCCCCAGCATTCCGGAGAAAAATACGGTGCTGAAAGCCATGTAATGAAGAACCCGGGAAACCAAATGGATTTCCGGGTATTTTTATACTTTTCGTAGTTGGAATACAGGATGCTGAGCAGATTGACAAGCGAATCGGCACTTCGTATAATAAAGACATAAGTAAAGATTTTACTTAGGGAGATGGGACTTATCATGAAGAATATTCGCAGAATAGTATCCCCCGTTGCAGCTATTATAATGGTTGTTGTACCTCTGCTGATTACGGTTTACCTGCTCTACTGGAGTCCTAATGACTTATCCGCCAGACAGACAGGAAAACAGAGAGTATTTGGCGCAACCTATATGACCATGAACAATCCGTACTTCCAGATGCTGGACGCACAAATCCAGGGACAGCTCGAGCTTCACGGAGACGTACTGCTTACCCGGGATGCTGCCATGGATCAGGAGCGGCAAAACCAGGAGATTCAGGAATTGGTGGATGCAGGTGTCTGTGCCATTTTCATGACGCCGGTAGAGTGGGACACCTCAAAAGAAGGAGTTCAGATCGCTGCCGCCGCAGGGGTGCCGATCATTGTGGTGGATGCTCCAATACAGGATCCCGAGCTTGCAGCCTGCTCGGTTTTGTCAGATAACTATCAGGCTGGTGTCTTGTGCGCCCAGCACTTGCTGTCTGTCCGGGATAGTGCAAAAATTCTTTTACTGGAACATATCACGGCTCGCTCCGGTGCAGACCGTATCCAGGGTTTCAAGGACACCATTGCCGGGCATGAGGGCTTCGAAATTCTGGGTTCCGGCGAGTCTGACGGACAGATTGAA
>JAZOWQ010000163.1:0-7316 GCA_045659325.1 Faecousia sp. | reverse complement strand
CTGGGCTTCCACTTCCGTACCGTGAAGCTGGCTGCCGGCGACTGCTCCGCATCCATGGCCCGCACCTATGACATCGAAATCCTGATCCCCTCCATGGACGGCTACAAGGAGGTCTCCTCCGTGTCCAATGCCCGGGATTATCAGGCCCGTCGCGGTAATATCCGCTTCCGTCGTGAGTCCACCGGTAAGCCCGAGTTTATGCATACGCTGAACGGCTCCGGTCTGGCAACTTCCCGTATCTTCCCCGCACTGGTGGAACAGAATCAGCGTGCCGACGGCTCTATCGTCGTTCCCGAAGTTCTGCGCAAGTACCTGGGCGGTCTGGAAATTATTGAAAAGAAATAATTATGTAAACCAAATGGGAGGAAAGAAACATGAAGAAAATCAAGCTGGAAAAGCCGTCCTGGTTGGATGAATTCAAGGAATTTGCCATTAAGGGCAACGCTATGGCGCTGGCTGTTGGTACGATCATCGGCGCTGCCTTCTCCACCATCACCAAGAGTTTGACCAATGACCTGATTATGCCCATCGTGAACATTTTTATGGGCGGCACCGACTTCTCCGATGCCAAAATTAAGCTGCCCCGTATGCCTTGGGTAGATGCAACCTTTGAAACTGTGGTCAATGCAGATGGCACCGAGTCCGTGCAGGAAGTGTTCAACTACCTGACCTATGGTAACTTTATCTCTGCTATTATCAACTTCCTGATCCTTGCCTTCGTGGTGTTCTGGATTGTGAAGATTGTGAATAAGATCGCAGATATGGGCAAGAAGAAGGAAGAAGAAGCACCTGCTGAGCCTCCCGCACCCCCCGCTCCCTCTGCTGAGGAAGTACTGCTCACCGAGATCCGCGACCTGCTGAAGGAGAAATAAGCATTGAAGCGGATTGCTTTGCTCATTTTGTGTCTGTTGCTGCCAGTGGGTATGCTTGCCGGCTGCAACGACGATTTTCCTGAGGGCAAGACCTTGATATTTGCGGATTTGCAGCTGACCCTGCCGGGAGACTTTATAGATTTGTCCGGCGAGGGCATTGACGCAGATGCGGATTTTCTCTACGGCCGGAAAAGCTTGATTGTCAAGGGCGCGGCTGAGGAGAAAGCCAAGCTGCAGGCAATGACCCTGGAGCAGTATACTGCCCTGGTCATCAGCGGCAATCAGCTGCAGACGACCCCCCAAGCCTATGGAAAAGGCTATCAATTTATCTATGAATCGGCGGTTGGCGGGGAAATGTATACCTATGTCACCGCCACCTTTGAAGGAAAAACCAATTTCTGGCTCTTCCAGTTTTACTGCCCCACGGCGGAACTGGCGGAAAACCAGCCGGAAATCGATATTATTCTGTCGGGCATTCAGCCTGACAGAGAATGAAGGAAGGATTGGAAATGTTTAAGATTGTACGAAAGAAAGAGCTGAACCCCAGCGTCACCCTGATGGACATCGAAGCGCCTTTCATTGCCAAGAAGGCAAAGGCCGGCCAGTTCATCATCTTCCGCATTGACGAGCAGGGCGAGCGCGTGCCTCTGACCATCGCCGGTTATGACCGGGAGAAGGGCACTGTCACCATCATCTTCCAGAAGGTTGGCTTTGCCACCATCGCTCTGGGCGAGCTGAAGGAAGGCGATTTTATTCGCGACTTTGTGGGCCCCCTGGGCAAGCCTACCCCCGTAGAGGGCAAAAAGAAGGTCTGCGTGGTTGGCGGCGGTGTTGGCTGCGCCATTGCGCTGCCCTCTGCCAAGGCCTTTAAGGAAGCCGGCGCGGAAGTCACCGTCATTGTTGGTTTCCGGAGCAAGGATATCGTCATTCTGGAAGACGAGTTCAAGGCCTGCGCTGACCATATGTACCTGATGACCGACGACGGCTCCTACGGCGAGCAGGGCTTTGTGACTGTGAAGCTGCAGCAGCTGCTGGAGAGCGGCGAAAACTTTGACGAGGTGCTGGCCATCGGACCTGTGCCTATGATGAAGTTCGTCTGCAAGACCACCGAGCCCTTCGGTGTCCACACCTCTGTGTCCCTGAACCCTATTATGGTGGACGGCACCGGTATGTGCGGCGGCTGCCGTGTGGCCGTTGGCGGCGAGACCAAGTTCGCCTGTGTGGACGGCCCTGAGTTTGACGGCCATAAGGTGGATTTTGCTGAGCTGATGAGCCGTAACAGCCTGTACCGTGGCCGCGAGGCTGAGGTGAAGGAACACCACGCTTGCCGCATTGAAAAAATGGGCAAGGACCTGATTCAGTAAGGAGGAAATGCAAAATGGCGAATATGACTTTAGTGAAGACCCCTATGCCTGAGCAGGACCCCAAGGTTCGTGCCAGAAACTTTAAGGAAGTCACCTTAGGCTACACAGCCGAAATGGCAATCGAAGAGGCTAACCGCTGCCTGAATTGTAAGAATCCCAAGTGCGTAGAGGGCTGCCCCGTGAATGTGCGGATTCCCGAGTTCATTAAGAAGGTGCAGGAGGGCGACTTCAAGGCCGCTTACGAGATTATCACCTCCACCAACGCCCTGCCCGCTCTGTCCGGTCGTGTTTGTCCCCAGGAAACCCAGTGCGAGGCACAGTGTGTCCGTGGCATCAAGGGCGAGCCTGTGGCAATCGGCAGATTGGAGAGATTTGTTGCTGACTGGTATCGGGAAAACATCAACGCAATGCCCGAGAAGGCAGAGTCCAACGGCAAGAAGGTTGCCGTGGTCGGCCCCGGCCCTGCCGGTATGACCTGCGCTTCCGACCTTGCTAAGCGTGGTTACGAAGTGACGATGTTCGAGGCCCTCCATACTGCCGGCGGCGTGCTGGTGTACGGCATTCCCGAATTTAGACTTCCCAAGTCCATCGTGGCTAACGAGATTACCAAGCTGGAGGCACAGGGCGTTACCGTGATGACCAATATGGTTATCGGTAGAGTTCTGACCATTGACGAGCTGTTTGAAATGGGCTTCAAGGCTGTGTTTGTGGGCTCTGGCGCTGGCCTGCCCATGTTTATGAATATCCCCGGTGAGGCGCTCAAGGGCGTTATGTCCGCCAATGAGTACCTGACCCGTACCAACCTGATGAAGGCTTATCTGGAAGAGTACGATACCCCCATCGTCAAGAGTAAGGCTGTTGCCGTGGTTGGCGGCGGTAATGTGGCTATGGACGCTGCCCGTTGCGCTATGCGTCTGGGCGCTGAGCATGTGTATGTTGTCTACCGCCGTGGCGAGGCTGAAATGCCTGCTCGTGCAGAGGAAAAGCACCACGCCAAGGAAGAGGGCGTGGAGTTCAAGACCCTGTGCAACCCCGTTTCCATCATTGGCGACGAGGAGGGCCGTGTCTGCGGTATGAACTGCATCCGTATGGAACTGGGTGAGCCGGACGCATCCGGCCGCCGCCGTCCCATCGAGGTTCCCGGCTCCGAGTTCGTGCTGGAGGTGGATACTGTGATTATGTCTTTGGGCACCAGCCCCAACCCCCTGATCCGCTCCACCACTCCCGGTTTGGACACCAACAAGAAGGGTTGCCTGATTGTGAACGAGGACGAAATGACCCCCCGTGACGGTGTGTTCGCGGGCGGCGATGCCGTGACCGGCGCTGCCACCGTTATCCTGGCAATGGGCGCCGGCAAGAAGGCCGCCGCTGCCATCGATGCCTATCTGAATAAGTAAATTCAAACAAAAGCCCCCGACTGGTATCTGTCGGGGGCTTTTTTCTCTTTACCAAGGGGGATTTTTGTGGTAATATAAGAAAAACGCAGGAGGTGGCAAGCTATGCTGGAAAAAAATCGAATATATGAAGCCCTTGTCACCGACTATACCGCCGAGGGACAGGGCGTTGCCCGTGTGGAGGGCTGCGCGGTGTTTGTGCCCAATGCCATTGCCGGAGAGAAGTACCAAATCCGCATTGAAAAGGTAGGCAAAACCTGGGCCGCCGGCAAAATCGTGGAAATTTTGGAGAAATCCCCTCATCGGGTGCAGCGGGAGTGTCCCATTTCCGCCAGCTGTGGTGGCTGCGATTTCTGGCATATGGATTATGACGAGGAAACCCGTCTGAAAGCCGACCGGGTGCGAAGTAGCTTAAACCGCATCGGCGGCGAAAATTTGACGGATATGCCCATTCTTGCCGCCCCCACCTGTAAAGGCTACCGGAATAAGGCCCAATACCCTGTTGCCAGCCATAAGGGGCGGGTGTATGCAGGCTTTTTTAAGGCCGGCACCCACCAGGTGGTGGAAAATGACCATTGCTTGATTCTCCCTGACGAGACGGAACAGGTGCGGAACATTGTGATAGATTATGTAAACCGCTACCGGATCACCGCCTACGACGAAACCGCCCGCAAGGGTCTTCTGCGGCATATTTATGTGCGCCGGGGCGCTGTGAGCGGGCAGATTTTGGTGTGTCTGGTGCTCAATGGCAGAAAACTGCCCCACACCGAGGACTTGATTCAAAGATTGCAGGCGGTAGAGGGTTTTACCACCTTAGTGCTGTCTGTGAATACCAAGGACACCAACGCGGTGCTGGGCGACGAGGAAATCGTCCTCTACGGCCCGGGCTATATTGAGGACACCCTCTGCGGCCTGAATTTCCGCCTGTCTGCCCGTTCTTTCTATCAAATCAACCACCATCAGGCGCAGCGTCTGTACGAAGCCGCTATTGCCCAGGCAGAAATCACCGAAAAGGACTTGGTTTTGGACCTGTACTGCGGTGTTGGCACGATTACCCTTTGTATGGCCAAAGCCGCCGGCAAGGTCATTGGCGTGGAGGTTGTAGAACAGGCGGTGGTAGATGCCAAAGCAAATGCAGAGCGAAACGGCATTCAAAATGCGGAATTTTTCTGTGGTGATGCAGGCAAAGCCGCCCTGAAACTGGAACAAGAGGGCATCAAACCCGATGTGATCGTTGTCGATCCCCCGCGTAAGGGTCTGAATAGCGACACCATCGAGGCGCTGAGCAGAATGTCCCCCCGGCGGATTGTGTATGTGTCCTGCGACCCGGCAACCCTTGCCCGGGATGTGGCGCTTTTGAAGGAGCGGGGCTATGTATTAAAGAATGCCCAAGCGGCAGATTTATTCCCCCGCTGCAGTCATGTGGAATCCATCGTTTGCTTGACGAAATCGGGAGATTGATTCCGAAAATTGAAATATGTTATCATTATGCACGCAAGCAAAATCAATTGAAAAGGGAGGCGTTTTTATGGGAGCGCAATTTGAATCTCACTTTGTGTATATCATTGACAAAAATAATATCCCGCATTTTGTATTGAACTACTATGGCGCAGATTTGTGTGGTAGTTATCGCTCGAATATCTACCTGGAAAATAAGAGCTATTGCGTACACGATTTGTTCCTTATTGACGAAGTTGAAAAAGAAGGCGAATTCCTGCCATATGTTAAGGAAAAAGAATGGAGAGAATTTTTGCCCATCGGTCCTTCTGAAAATGCATCAACGATTATTGCGGAGGCGGAACTCACGGATATTTCTGTTTCAAAACTCGTGTTTATTCGGATGAGCTCCAGCAGTCGCAACATTTTGGAATATGACGGCTTTGTTTCCTCTGTGGAAGGCGTACAAGACTTTGACTTGGATTTTTGGGGACAAGCATTATCTTTTGCAAGAGCTAAGACAGGAAGTCCTGCGGAGCAAGAAGGTATTATTGTCGAATGGATTATAGAGCAAGTTCAAAATGGCAATTACACATCTACGAAATAAAGAGCTCTGTGGCGACTGCCTAGCCACAGGCAGCAACACAACAGTGGAACCCATTGTAACAATAATACGGGAGGACTAAAAAATGAAAATTCTTTCCATCGGCAACAGCTTTTCTCAGGACGCACAGCGGTATCTGCACCGTTTGGCAAAGCACGAGGGCGTGGAGATGAAAACCGTCAACCTCTTTATCCCCGGTTGTCCTCTGCGCACCCACTATTTGAATATGCTGGACGATATGGTGGCCTATGACTTCCAGTTCAACGGGGAGTCTACCGGCCTGAAGGTATCCATCCGTCAGGCTCTGCGCAGCGATAGCTGGGACTATGTGACCCTCCAGCAGGCCAGCGGCCAGAGCGCCCGTTTTGAAACCTACGAACCCTATTTGGAGGCGGTGGCGGACTATGTGAAAAAGTACTGCCCCCAGGCAAAGCTGCTGATTCACCAGACCTGGGCCTACGAGGGCAGAAGCGACAAGCTGATCAATCAGCGCTACGAAACCTCTGCGGATATGTTCGCCGATGTGGAAAAATCCTATAACAAGGCCGCAGAAGCCATTTCTGCCGACGGTCTGATTCCTGCCGGCAAGGCGATGCTCACCGCATCCCACACCGGCATCGAGAAGATTCACCGGGACACCTACCACGCATCTTTGGGCGCAGGCAGATATCTGCTGGCGCTGGTTTGGTTCAAGTATCTCACCGGCCGGGACATCACCGAGAATACGTTTAACGATTTTGATGTGCCCGTCACCGAGGAAGAGCGGAAAATCGTCATTGACGCAGTCAATGCTGTATTTGCATAAAAAGAGAGGGAACGGCATATCTGCCGTTCCCTTTTTTGCAACCTTATAAAAATCAGCCTTGGTAGGTGTCGATGGTGTATACCAGCCGGTAAACCTTGCCCTCTTCGATGGGGGTCTGGTCCACGCCCAGCATGGCGTATTCCTCGCCGATAAAGAAGCCCCAGTAAGCGCCGTCCTCTTCAAAAACGGCCTTCTCACCGTCAGCCTTCAAGATGAACTTGCCGTAAGGTCCCTCTTCATATTCAATCAGGCCCTTCTCGTCCAACACTTCGCCCAAAAATTCTGCGTCAGACTTCAGCTTTTCAGTCTTGGTGGTGCCGTCTTTGTGGACGATTTCCACGGTGAAGGACTTCATACCCTCAGTAGCCTGAGGACGGGTGACGAAGTAAACCGCGGCAAGAGCCGCAACCACAAGGGCGAGGGCGATGACAAGGATTAAGGTTTTCTTATTCATAGTGTTTTCCTCCCAAAAATAAAAGTACCACGGCGCAACAAATGCACCGCGGCCGATTTTCCGCGACAAGCGTCTCCTTTGTAACGCGCAAGGAGAAGGAGAACCATTTCGTAGGTCTTCTGACTTATGCCTTTGCAAAGGAGGTTGCGGCCTTTGCGGTTCGTTTCGCCTTCCCGGTTTCCCAGTGACCGGCTTTCGCCATGAAACGACCAACAGCACTTACAGCGGCGGTACCGTTCGGGAAATGCACCCGATTATCTTGTTCAGCTGCCTGGGCATGAGCCCCAAACAGCCACGAAATGGCTATTCGATTGTCAAAAGTATTGTAGCACAGAGAAAAATTTGTGTCAACAGGATACCACAGAAAAAGCTCCCCTTGTGAAAGG
>JAZOWQ010000162.1:0-18837 GCA_045659325.1 Faecousia sp. | reverse complement strand
CACACACCCCCCCCCAAAAAAAGGGCGAACACGTTGGGATATCGGTTATTTTTCCTCAGAAACGAAATCGTCGGCATCGGCAAGGTCTTGCTTATCCGCGTTGATAAATGCCATCAGCTCGTCGCCGGTGATGGTCTCCTTAGCCAGCAGGAACTGGGAAATCTCGTCCAGCAATGCCCGATGGGAGGTAAGCAGCCCTTTGGCATCGGTATAGCAGCCATCCAGCAGCTTCTGGACTTCCTTGTCAACCAATGCAGAGGTCTCCTGAGAGCAGTCTAGATATGCCTGCCCCTCCAGATATTGATGCTGTACTGAGGCCGGGGCCATCAGACCCAGGGCATCGCTCATACCGTACAGGGTAACCATTTTTCTGGCAATATCTGTGGCCCGCTGAATGTCGTTGGCTGCGCCGGTGGTCTGTACACGGAACACCAGCTCCTCGGCAGCCCGGCCGCCTACCAGGGTACGCAGCTCGGTGAGCAGCTCCTGAGCGGTCTTCAAATATTTTTCCTCCTCGGGCATCTGCATGGTGTAACCCAGCGCGCCGGAGGTGTGGGGAACGATGGTGATTTTGGACACCGGCTGGGAATGCTTTTCCAAAGCGGCAACCAGTGCGTGGCCCACTTCGTGGTAAGCCACAATCCGCTTTTCTGTGTCGGTAAGGACGGTGTTTTTCTTCTCTGTGCCGGCGATCACGGTCTCAAAGGACACCAGCAGGTCTTCCTGATTTACTGCCTTGCGGCCCTTCCGAACAGCCCGGAGGGCTGCTTCGTTCACCAGGTTGGCAAGGTCTGCGCCCACAGCGCCGGCGGTAGCCTGGGCAATCTTCTGCAAATCCACATCCTCGGCCAGCTTAATCTTCCGGGTGTGGACCTTCAGGGTGTCCAGTCGGCCCT
This sequence comes from Faecousia sp., assembly GCA_045659325.1. Taxonomy (GTDB): domain Bacteria; phylum Bacillota; class Clostridia; order Oscillospirales; family Oscillospiraceae; genus Faecousia. Next base: position 17,941 of record JAZOWQ010000162.1, on the reverse strand, counting down.
GGAGGTTGGGACGGTCCACGATAATCTGCCGGTCGAAACGGCCTGCCCGCAGCAGCGCCTTATCCAGAATCTCCGGACGGTTGGTGGCGGCTAGGCACACAATGCCCTTGGAGGAGTCAAAGCCGTCAATTTCACCCAGCAGCTGGTTCAGAGTCTGCTCCTGCTCGGAGTTGCTGCCGTAACGGGAGTCACGGGAGCGGCCTACCGCATCGATTTCGTCAATAAAGATGATACAGGGGGCAACCTTTGCCGCCTGCTGGAACAAATCCCGCACCCGGCTGGCGCCTACGCCCACAAACATCTCCACAAAGTCCGAGCCGGAGATGGAGAAGAAGGGCACATTGGCCTCGCCGGCAACCGCCTTGGCAAGGAGTGTCTTACCGGTACCGGGAGAGCCTACCAGCAGCGCGCCTTTCGGCAGCTTGGCGCCGATTTCGGTGTACTTTCCGGGGTTGTGGAGGAAGTCGATAATCTCCTGCAGAGATTCCTTGGCTTCGTCCTGTCCTGCCACATCCTTAAAGGTAACACCGGTCTGCTTTTCCATATAGACCTTGGCTTTGCTGGCGCCCATAGCGCCCATAATGCCACCGCCGCCCATACGCTTGGTCAGCATGGTCATCAGACCAAAGAATGCGCCGAACATAATCACATAGAGCAGAATCGACATAATGAAGGAGTTATCCTCCTCAATCTTTACATCTACCTCGGCATCTAATTCAAGCATAAGCTTGGTCAAATCATCGGCAAGCTCGCCGTTGAGGGGAAGCCCGGTATAGCAGGCCTTCTGCTGGGCAGCAGGCTTGGCGGCTTCTTCTTTGGTCAAATACACCACCCGGTCATATCGGATTACCACCTCTGCTAAATTGTCATTTTTCAAGTCGTCATAGAATTCAGAGAGGGTAGTCTGGTTGTACTGGCTTTTGGAGATGGTTCGGTAAAGGGTGCTGACAACCAAAATCATCGCCAAAGACACAATAATTGCCAGCCAAATATTTCCCTTTGGGCGTTTGTTGTCCGGCTTTCGGGGGGGTTGATTGTTTTTAGGATCCATATTGTGCCTCCTTGGGGGCAATATTTTTCAATATCATACCACATTTTTCTCACGCTGGCAACGAAAGATACAGAAATGGCCGGTAAATTTTCTGTGAATACAAGGAAAAACCCACAGAAAATTACTTCTGTGGGTTTTTGCAATCATTTAAAGAAAAAATTGTTTGTATAGTAGGTGGAGCTCTTTTCGAATTCCTCGGCAATGGCGCCGTTTGTGGCCTCCAAGAGGGTGGGGGTGACGGAAAACAGGTTGGTGCCGAGACCCAACCGGTCGCCTTCAATGGCGCAGCCCATAGCAGCCAAAGTGGTGGGGAACAGATCGTAGGCGCAGAAATTCCGGTTGTGGGTGTTCTCTGTGGACACGGCAGAGTTGATAAAGCAGTTATACACATGCCGGTCATAGCCTTCAGGGGATACCCGGGAGAAATAGCCGTTGTCCATGGAAGCGTGGTCTCCGGCAATAATGACAGTTGTATTTTCGTAGAAGGGTTGCTGCTGCAGCCATTGGACAAAGGCAGCCACCTGCTTGCTGGAACATTCCATTACATTCTCATATTGCTCTTCGTGGGTGTTTTCGCAGAATTGACACGCATAGCCGCCGATATGGTGGGTATCCACAGTGAGCATAGTAAAGGCAAAGGGCTGTTCCTGCTGACTCATTTCCGATAGAGCCTGCTGGGCGTAGGAGAACAGGTAGTGGTCCTCAAAGCCCCACCATACATAATAATCCGCAGGGATCAAGCCGTCAGCCCGGGCGGTGTACAGGTCATAAACACGGTCCACACCGTGGCTGGTGTAGTATTCCCGGCGGCCGCCAAAGGAGGCGTTGGAGCCCACCATCAGAGCCTGATAGTAGCCGTTTTCGTGGAGGATATCCGTCAAATTGGTGACACCGGGCAGGAAATTGCCATCTGCGCCATAGCTGTTGCCGTCAACACCCGGGGGTGTTTTCAGAGGAATGCCTGCGGTGTGTCCTACCATTGCGCCAATGGTCCAGGATGCGCCGGAAGCTACGGAAAAGCCGCCCACATCTTCATTATGGGAGAAGTTGGTGTTCTCCTGAGCCAGCGTGTACAGCTCGGGAATAATATTGTAATCCAGCATACCGCCCTGTTCTTTGGACAGGTAACTGGTTTCCATGGATTCCAGATAAATGTAAATAAGATTCCGCTTTTGCTCCGGGAAGGTAATCTTCGTAGTTTTGGGGTCCCGGTATTCCTCCTCGTATATATGGGAGAGCTCGCGGAGGTTGACGATATATTTGTCCAGCTCCGAGATTTTGGCGGCAGAGGATAAAAGACCGCAGCACATGGCTACAGTTATGACGGCGCAGGCCAATCGGGACAGGGGGAACAGGCGAATCCGCAGCTTCCGGAACAGGATGAGTACCACCTTTTTCCTGGCGCGGAAGTATAGGAGAAAGCAGACGGGGATACTCCAGCTCAGAATTTTGGGAAGTACCGTGGAAAGGAAGGACTGAATCAAACCCGGGTCTGTGCCATTTATACCGGCGGTGAGGGTATAGAGAATGGAATCAAAGCCCATCTGTCCGTAAATATCAGCATACCATTTCGCAGCATAATAGGCCGCCAGAGAAAGCACGATGAGAAGAATCCCCAAAATACCCAGAAGGACGGACAGCAGACGGTGTGTTTTCTTGGCAGTGTTACGCATCTTTTTCATCCTCAACGGTAATGGCGGTGTGCTTTGCAGAAAGAACTTGCAGGAAGACGACGATGACCCCTACGGGGATTGCCATTATCAGGTAATTCAGCGCCGCTGTTGGTGTGGCATCTGCGTAAAGGGTGTAAAAGGGCTCGCTGGCGGTATCCAGCAGGAAATTCTTTGCTGCAAAGCAGATACAATTGATAAAGACGGTGTTGGCGCAGAAGCGGTACAGCCATTGCTTGCGACAGAGGTCCGTTTTGTTCAGGCGTTCATAAAGCCAGACCCCGAGGACGGCGGGAAAAAACAGGCAAATCAATGCAATCATAAACAGTCTCCTTTTGTCGTTTTTTTCAGTATAATGGATAAGTGTGGAAAAAGCAACAAAATTTCCGTTTCCTCTGGATGCCAGGTGAGAAAAATAGCAGTTGTGAACAATCAGGAAATCTGTTATAATGTATTATATTATGGAGCGTATAACCTTTTGCTCTTGCAGAAAGGATGGATACAGTATGGAGAAAGAAAAATATCGCCGTAATGACCGTTTTGACCGGCGGGCGCCCCGTCGGGAAGAAAGAAGTCAGGTGGAGGAGAATGAGAATCAGCTGGAGGGCCGAAATGCCCTGACAGAAGCGCTTCGCAGCGGCAGAACCATTGATAAGGTGTTCATTGCCTCCGGTGATACAGACAGAGCCTTGCAACATCTGGCCGCCCAAGCCAAGGAAGCCGGTGCGGTGGTTGTTCCTGTGGACAGAAGAAAGCTGGATATGATGAGCTATACCCGCGCCCACCAAGGCGTCATCGCTTTGGCGGCGGCAAGGGAATACTTTACCATCGACGATTTGCTGCAGGAGGCTGCAGACCGTGGAGAAAATGCCTTGTTGGTCATCTGCGATGAGTTGTCCGACCCCCACAATTTAGGCGCAATTATGCGTTCTGCCGAGTGCGCCGGCGCCCACGGTGTGATTATTCCCAAACGTCGCAGTGTGGGCCTGACTGCCACCGTAGCCAAGGCCTCTGCCGGCGCGGTGGAGTATATGAAGGTGGCAAAGGTCAGTAACATTAACAACGCGATTGCTGAGCTGAAAGAAAAAGGCGTGTGGATTTTCGGCACTGCCGCCGAGGGGTCTGTGCCTATGTATCAGGCAGACCTGACCGGCCCGGCTGCTATCGTCATCGGCAATGAGGGCGAGGGTATGAGCCAGCTGGTGCGGAAAAACTGCGATATGCTGCTTGCTATTCCCATGAAGGGACAGATTTCGTCTTTGAACGCATCTGCTGCTGCATCTATTTTATTGTATGAAGCCGTGCGGCAACGCAGATAAGGAGGGACTGTATGGAAGAGAAAGAAAACCAGGAACTGAGCCTTGACGAGATTCTGCGGGAGTTTGGCGCAGAGCCGGTAGCAGAAGAGCCCCCTGTAGAAGAAGCGGAAGAAGCCGTACCGGAGGAACAGCCGGAAGAGGAAGAATTGGAAGATCTGGACGATGAAATCCTCAGCGTATGGCTGGGTGGCAAGCAACAGCAGGAAGCTGTGGATTTGGAGCAGACCCGCCGGATGGAGCCGGTGGCCCTTGCTTTGGAGGAAACCGATGTAACCGGCGATACCATTCGCCTAGACGGTCTGACCATTCCCGCGAAACCCAGGAAAGACCCCATGACTGACGATACCCAACGAATCTGGAATCCGGGAGATACCATTCACGCCCAGCCCAATGCCGAGGACTGGAAGCAGGGCGATACCATTCATTCTGAGCCCTTCTCCGGCAATTGGGAGCCGGAATACGAGCAGCCTATGGGCGAGTATGTACCGCCCCAGCCTATTCAGTTCAATCCCCGTTCCCGTTTCCGGGAACTGAAAAAGAAGCTGGTGGAAGGACCGGAAAAACGGTACTACCAGCTGATGGAAAATGGCATTGGCAAGGAGCAGGCGGGTATCTTCTTCAGCCTGCTGGTGGTGCTGATCTGCGCTGCATCTACAGCTATGTACGCCATGGGCGCGGTACAGGACAACCGGATGCGGCTGATGGTATTCATTCAGTTTATCGCCATGTTGATTTCCGCCTTTTTGGGCAGCAACCAGCTCATTGACGGTGTGATTGATCTGACAAAGAAGCGCTTCACCCTGAATACACTGCTGGTTATCACCTTTGTGGTGTGCTGTGTGGACGGTGTTTTCTGCCTGCGTCAGGTGCGGGTGCCCTGCTGCGCAGCCTTCAGCTTGGAAATGACCACGGCTCTGTGGGGCGCTTACCAACGGAAGGCCGTGGAAATGTCTCAGATGGACACCCTGCGGAAGGCTACCCGCCTGGACGGCGTGGCGGCTTGCCCGGATTACATGGAGGGCAAAAAGGGCCTGCTTCGCAAACAGGGCGAGGTTGAGGATTTTATGGACCGGTATGACGAGGTGTCAAAGCCGGAAAAGACGTTAAACCGGTATAGCTTGATTGCTACAATCATTGCCTTTGCCATTGGCATTTTTGCCGGCGTGATGGGCGGTGTTTCTGCCGGTGTGCAGGTGGCGGCAGTGTCCTTGCTGGCAGCTGTGCCGGCTACGGCCTTCATCACCCATACAAGACCTGCCATTTTGCTGGAGCGCAGACTCCACAAGCTGGGCACTGTCCTGTGCGGTTGGCAGGGCGTAGAGGGCCTGTGCGGAAAAGCAGTGTTCCCTGTGACCTATGGAGATTTGTACCCTTCCGATGCGGTGCGGCTCAATGGTGTGAAATACTTTGGCAGCCGGGCACCGGAGGAGGTGGCAGCTTATGCCACTGCGGTGATGACTGCCTCCGGCTGCGGCCTGTTGGGCTTGTTCCATCAGGTGTTGGACAGCCACAACGGCAGACATTACGATGCTACCGACATTGTCAACTATGATAACGGCGGTGTTTGCGGTGTTGTGGAGGGAGAGACTGTGCTGATTGGCTCTGCATCCTTCCTGAAGGATATGGAAGTGGAAGTGCCGGAGAATGCCCGCGTCAGCTACGGCGTGTATGTGGCAATCGACGGGGAGCTGAGCGGTCTGTATGCAGTAAGCTACGAAAAGACCCGCTCCGCGGCTGCCGGTCTCACCACCTTGAATGCATACAGAGGTTTGCAGTGCGCGCTGGTGAGCGATGATTTTATGCTGACATCCGGCTTTATGCGGAGCAAATTCGGTGTAAAATCCAAGCGATTCCTGCTGCCGGATTATGAAACCCGGGCGTCCTTGCGGCAGAAGGAGCTGGAGCCGGATGCCCCGACCCTGCTGATGACGACGGCCCTGGGTCTTGCGCCCCTTGCCTTTGCGGTCACCGGCGCCCGGGCGCTGCGGACTACCAGCCGTATGGGAACGGTGCTGCACATTGTGGGCGGCGCGATCGGCTTGGCCATGATGGTGCTGCTGACAGTGCTGGGCGCCCTGGAGGTGCTGACCCCGGTTAATATGTTCCTGTATCAGCTGGTGTGGATGATTCCCGCTCTGCTGTTTACCGAATGGACAAGATCTGTATAAGAAAACAGGGTGTGTCGTAGGACACACCCTGTTTTTTAATCTTCAATTCGTTTGATGTTGGCGCCAAGGGATTGCATTTTTTCCACAATCCGCTCGTAGCCCCGCTCAATAAAGGAGATGTTCTCAATCTCGGTAGTACCCTCTGCCACCAGACCGGCAATCACCAGCGCTGCGCCTGCCCGCAAATCGTGGGCCCGGACAACTGCGCCGCTGAGTCTCTCACGGCCGCTGATAATGGCGGTCTTGCCGCTAATCAGAATATCCGCGCCCATACTGGCCAGCTCGGTGCAGTAGCCGAAGAAACGGGTCTCATACACACTTTCTGTCAGTCGGCTGGAACCCTCGGCAATGCTCATACACACGCAGATCTGAGATTGCATATCCGTAGGGAAGCCGGGGTAGGGACGGGTCTTTACGGTGGTGTGACGGAGCTTGCCGTCGGACATTACCTGAATGGCATCGTCAAATTCAATAAAACGAACACCCATTTCGCCCAGCTTGGAGGTGATGCACTCCATATGCTTGGGAATCACATTCTGCACCAACACATTACCGCCGGCAGCGGCTACGGCTGCCAAGTATGTACCGGCCTCAATTTGGTCGGGGATAATGGCATAGCTGCCGCCTTTTAAAGCTTCCACACCGGTGATCTTCACTGTGTCGGTACCTGCGCCGGAGATTCGGGCGCCCATCGTGTTCAGAAAGTTTGCCAGGTCAACGATATGGGGCTCCTTGGCGGCGTTTTCAATCACCGTCTTGCCGGGCAGCAGACAGGCGGCCAAAATAATGTTCACCGTAGCGCCCACGCTTACCACATCCAGGCTGATTCGTGCACCGCCTAAGCCATAAGGGCCTTCTTTTAGGTTTACATAATCCTCTGTCTCGTCCACATCCGCGCCTAAAGCGGCAAAGCCCTTGATGTGCTGGTCAATGGGACGGGCGGCAAAGTTACAACCGCCGGGGAGGGCCACATTGGCCTCGTGGAAACGGCTCAGCAGCGCGCCCATCAGGTAATAACTGGCACGCAGCTTCCGCACCAGCTCCGGATTGGGGCAGGTGCTGTGGATATCGGTGCAGTCCAGAACAATGGTGCTGGGGGGCTCATATTCAATTTTTGCGCCCAGATCTGCCAAAATTCTCAGCAGAATCCGCACATCGGAGATATCCGGCACATTCTCAACACGACATTTGCCCTTTACCAGAAGGGCCGCAGGTAAAATAGCCACAGCTGCGTTTTTTGCGCCGCTGATGGTGACTTTGCCTTCCAGCCGGTTGCCGCCGTTAATTACATATCTTGCCAAGGGTGATTCACTCCTTGTAAAAAATTCACTCACCTTGCAATTATACCACACAATCGTCTTGGTGTAAAGAAAAAAATTGTGGCAAATTATCGGCGTAACCCCTTGGGATAGTGGTTTTTCAGCACTTTTCCGTCGCTTTTGCCCCACCCGATGGAGTAGCTGTCCACCTGCACCAAGGTCCAGCCTTTACCGGTGTCCGGCAGGGTTTCACCCCGCATATAGCGCACTGTTTCGACGCTTTCTGCCGGCAAATCCTTTGTGCGCCCAGCGGTTTTCAGCCACAGGGCCAATGCGTGAGCCGGCTCAAACCGGTCCTTTTTTACCTCGCCCAATTCAAGGCCGGGGCGGAGGACCTTGATACCCCGCAAATCCGGCATATGGGTAGGGGCAAGGTACAAACTCTGCCCAAAGAAAATGGGTGTGCCGTCAGGCAACGCTATATTCAAATCTTTTGCAAATTCCGTCCATTCTTTCGGGAGCTTTTCGCCCTTGATAGGAGGAATGGAATCTGCTTCCCCGTCTGTCTTTCGCAGCACTGCCGCAAAGTGCCCCTCGCCCAGCAGCTTGTGGGGCCAAAGGCGGAACATACCCTTGCCTGCGGGGGTAAACCACGGGGCATCTGTTTCTTCCAAAACAAATTCCGGGTGGCTTTTCAGGAAAACTTCAATGGTCTGCTCGTTTTCCTCCGGGGCAAAGGTGCAGGTGGAGTAAACCAGCCGTCCGCCGGGCTTCAGCAGCGCTGCGCCGGAATGGAGAATCTCCGCCTGCCGCCGGGCGCACATTTCCACCGTCTCCTGACTCCAGTCGGTAACTGCCGCCGCTTCTTTCCGGAACATACCCTCTCCCGAGCAGGGGGCATCAATCAGCACCCGGTCGAAGTATGCGGCGTATTTTTCTGCCAGTCGGGCAGGGTGTTCGTTGGTCACCAATGCATTGGCAACACCCATTCGCTCTATGTTCCGGCTAAGGATTTTCGCCCGTTTAGGATTAATCTCGTTGCACAGCAGAAAACCTTCTCCCAGCATTCTGCCGGCAATCTGGGTAGTTTTGCCACCGGGGGCGGCACACAGGTCGCAAACCTTTTCTCCCGGCTGGGGGGAGAGCAAAGCAACCGCCGACATGGCGCTGGCTTCCTGTAAGTAGTATACGCCTGCTTCGTGATAGGGGTGCAGACCGGGACGCTTCTCCGGGTCATAATAATACCCCATAGGCTCCCAAGGCACAGGGTCTTGCACGAAGTCCAGCTTCGGCATTTCCCCCTTCAGGGGATTAAACCGCAAGGCTACCGCTCTGGGTCGCTCCAGAGACTCCAAATATTGGGAATATTCCTCGCCCAGCTGACATTTCATTCTGGTTAAAAATTCTGCGGGAAGCATTGCCGTTCCCCCTTCCTCGTTTTTCTTCAGTATAGCACAGTTGTAATGATTTTTCCACACCCAAAAGAAAAAGGAGTGCCGGGTGGCACTCCTTTTTGTTATTACAGTTCGCAGTTGCCCACAGTTCTGGGGAAGGGCAGTACATCACGAATGTTGCTCATACCGGTCAGGTACATCACGCAACGCTCAAAGCCCAGGCCGAAGCCTGCGTGGCGGGCAGAGCCGTACTTCCGCAGATCCAAGTAGAAATCGTAATCCTCGGGATTCATACCCAGCTCTTCGATACGGTTCTTCAGAATCTCGTAGTCGTCCTCACGCTGAGAGCCGCCGATAATCTCGCCGATGCCGGGAACCAAGCAGTCCATAGCGGCAACAGTCTTGCCGTCGGGATTCAGCTTCATATAGAAAGCCTTAATCTCCTTGGGGTAGTCGGTGACGAAGACGGGCTTCTTGAACACTTCCTCGGTCACATACCGCTCGTGCTCAGTCTGCAGGTCGCAGCCCCAGTAGACGGGGTAGGCAAACTTGTCGTTGCACTTCTCCAGAATCTCGATGGCCTCGGTGTAGGTCACGTGGCCGAAGTCGGAGTTCAGCACGTGGTTCAGACGCTCCAGCAGGCCCTTATCCACAAAGGAGTTGAAGAATTCCATTTCCTCGGGGGCATGCTCCAGCACATAGGCGATGATATACTTGATCATATCCTCAGCAAGACGCATATCGTCAGCCAAATCAGCAAAAGCGATTTCCGGCTCAATCATCCAGAACTCGGCTGCGTGACGGGTGGTGTTGGAGTTCTCGGCACGGAAGGTGGGGCCAAAGGTGTAGATGTTCTTGAAGGCCATAGCAAAGGTCTCGCCGTTGAGCTGGCCGGAAACGGTCAGGTTGGTGGGCTTGCCGTAGAAGTCCTGAGAGAAATCCACCTTGCCGTCCTCAGTCTTGGGTACATTGTTCAAATCCAGGGTAGTGACCTGGAACATCTCGCCTGCGCCCTCGCAGTCGGAGCCGGTGATCAGGGGCGTGTGAACATAAATGAAGTCCCGGTCCTGGAAGAACTGGTGGATCGCCATAGCAGCCAGGGAGCGGACACGGAACACTGCCTGGAAGGTGTTGGTCCGGGGACGCAGGTGGGTGATGGTCCGCAAGAACTCCATGGAGTGGCGCTTGGGCTGCAGGGGGTAGTCACCGGTGGATGCACCCTCTACGGTTACTTCCTTAGCCTGAATCTCAAAAGGCTGCTTGGAGTCGGGGGTCAGCACCACAGTGCCCTTGATAATCAGGGCAGCGCCGATATTAATCTTGGAAATCTCCTGAAAATTGGAGATGGTGTCATCATAAACCACCTGAACGGGGGCAAAATAGGTACCGTCGTTCAGCATAATGAAGCCAAACTGCTTGGAAGGACGGCGGTTACGCACCCAGCCGCCGATGGTCACGGTGGTATCTGCATATTTTTGAGTGTCTTTGAAAAGCTCACGAACAGAAATCAGTTCCATAGTGATTACCTCGAATACTCTTTTTTGTATAATATATAGAGTATACGCCAAAAAGGAATATTTTACAAGTATTTTTTCCAATTTAATTCAGCAAAAACACGCCTAAATTCAAATATCCGGCGAAAGTCACCCACAAAAGGTAGGGAAGCATCAAATCTCCCGCGGTTTCGTCGATTTGGGAAAACCATCGGGCGGTGATTAAAATGGCAATCCACAGGGCAATTAAAAGAAGAAACGCCGTCAGGTACATCTGCCCGCCGAAAAAGACCAGCGGCCACAGGAAATTGAGGAACAGCTGCACCCCGTAGGCAATCAGCGCTTTTTTAATTTGACCTTTGTCTGCGCCGGAGGTAAGTACCCGATAGGCGGCCTCGCCCATCAGCACATAAAGAATGGTCCACACAATGGGAAATACCCACCCTGGGGGTGACAGCGGCGGCTGGTTGATGGTTTGGTACAGGTCCGTCCCTCCCGACAGCAGGGTTGCCAAACCACCCACCGCTAAGGGGACAATCCAGCTGATGAGTCGTTTTCTGAAGTTTTTATCCATAAGAATCCCTCCTTGGGTTTATGATGGTACAAACCCCTTGGGATTGTCCATCGAAATTTCGGTTTACAAAGAAAAAAGAATAGGGTACAATAAAAGAAAAACGGGAGGAATGAGCTATGAAATCCAAAGTGTATTTTTGCAAGGACGCAACCCCCGAGGGTGTGCTGAAGCTTTACAAGCTGCTGGATAAGGAACTGACCGGCCGGGTGGCCATCAAAGTACACTCGGGAGAAGAGGGCAATCCCAATTTTCTGCGGCCGGAATTCTGGAAGCCGGTGGTGGACTTCGTGGGTGGCACCATCGTGGAGTGCAACACCGCCTACAAAGGCGCAAGACACACTGCCGAAAAGCACAGGGAGCTATTCCAAAAGCACGGCTGGAGTGTGCATTTTCCTGTGGACCTGCTGGATGCAGAGGGCCCGGATCTGGTGCTGGAAATCCCGAAGGGTATTATGCTGAAGCAGAATTTCGTGGGCAAGGATTTGGCCAACTATGACGGCACACTGGTGCTGGCTCACTTCAAGGGCCACCCCTCCGGTGGCTTTGGCGGCGCGCTGAAGCAGCTGTCCATCGGCTTTGCCTCCTCCTACGGTAAGAAGTATATTCACGGCGCAGGCAACACCGAGGATTTCTGGCACACCGAGAAGGACCGCTTCCTGGAGGCAATGGCGGACGCCGCTTGGTCCGTGGTGGACTATTTTAAAGGCAACGCGGCCTATATCAATGTGATGAAAAACCTCAGCGTGGACTGCGATTGCTGCGGCGCTACCGCGAAACTCCCTTGTATGAAAGATGTGGGAATTTTGGCCAGCCTCGACCCGGTGGCCATTGATCAGGCCTGTGTGGATTTGGTCTATGCCTCCGACGACCCCGGCAAGGCAGATTTGATTGAACGAATGGAATCCCGTCACGGCATCCACACCCTGGAGGCTGCGGCCCAGTTAGGAATCGGCAGCCGGGATTATGAACTGATTGGAGTGTAAAAATGAGTGATTGCAAGGGCTGCTGCGGAAGTTGCGGCGGCTGTGGTAAGACCTTGGAATTGAGCCGGGGGGAAGTGGATTTGCTTCGCTGCTTAGGACAGTATTCCTTTCTGCCTGTGGCTCGCAAGGCCGATGATATGACCCCCATCTACCGGGAGGAAACTGTCTACACCCAGGAGGAATACAGCTTGTTTATCCAGCTTTTGGAGAAGAAACAGCTGATTTACTTGGATTATACACCTCTAAAGGGGGCAAAAATGGGACTGTATCCGGAATATCCGGTCCACGGCAGTATGGGCTTGACCCAAAGAGGCCAGCAAGTCTTAGATCTGCTGGAAACCCAGGGCATAGAAGAATAAAAAAACCTCCCTTGTGAAAACAAGGGAGGTTTTTCGTTTGTTATATTAGGCTTCCTTGACGACCACATAGCCGTCAACTAAGTTGGCGCTTTCCAGAGTGCCTTCGATGGCAACGGAGCGCTCCATCAGGTCGGTGCAAATCACGCAGCCGTCCTTGCATTCGATCCGCATCACATTCTTAAGGACTATATTTTCCTCGGTGCGGGTGTTTTTATAAACGGTAGAAAGACACATAGCGGCTACCTCTTATTTCAGTGCTGCCAGCACAGTGGACAGGCGCATATTGCCCTTTTCGAAATCGGACACCGCGGCCATCACCTGCTCGAAGGCGGCGTGGCTGCCGGCCTTTTCCAGCTGGGCGGCCAAATCGGCCAGCTCCTTGGCGTGGGCGGCGTTATGATTCACCATATACTGCATCAGTGCCATCAGCTCCTCCATGGGAGTGTGCTCACACTTGCCTGCGCAGCTGCCGCATGAACCGGCGCATTCGTGGCTGTGATGATGGTGGTGACCCTCCTCATGGAGATGGTCGTGGGAATGGGGATGTTCGTGGTCGTGGGAATGGGCGTGGGTATGCTCGTGGGCATGGGCAACACCGTCGTGGGTGTGCTCGTGGGAGTGGGCGTGGTCATGGTCGTGGGAGTGACCGCCCACATGGTCGTGATGAATATGCATAAAAGTTCTCCTTTTTGTTTTATTCCGGTAACGCGTTGCGGATATCGCCGATGGTGTACAGAGAGCCGAAGCACAGCACAACGCCGTCGGAGCCGGCCAGCTCTATAGCCTTTTTAACACCCTCGGGAATGGTTTGAGCGGCTACCGCCTTTGCACCCACATTCTGCAGGTGCTGCGCCAGTTCTGTGGCAATCAGACGGCGGGGGTTGGGAGGTGTGACACAGACAAACTGCTCAATATAGGGCATTACAGGCTTGTACATATCCCCGTAGTCCTTGTCCGCCAGCACACCGGTGAGGGCAATGACCCGACGGCCGGTGAGGTAGTCCTGAATGTTCTTCACCAGCGCCTCCAGACACTGGGGGTTGTGACCGCCGTCGATAATAAACAGGGGGTCGCGGCACACAATATCAAACCGGCCGGGCCAGGATACATCCCGGATACCGTCGTAGATATTCTCCTTGGTAATCTTCCAGCCAATTTCCTGCAGGGTCTCCGCTACTGCCAGCACAACGGCGGCATTGTGGAGCTGATGATCGCCCAGCAGGGGCAGGTGAATGTCCTTGTAGTCGCCGCAATCAAAGACCTGCTCGAACAAGTCGTGGGATTTCAGCTTCAGGCCGTCAAAGTTGGCCTTCTTCAGCTTGGTGTGCTTCTCCCGACAGGTGTTCTCGAATACAGCCTCCACGCCGGGTGTTCCCCGATACAGAACAGCATGGCCGTTTTCCTTGATGATACCGGCCTTGTTGACAGCGATTTCTTCTAAGGTGTTGCCTAAGATGTCGGTGTGGTCCAGGCCGATGTTGGTGATGACCGCCACTTCGGGGCAGTCAATCACATTGGTAGCATCCAGCAGACCGCCCAGACCCACTTCCAGCACCACGATATCGCAAGCTTGCCGCTTGAAGAACGCAAATGCAATCGCGGTAATCAGCTCGAACTCCGTGGGGGTTTCTGCCATAGCGTCTGCCAAGGGCTTGACATACTCGGTGATTTCAATGAGCTCCTCATCGGAGATCATTTCCCCGTTTACCTGCATCCGTTCCCCAAACTGGTAGATGAAAGGGGAGGTGTAAAGACCCGTACGGTAGCCGGCTTTCCGCAAAATGGATGCGGTCATAGCGGCGGTAGAGCCCTTACCGTTGGTGCCTGCTATATGGATAAATTTCAAATCCTTTTCCGGATTGCCCATCTTTCCCAGCAACTCGGTGATGCGCTCCAAGCCGGGCATCATACCCTTCCAGCATACGGAATGGATATAATCAAGGGTTTCGTTGATGTTCATTGTTCTACCTCTTTTTTCTTGATGGCTTTGGGCGGCCATACCCCCAGCCGGGTAAAGATATTTGCTTTGAAAAGCAGCCACAGTACCAGCACATCCGCCACCAGAACGATGGCAAACTGGACAGATCGGGTGCTCAGCTTTAGCGCAAGGCCCTCCCAGAAGGTGGTGTAATAATAAACATATGCTAAAGAAAAGCTCTGATACAGCACGGAGCCCAGAACTACCGGCGGCAGAAAGCTTGCCACCAGCCGGGGCAGGGAAAGCTTTTTGCTGAGGTAGTGGCGAAACAGGCCGCCGAATACGCCGTACAGAATCGGCGGAATACAAAAGATGGGATTATACCCGAAGGGGGAAAACAGGCAGCCTATAAAATCCGCGGAAAAGCCCACCATTGCGCCGGCCACAGGCCCGAAAAGCATACCGGACAGAAAAATCGGCACAGCCTCAATGGAATAGCGGCTGGACTCCTCCGGCATCAGTCCGAACAGCCGGGCAAGCACCACGCTGAGTGCTGCCAGCAGGGCGCAGTATGCCAGTGTTTTGGTGGTCATTACTTTGTTTTTCTGCATAAAAAAACCTCCTTTATATGCGAGCAAATCCCAAGGGAATCCGACAAAAAAGCCCCATACGCATAGCGTACGGGGAGCAAAGCCGGTAACCCATTGGGCAGGCCGGAAACCCCGACGGTTTGCCCAACCGAGCATCGTTGCTTACATATAAGGAAGAGTCCTATATGTGCAGCGGGTGCGGAAGCCTCATCGCGGGCAAAGCCCTTCGTCTGTCACTCAACTCCCCATTTTGACAGCACTTCACGCGAGGTCTCCTACTCTGTTCGGGGTTATCATACTACATTGGTTTCAAAATGTAAATCCCTTTTTTGAAAAAACCCCCAATTTTTTATGAAAAAGACACACATATGCCCTGTTCGGAAGGGGAAAAAACCTTGATTTTTGTGCAATATTGATTTATAATGAGCCTATACTGGGAGAAGGAGGGGTATGTGTTGGGTGAACTGATTGCAGTCCTGTCCGGCAAGGGCGGAACAGGCAAGACCTCTGTTTGCGCAGGGTTGGCCCAGGCGCTGGCGCTGCTGGGGGAAAAGGTTCTGTGTATCGACTGTGATGTGGGTCTGCGGAACTTGGATATTGCCTTGGGTATCAGCCAGATTGGCGGTATTTCCTTCTTGGATGTGTGCTGTGGGGATTATACCTTGGATATGGCAACTGTACATCCCGTGTACCCTAACATTTCTTTCCTCACCGCTCCGGTGAGCAGCCCCCTGGAGGAGGTTGACCCTGTGGCCTTTGCCCAAATGCTGGAGCAGGCCCGGGAGAAATTTTCTTATGTGTTTCTGGATGCGCCTGCGGGGATTGAGGCCGGCTTCCGTTTGGCTGCCCAATTTGCTGACCGGGTGATTCTGGTTACCGGCGCTGACCCGGCCTCCATTCGGGATGCTTCCCGGGCTTCCGATGTGCTGGAAACCATGGGCAAGACCAATGTGCGTATGATTATCAACCGAATCAGACCCAAGATGATTGCCGCTATGGGTGTCACCGTGGATGATATTATGGACCAGTCCGGCCTGCCGCTGTTGGGGATTGTGCCGGAGGATGAAAATGTCATTCTCTCCGCAGCCTTCCGCCAGCCTCTGCTGGGTTACAGCAAAAAGGGCGCAGCCAAGGCTTTCCGGCGGATTGCCAAGCGGATTCAGGGAATGACCGTTCCCGTCAAACTATAATCGGAAGGAGCGCCACTATGAATATTGCATTTCTGGCTCACGACAAGAAAAAAGAGCTGATGGTGCAGTTCTGCACCGCATACAAAAGCGTGCTGGCCAAGCACAATCTGTTTGCCACCGCTACCACAGGCCGTCTGATTGCAGACAATACGGGCCTTCCCGTGACGCTGCTTCTATCCCATAAGCAGGGCGGTCATCAGCAGATCAACGCCCGAATTGCCTACAACGAAATCGATTTGGTCCTGCTGTTCTCCGACCCCAACACCATTGATCCCTGGGACGACGGTCAAATGCTGGAGACCATTCGCCACTGTGACCGGCACAATGTGCCCTTCGCCTCCAACCTTGGCAGCGCGGAGATGTTCATTATGGGTCTGCAGAGAGGCGACCTGGATTGGCGTGAACTGTATCACAACAAGCCGAAATTTTAACCACCAACCGCCGTCCGTCCTCAGGTCGGGCGGCTTTTTGAAAGGATGAGAGAAATGGAAAGAATTCCCCCCCGGACACTGTCCGGCTTTATGGAGCTGCTTCCCGGCAAGCAGATTAAAATGGAGAAAATGATGGCGGTCCTGCGGGATACTTATAGCCTCTACGGCTTTGCCCCTCTGGATACCCCCATTATCGAGGATGCCAAAATTCTGCTGGCCAAGGGCGGCGGTGAGACGGAAAAGCAGATTTACCGCTTCCAGAAGGGTGACAGCGATTTGGCTTTGCGGTTTGACCTGACCGTACCTCTGGCAAAGTATGTTGCTTTACATTATAATGAATTGGCTTTCCCCTTCCGCCGTTTCCAGATTGGCAAGGTGTACCGTGGCGAACGGGCCCAGAGAGGTCGTTTCCGTGAATTCTATCAGGCGGATATCGACATCATCGGCGACGGCAAGCTGGACATCACCAATGAGGCGGAAATTCCCGCCATTATTTACCGGGTGTTCCGTGGCTTCGGTCTGAAGCGTTTCCAGATTCGGGTGAACAACCGAAAGATTCTGAATGGGTTTTATGCTATGCTGGGCCTGTCCGAGAAGAGCGGCGACATTATGCGCACCGTGGACAAGCTGGACAAGATCGGCGCCGAGAAGGTGTCTGCTATTTTGGTGGACGATTGCGGCTTGCGCGCTGAGCAGGCTGCCGAGATTCTGAAGTTTATCGCCATTCGCGGCACAAACGCAGAGGTGCTGACCGCATTGGAAGGCTATGCCGGCAGAAATGAAATCTTTGATTTAGGCCTTGGCGAATTGAAGGCCGTGGTGCAGAATCTGTCCGCCTTTGGCGTGCCCGAGGAGAATTTTGCCGTGGATTTGACCATTGCAAGAGGTCTGGACTACTACACCGGCACCGTTTACGAAACCACTTTGCTGGACCATCCGGAAATTGGCTCCGTCTGTTCCGGCGGCCGGTACGACAATCTGGCGGAGTACTACACCGACCGGGCGCTGCCCGGTGTAGGTATCTCCATCGGTTTGACCAGACTTTTTTATGTGCTGGATGAGCAGGGTCTGCTGAATGATGCCATTCCCTCTGCCCCCTGCGATGCGCTGGTGCTGCCTATGACCGAGGAGATCGGCAAGGCTGTGGCTCTGGCAGAGCAGCTTCGTACTGCCGGCGTCCGGGTGCAGCTGTACGGTGAGCAGAAGAAGTTCAAGCAGAAAATGAGCTATGCAGACAAGCTGGGCGTACCCTATGTGGTACTGCTGGGTGAGGACGAGATTACCGAGGGCAAGTGCTCTGTGAAGAATATGACCACCGGCCAGCAGGTAAAGTGCGCCCCCGAGGAGGCTGCAAACCACATTCTGCAGGGTCTGGCAGATAGCAACGGCCCTCTGATTCTGGAAAAATAATATGGAGTTAAAGCACATTGCCGCCCGTTCCGGGCGGGTGTCCTCCTTTTTAAGGGAGGAAAAGCAGAAGTCGGCAGGGCTTATGAACCGGCTGAAAAGGAAAAAGGGTCTGTTTGTCAACGGGAAAGCTGT
>JAZOWQ010000161.1:0-7673 GCA_045659325.1 Faecousia sp. | reverse complement strand
ATAATCCCGGGCATTGGACACGGAGGAGACCTCCTTGTAGCCGTCCATGGAGGGGATCAGGATTTCGATGTCATAGGTGCGGGCCATGGATGCGGAGCAGTCGCCGGCAGCCAGCTTCACGGTACGGAAGTGGAAGCCCAGGCCCTCAACCAGCTTTTCGGCCTTGGTGACCAGCTCGTCGAAAGCAGCGTCGGAATCCTCCGGCTTGCAGAACTGGAACATCTCCACCTTGTTGAACTGGTGACCGCGGACCATGCCACGCTCATCAGCACGGTGGCTGCCTGCCTCACGGCGGAAGCAGGGGGTGTAGGCAAACAGCTTCTTGGGCAGCTCGCTTTCAGAGAGGATTTCGTCCCGGTACAGAGAGCACAGAGCAGCCTCTGCAGTGGGGAGCATATAGTGAATCCGGTCGTCGGTGGGGTTGGCAATCTTGTAAACCTCGTCGGCAAACTTGGGGAACTGACCGGCAGTCTCGCCGCACTGGTATTCCAGCATATGGGGAGGCAGAATGAAATCGTAGCCGACAGCGGTGTGGGTGTCAATGAAGTAGTTCAGCAGCGCCCATTCCAGTCTTGCGCCCATACCGGTGTACATCCAGTTGCCGGCGCCTGCCAGCTTCACGCCACGCTCGTAATCAACGAGGCCCAGGTCGGTACACAGGTCCACATGGTGCTTAGGCGCAAAGTCAAAGGAGGGCTTTTCGCCAATATAGCGCAGGGGCTGGTTGTTCTCCTTGCCGCCGGGGAGCAGATCCTCGTCGGGCAGGTTGGGCAGGCTCAGCATTGCCACACGGAACTCATCGGAAAGGGTCTTCAGCGCAGCGGCATCGTCCTCAATTTCCTTGTCCAGCGCCACACTCTTGGCAGAGTTGGCGGCAATCTGGGCTTCCAGAGCGGAGGTGTCCTCCCCCTTCTTCTCAGCGCCCTTCTTCTGACCGAACAGCTTGCCGTTTTCCTTGGCCAGCTTGTTCTTCTCAGCGGTCTTGGTCTCGGTAGTGGTCTTTAAGTTACGAATCTGGCCATCCAGCTCCAGAATCTTGTCCACCACAGCATCGCAGTCTACCTCTTTGGCCTTCAGCCCGGCCTTGACTGCATCGGGATTTTCCTTGATCTTGCGAATGTCTAACATTTCTTACCTCTCCTTTTATTCCACTGGTAGTTCCATTGATATATAGGTATATTCTCTCCGACCCAGCTCCGTACCGTCTTTCTTGGTGGTGACCTCGGTCAGCAGATTTCCAAATTCGTCATAGGTATAAAGAATAATTCTGTTTACGGTGATAAACTTCTCGTAGGGAATGCCGGAGGCGTACTTAATGACTCTGCCGGCCTCGTCATAGACATAGACCGCAGCTTCCTCGGCGGATTCTCCCCTGTAAAAGGTTTCCTCCTCCAAGCGGCCATTCTTGTCGTAGACATATTTCATCCCTTCACCTACATTGCCCTTGCCGTCCAGTTCCCTGTAGGTGAGAACTTTGCCCGCTTCGTTGTAAGTCCATTCCTCTACCCGGACAGGATTGCCCTCCCGGATTTCGGTTTGGGTCAGCTTGTTGCCGGCTTCATCGTAGGTGTATTCTACAGAACTGCTCTGCAGCACCTTTTCCCCGGCACGAACGGTCCGTTCCTCCTTCACCAGGCGGCCGTTTTCGTCATAGGTGTACACCGTGCGATCCTCTTGTTTGTCGTAGACAGTGACCTTTTCCGCGATTTTTCCCTCCGGACCGTAGGTAAAATCGGTCTTGGCGGTATAGTTTTCCGAGTTGGAGAAGGTTTCCGTCACCAGCTTACCGGCAGCATCATAGCTAAATTCCGTATGGCCGGTGGCATAATGGGAATCATTGGTGTCATGGGTCAAAATTCTGCCCGCTGAATCATAGGTATAGGTGTTGCTGTATGCGGCCTTACCGTCGTCGGATGCATAGGTATCCGTCAGCAGATTGCCCTTTTCGTCATAAGCGCGGGTATACACACCGCCAATGCCCTGGGTGTTGGTCACCTTCTGCTCCGTCCAGAAATAGACGGTATGGAGCACAGGGGGCTCTGTAGGCACCGTGGGCGCGGTGGTTTCCGGCACAGTTGCCTCTGTGGGGGCAGTGGTCGGGGCAAGCTCCGTTGTTCCCGCCGTTTCCACCGGCGGACGATCCTTGCAGGCTGTCAGGGACACTGTCGCCAGCGCCGCCAGCAGCAAACAAAGTACTCTCTTCATAAAACACCTCTTTATGTGTTAAGTGTTTTCCTCTTCTTCTGCCATTTCCTCAAATTCCGGCTCCCAGGGGATCATAAAAATGCTGGCAATATACACCAGAATGCCGCCGCCGCAGAAGAAGGCCATAGCCACAAAAATCCAGCGAACCACTCTGGGTGTCAGATTCATATACTTTGCCATACCGGCGCACACACCGGCAAGCCGTTTGCCCTCTCTGGAGCGATACAGTTCTTTTTCCATAGGTTCTCCTTATACATCAATCACATCGGTGGGCTCGTCAGGTATCACAATCGCGCAGATAATATACGCCAAAATACCACTACCGCCCAACAGGCAAAAAGCAACCAATGCCAGCCGCACAATGGTAGCATCCAGAGAAAAATACTGGGCAATACCGGAGCAAACACCGCATAACTGCTTATCTTTTCGGCTCTTATACAGCTTCTTGTTCATAGGTTTCTCCTTATTTTTTCACCTTCAGCAGGGCATCAATCAGCGCCTGCAAATCGTCGGAATCGTAATATTCCAGCTCCACACGGCCCTTTTTCTTGCCGGAAACCAGCTTCACACCACGGCCCAGGTGCTTGGACAGCTTCTTCTCGCACTCGGCCACATAGTCCACCTGCAGGGTCACAGGCTTGGTGGGCGCAGGGGCTTTCTGCAGATTCTTGCACAGCAATTCTGCCTGCCGGACGGAAAGTCCCAAGGCCGCAATCTTCTGGGACGCCTCTTTCTGCAGCTTTTCGGTTTTCAGCGCTGCCACGGCTCTTGCGTGACCGGCTGACAGCTTGCCCTCCCGGACCATATCCAGCACATCGCTGTTCAGGGCCAGCAGGCGGAGCATATTGGCAACCACAGGACGGGATTTACCCACCCGGGCGGCGGTTTCCTCCTGGGTCAAACCGTATTCGCTCATCAGGGTCTGATAACCCAAGGCCTCTTCCACAGGATTCAGATCCTGCCGCTGCAAATTCTCAATCAGCGCCAGCTCCATCACCTTTTTGTCGTCAGCCTCGATAATCACCGCAGGAATCTCCCGCAGCTCGGCCATTCTGGCGGCCCGCCAACGGCGCTCGCCGGCAATAATCTGATAGTATCCGTTTGCCATTTCCCGCACGGTCAAGGGCTGTACCACGCCGTGGGTAGCAATGGAATCCGCCAGGGATTGCAGCTCCTCCGGGTCAAAATCCCGACGGGGCTGGTTGGGGTTGGGTTCTACTTTATGAATGGGGAGCATCTGATAGGGACTCTTCTCTTTTGTTTCCTCGCCAAAATCCCCCATCAGCGCCCCAAGGCCTTTGCCTAAGCCTTTTGCCATAGGACTCACCTCTTTCAGAGTTTCTTCTTGATTTCTTCTGCCATCGAACGGTAGGCAGCAGCGCCCCGGCTGAGCCGGTCATACACCGTCACAGGCAGGCCGTGGCTGGGAGCCTCCGCAAGGCGGACATTTCGGGGCACAACTGTGGCAAATACCTTGCCGGGAAAATGCTTTCGCACCTCCTGTGCCACCTGTGTGGAGAAATTGGTACGGCCGTCAAACATCGTCAGCGCCACGCCGAAAATCTCCAAATTGGGATTGATGCGCTTTTTCACAATCCGCAGGGTATTCATCAAATCCGTCAAGCCCTCCAATGCGTAATACTCGCATTGAACAGGCACCAAAATGCTGTCCGCCGCCGCCAAGGCGTTCAGGGTCAGCATTTCCAAGGACGGGGGGCAATCAATAAAAATCACATCATAGTCACCGGCTACCTGCTGCAACGCCTTTTTCAGCTGAAACTGGGCATTTTCCATGGTAATCAGCTCCACCGCAGCGCCTGCCAAATCGGCAGTTGCCGGCAGCACATCGCCAAACTTGGTGTTTACAATCGCCTGAACCGTGGGCACCTCATTAATCACCGCATCATAAACGCTGTTGCGGAGCTTCCGCTTGTCCACACCCAAGCCGGAGGTAGCATTGGCCTGAGGGTCAAAGTCGCACAGCAGAACCCGCTTGCCCAAATCGTGTAAGGCGGCGGTCAGATTCACAGCGGTGGTGGTTTTGCCCACGCCGCCTTTCTGATTCACCACCGCAATTATCTTTGCCATAGTGTTTCCTTTCTGTGTTTCACGTGAAACACGCACGCAAGGATTGTTTCACGTGAAACAATCACTCTAAGGTCTCGCCGGTAGTGAAATTCTGACCGGCGGGAATTTTCTCTTCAGAAACCCACTCTTTCACCAGCAGGAACGCCGCCGCACCCAGAAGGATTGTCAAAACGAGGACAACGGCCGCCAGCCTCCGTGTTCGTTTCCGCCAAAGAATCGCCGCTTCCTCGTAGGACAAAACCCGCCGTTTCCGGGGTGCTTTTTTTCCGCTTGTCTCCGGACGGTTGGGCAGCTGGATATGCACATCCGCTTTTACCGGATACTGTTCCATAATCTCCTGACAGCGTGGGCAAAAGCTCTGCGCATCCTTGGTTTTTTTACCGCATTTCAAACACGCCATTTTCCGCCCTCCTGTCTTATTTTTGGGGTGCAGATACCATCCCCAATATAATATTGTATATCATACATCATTTTCTTTGTTTCGTAAAGAGGAAAGGGGAAAATATTTTTGGAAAATCCACCAGAAAAAGCTCCCTTGCGTAAAAGATCGTAAAAAATTATATAATCCCTATTGACAATCACTTGACCATATGATATTATCATATCACCACATAGCAGAAAGGTGTGAAAAGCAATGAGCTGGAAAATACCCGGCACAGTCCTTACCGCCGAAGAGAGAGACGGCGCATTGGTAGAAGCCCAGTTTCGGGCCATGTTTCTCCCGGGAGGCATCCTGCTGAGTCAGGTGTCCGCCATCACCGGTCTGGACGGCTATATGATTCAGAATTGGGTAAAACGGGGATTCCTCACAAAACCAGAGAGCAAACACTATTCCCTGCGGCAGCTGTGCCGTATTATCAACATCAATATGCTCAAGGGGGTCCTGCCGTTACCGGACATCTGCAGCTTACTCGGCTATGTGAACGGTCAGCTGGACAACGAAGCCGACGATATGATCGACGACAGCGACCTGTATTTTATGTTTGTCCGCCTGGCCGTCCGCTCCAAGGAGCTGTACAAGGCAGATGGCAGAGACACCGTTCTGGACCAGGAGCTGGCCCACTATCAGGAGCCCGTTCCCGGGGCAAAGGAGCGGGTCAAGGAGGTTTTGCGGATCATGCTCACCGCCTGGCTTGCCGCCCGTATGGCCCAGGAGACCACAAGAATGTTAAACAACCTGAAAGAAAGGAATGACTAAAATGGAAGATTTCGTAAACATCGACCCCAAGAAACCCGTAAACTTCAAAAAGCTGCGCAATATCTTAATTGGTGTATTTGCGGTGATTTTTGTGCTGATTTTGGCAGGCACCTGCTTTTACACCGTGGATGATAAGCAGCAGGCAGTAGTAACCACCTTCGGCAAGGTCACCGATGTGATCGATGCCGGCGTCCACTTCAAGCTGCCCTTCGGGATTCAGCAGGCATACAAAGTGGATGTGAATGTGTACCAGAAGATTGAGCTGGGCTACAAGAGTGACGACAGCGAGGACGGCTACACCGTCAACACCGCAGAAAGCTCCATGATTACCGGCGACTACAATATTGTTAACATCGATTTCTTTGTAGAATACAAGGTCTCCGACCCGGTTGCCTACCTGTTCTCCTCCAACCAGCCGGAGGAAATTCTGCGGAATCTGATTCAGAGTCAGGTGCGAAATGTGGTTGGCTCTTCCAATGTGGACGCAGTCCTCACCGACGGCAAGGAGAATATCCAAATGCGGGTGAAGGACCTGGTCACCGAGATTCTCGCCGAGTACAACATCGGCCTGACTCTGGTGGATGTGAAGATTCAGGATTCCGAGCCTCCCACGGTGCAGGTCATCGAGGCCTTTAAGGCGGTGGAAACCGCAAAACAGCAGGCCGAAACCGTGGTGAACGATGCCAAGGCTTATCAAAACGCCGAATTGCCCAAGGCCCAGGCCGAGGCGGATAAACTGACCCAAAACGCCGCCTATTTGAAGCAGAAGCGTATCAACGAGGCGGTGCAGCAGGTGGCTATGTTCAACGCAATGTATGCCGAGTATTCCCAGAACCCCGACATCACCAAATCCCGTATGTACTACGAAGCCATTCAGCAGATTCTCCCCGGTGTGAAGCTGTATATCAACACCGGAAACAGTGATTCTGTGGATATGCTCCTGCCCCTGGATAAGTGGCAGTAAAACAGGAGAAAACCGTTATGTGGAAGCGATACCTGAAAAGGCTGTGGAACACATTTTCCTTTGCCCTGGGTTATATCGTCATGTTGTTTGTTTGCGGCTTCTTATCTTATCTGGTGATATTTTCCATACTGCCGTTGCAAAAAATCATTCCCGAGCAGATACTGACCATCATTCTGGCAAGCATCGCGCTTATCCTTATGTTGGTATTTCTCTATCGGACACGATGCAGCGACAAACCCAGCAAACGAGAATATTTGGAAGCAATCCAATATAACCCCATTTCCTTCTTTAAGGACTTTTGGCAAACGCTGAAATCAAAGGATAGCATTGCGCACACCCTGGCATTCCTCACCCTGGACTTTTTATTTTCCATACACATAGGCATTTCCGCCTCCTCTACCGTATGGATATTTCTCTTGGGAATGCTCCTGCTCCTGATTACCCAAGGTACAGTTTTCATCCTCATTAACACATTCATATGGAGTCTGGTACACCGGCGCTGGTCCGATTACTGGCGGTATGCCGGCTATGCGACAGACAAGTATTGATTCATACAAGGAGTTTATCTATGAAAAAAGGTATTATCATCGCTGTAATTGCCCTTTTGGTTGTGATTTTGGCAGCCAACAGCTTTTACACCGTGGCAGAAAATGAATACGCCTGCGTGGTGGAGTTCTCCAAGATCGTGTCCACCACCGACCAGCCCGGCATCCACTTCAAGGTGCCCTTCCTGCACTCTGTGAAGTACTTCTCCGATGCCACCCAAATTTACGACATCCCCCCTTCCGAGGTCATCACTTTAGATAAGCAGAATATGACCGTGGACTGCTATGTGCTGTGGGAGATTTCCGACCCCCTGAAGTTCTATCAGACCCTTGGCACCACCTCCGTGGCTGAGCAGCGACTGGGCGACCAGACCTACACCGCTCTGAAGAACGCTATGGGTACCCTGGCCCAGGCGGACATCATCAATATGGAAGACGGCGGCAAGCGGAACGAGATTTACGACGGCATTGCCACCACTGTCAACGAAAAGGCGCAGACCTACGGTATTAACGTGCTGGACGTGAAGATTAAGCGCTTTGACCTGCCGGAGAGCAACCTGAACGCAGTCTACTCCCGTATGATCTCCGAGCGGAATCAGATGGCATCAAAGTTCACCGCCGACGGCAATTACGAAGCCTCCATCATCCGCAACGATGTGGATAAGCAGGTGAA
>JAZOWQ010000160.1:0-17961 GCA_045659325.1 Faecousia sp. | reverse complement strand
GAACTGTCCGGTGGACAGTTCCTGCCACCAGTGCAAACACTGGTGGCTACCCTAATTTTCGCAAGGCGAAAATGCATATTGAATCCTGTCATCCGGACCATTAAAGCCAAGAGGGTCTTTACTCTCTTGGCTTTCATCTTTCTATTGGACAGGATTCGAACCCATCACAATGGAACTGTCCGGTGGACAGTTCCTGCCACCAGTGCAAACACTGGTGGCTACCCTAATTTTCGCAAGGCGAAAATGCATATCGAATCCTGTCATCCGGACCAAAAGTCACCGCTTTTATATGAGCGGTGGCTTTTTGTATAATCTGTCACCACTCGCAAACACTAACACCAAAGGAGTGGTTGCTATGGACGGAAAAGATCTTGTAAAGCAGACATTGGACCAGATTCCGCAGGCGAATAACAACGCCAAACGCATCGTCGGTCTTGTGAAAGAGGGCGGCAGAATTACCGGATATCAGCTGTCTGACAATACCATTGTAGAGAAACAGCAGGCGGTGGATATGGCAAAGCAGGGACAAATCGCCGATGTTGCCATCGCCCACCGGGGAGATACGGAATACCTCAAATCTGTTCCCAACGGTAGCGAAAACGACAATCTGGGCAACCTCCCCTCTGTTTCGCCCCAATCCTAGACAATTCCCGGATCGGCTTTCACCGATCCGGGTTTTTTGCCGTTTGGCGTCTGCAAAATACCGATTGATATATTTTTGCGCATTTTTGTCTTGGTTATGATACAATAGTAGCACTGGAGGTGGACCTATGAAGTTTAGGCTTATCATCGATAAAGAAAAAGACGAAGAAGTAGTAGCGACTGTCCACGCTCGCAACCCTCTCATTGACGAAATTGAATCGCTGATTCAGAAGCACACAGGCACAGACCGCATCCCCGGCTACCTCGAGGATGAAATTAAAATGCTGTCCGTGTCCCAGATCGAGTGCGTTACCGTTTTAGACGGCAAAACCTACGCCATTGATTCTAAGAATTGCCGCTATCGGCTGAAGCAGAGACTGTACGAATTAGAGGAGCAACTCCCCTCTTCCTTCATCCGTATCAACAAAAGTACCCTTGCCAACGAGAGCGCTTTGGATCGGTTCACCGTCACCATTGCCGGCAGTGTGGATGCGGTTTTCAAGTGCGGCTACAGGGAGTATGTCTCCCGGCGGTGCTTTGCCCAAATCAAAAGGAGGTTGGAAGCGAAATGAAAAAGTTTTGGAAAGAATTTTTGCTCCGAGGCCTGATCTGCGCCAGCGGAGGACCTGTCGTTTTAGCGATTATCTATGGTGTTTTAGGCGCTACCGGTACTGCAGAATCTCTCTCCCCCAGAGAGGTGTGTTTGGGTATCCTGACCATCACGCTGCTTGCCTTTATTGCAGCGGGTATGACCGCAATCTATCAGATGGAACAATTGCCTCTGCCTACTATGATCCTGCTCCACGGCGGTGCGCTGTATATTGCCTATATTCTCACCTATCTGGTCAATGGCTGGCTGCAGAACTCCCTTGTTCCTATTTTAGTTTTCACCGGCATTTTCATCGCAGGCTATGCCCTCGTCTGGCTTATTATTTACTTGGTTGAAAGAGCCAAGGCGGAGCAGCTAAACAAAATACTCAAAGGCTAATAAAATGTGCGTTGCAAAACTGCAACGCACATTCTTCATTGTTCGTAATCTGTTTCGTAACTGCCGGCAGGCAGGACATAACCGCAGGCGCAGGTTTCGGAGCTAGCCAGTGTGCCAGTCTTGCCGATAGGACCGCCCATCAGCACAAACACTTCCACATATTCGCCGCATTTAGGGCATTTCACTTCCGTCAGCCGGGGTGTTCCCTTACCCTCTTGACAACCGTTTATCAGCATAATCCCACCTCACCAAACAAAGGGAATGATTCTGTACTTTACTTTCTGCTTATACTCGGCATAACCGGGCAATTCTTTTGTCAGCAAGTCTTCCTCGTCTTTCAGCCGGACAATGATGATCGCCGGATAGAACGCAAAGGCAATCAGTGCGTACCAAGAGCCCAGCACCAGTGGAATCATCAGAAACAGCAGAATGGTCACCGCATACATAGGATGGCGGACGATACTATACAGTCCAGTATCCACCACAGTCTGGCCATCTTCCACTTTAATAGTACGGCTTAAGTAGGCATTTTCACGCATCACCTCTGCATACAGGGCATATGCTACCAAAAACAGCGCCGATGCGGTGATGATCACCCAAGTGGGCACATTAGACCAGCCAAAACGGAAGTCCAGACCCGCCACCACAAAACCGGCGACAAACATCAGTCCGGAAAAACCAACAACGCCTTTCTGTGCGGTCTGCTTTTCCTTGGCGTCCAACCGCTTTTTCAGAAACTTCGGAGACTTATATAGCATCACAAACCCGGCGATCAACATAGGTCCAAACAGCAAGGCAATGAAATACCAGCCGCATGGATACTGGAGTGTGCCGGCCGGTAGAAAAATCAGCAACCCCACCAACAGCAAACCGCAGGTGAATTTCGTTAAAGCTTCGATTACAAGTTTCATATTATTCCACCTTGTATTCTTTGTCAATTAGAATGTAGGGCAGGTGGTTGGCCATACACTGGGTGAGATTATATTCGTTCTCGGCAATCAAATCTTCCTTATCCAGGTCAGAATCGTCCAAGCGGCTCTCGATCACACTTGCAAATCCTTGAATATCCGCAAAGTGATTCTCGATATACTGCCGGGACATCACGAGGCACACATATTGGATATGCTCCAAGTACGACTTGTCAAAGTCCTTTTGCCAATCAAAAGGAATGTAGCACCCCTCCACAATAAGGTTCTGCTTGTTCTCGATGGCGGTTTTTACCAGCTCCCGGACAATGGGCCAAAGGTAATCCGTCAGCTTGTCGTCATCCATGGGGGTCAGTTTCGTCTGACCACTGCGGATCAGACCCATTTTCAAATGGTCAATAGACAGATAGGGGTACTGATATTTTTCCAGTAACTTTTGGGCATACTTTGTTTTTCCGGTGTGGGTCGCCCCAGCAATCAGAATAATCATCGTTCTCACCTCTTTATGTGATTATATCACACCCAAACACAGCTTGCAACAAGGCTTCATATGTCCTATAATAAGCAAAAAGTATTTTTTCACTCTACTGACGGTTGATTTCTCCCCACTCAACCACAGGTTCGTGGACTATTTACTGATACTTAGCTATACTGATGGCGAAAGGAGGATACCAATGGACCAAGTAAAAATCGGAAAATTCATTGCTGATTGCAGAAGAAAAGCAAACTACACACAAATGCAGTTGGCGGAAAAATTGGGCATCACCGACCGTGCCATATCCAAATGGGAAACAGGCAAGACACTACCTGATTCTTCCATTATGCTGGAGCTGTGCGGTATGTTAGGCATCACCGTAAACGATCTATTATCTGGGGAGGTAGTTACTATGGATCATTACAACAAAAACTTAGAAAACAACTTGCTTGAAATGGTAAAGCAAAAAGAAGCAAATGACAAGAGAATGCTCGCCCTTGAGTGGGTCATCGGTATTCTTTCCTGCATTGTCATATTTGTGCCTATAATTATAGGCGCACTGCTGCCTATGGAAGAATGGCTTAGAATCATTATTATATTTTCGGGTTTTATTCCCGGATTTATTGGATTCTGCTGCGCCTTGCGGATCGAGCAGGTGGCAGGCTATTATGCATGCAAAGAATGTGGACACAGATATGTTCCCACATACAAAGCCGTGAATTTAGCCATGCATATGGGCAGAACAAGATATATGCGCTGCCCCGCCTGCGGCAAGAAGTCCTGGCAGAAAAAGGTACTGACCAAGGAATAACAAGCGCCGCAGAGAGTCTCAGGAGAAGATTGCGAAGGCCTTTATAGAATTGCTACAAAGTCGCGAGATCAAGGAGAATCAGCTATTCTATCAGACTTATTTTAAGCTGTGCTACGACGACAAGCATCTGATTTCCATACACGATCCTAAGCGAGCCGAGCAGGAATATATCTCTGCCAATGTCAAATACCATATTGAATTTTTCCGGAACGGTCTGAATGCTATTATCAAACTTTGGCTTGCAGGCGGCTGCAAGGAGTCTCCGGAAGAAATGGCAGAGGTCCTGAACCAGGAAAACCAGGGAAGATAACAATCAGCGGCAGGGAGAATTTTCCCTTGAAGGCTGCTGTTTTCTTTGTTTTATTTTCACAAAATTCGACAAAAAGTATCCCAAAATACAAAAACTGTGCTATAATACCTTCAGCAAGACCCAGCGAAAACAAGCGCGGGAGGTCCAAAATGAGAGAATTTTTTGGCATCGGCGGATACCAAAGAGAGCCTGAGGGTTTCATGTCCTGGCAGCATTTGCTGTTCGTCACATCTTTAATGGTCATTATGGTTGTTTGTGCTGTCATCTTTGGCAAAAAGAACAAGCTGGCTGATGACAGATCTAAAAACAAGGTGCTTGTTTGGGCGGCCCTACTGATTGACGGCTTTGAACTGTTCAAGATCTTTATGCTGTGTTATGCCCAGAAAAGCTGGGAACCCTGCCTTTACAATCTGCCGCTGTTTCTGTGCAGTATTCAGTTGATTGTCATTCCGATGGCCGCTTTCTGCAAGGGCAGGGTCAAGGAAGCTTCGGTGGATTTTGTTTGCATTTTCGGTATTGTGGGCGCAGTATTGGGGGTGTACGGCGCAGGCCAGAATTATAACGCCTACCCTGTTCTGTCCTTTGATAATGTGGTTTCCGGCATTACCCATTCCATCTCCGGCTTTACATCTTTGTACATTATGATTTCCGGTATGGGCCGGCTGAAAAAAGAGAATATTCCCTTCACGCTGTCTATTCTGCTGGGTTTCTGTGTGATGGCTTATGTGGCCAATGTATTGGTGGACTACAATTATATGTTCCTCATGGCCGGAGACGGTACACCCTACGATATTTTGTATAACCTGGTGAGCGGTCATCCGGTACTGTATCCGCTAGGTGTTGTAATGCTGTTTTTGCTGTACATCACCGGTTTTTACTGCATTCACCATATGGTGGTAAGCAAGAAAAAAGAAGCAATTAACGCTTGACTTGCAGGAAACAGCATTGGTATACTAAACACATATTACATAAAGGAGTTTTGACAATGGCAAAAAGCATTCAGGATGTCCTTAACATCATCAAGGAAAATGACATTAAAATGGTGGACTTTAAGATGGTCGATATCAACGGCCAGTACCGCCATGTAACCATTCCTGCTGAGAACTTCTCTGAGGATACCATGAAGAGCGGTATTGGCTTTGACGCTTCCAACTACGGTTATGCTGTGGTGGAAAAGAGCGATATGGTCTTTATTCCCGATCCGGACACCGCACTCATTGATCCCTTCTGCGAAATTCCCACTCTGACCATGACCGGTAACGCGATGATTATCGATTATCCCCAGAACCGGCCTCTAGCCCAGTATCCCCGAAACATCATTAAGGCTGCTGTACAGTATATGAAGGACAGCGGTATTGCCGACGAGATGAAGATTCTGCCGGAATTTGAATTCTACCTGTTCGATGATGTGACTTGGGGCGTGGAGGGTAACTACATCGGCGCATCCGTGGATGCCAAGCAGTCCTACTGGAACTCCGCCACCGACGGCAAGGGCGTGATCGTTCCCAAACAGAAGAACTATCATATTGCCAAGCCCTTTGATACTTCTTATGAGTGCCGCAGCGAGATGTGCATGCATATGCTGGATGCCGGCATTGAAATTAACTATCACCACCCTGAGGTTGCCGCCAGCGGTCAGTATGAAATTGAGCCTCAGCTGGGTGAGGTTGTGCACATGGCTGACGCAACTATGATGATTAAGTACATCATTCACAACACTGCCCTGAAGTACGGCAAGAGCGCCACCTTTATGCCCAAGCCGATTTACGGCGAGGCAGGCAGCGGTATGCACGTGCATATGATTCTGTTCAAGGACGGTCAGCCTGTATTTGCCGACGACAACGGCTATGCCCACCTGAGCGAAACTGCCCACTACTTTATGGGTGGCATCCTGAAGCACATCGCTTCTCTGTGCGCTCTCACCAACCCCAGCACCAACTCCTTCAAGCGCCTTGTACCCGGCTTTGAGGCGCCGGTAACTGTGGGCTACGCTACCTCTAACAGAAGTGCGGTTATCCGCATTCCCGCTTATGCCAAGAGTCCCGATAAGCGTCGTTTTGAGCTGCGTAACCCCGATGCCACCTGCAACCCCTACTTCTGCTATGCGGCTATTCTGATGGCAGGTCTGGACGGCGTAAAGAACAAGATTGATCCCCACGAGAATGGTTGGGGCCCCTATGACTTCAACCTGTACCACCTCAGCGACGAGGAGAAGGCTAAACTGACTCAGCTGCCCACCCGTCTGGAGGACGCACTGAATGCACTGGAAGCTGACCACGAGTATCTCACCGCAGGCGGTGTCTTCCCCGAGGAACTGCTGAAGAACTTCATCAGAACTAAGCGCGCTGAATGCAGCGAGATGTCCAAGATCCCCCACCCTGCTGAATTTGACAAGTACTACAATCTGTAAGATAAAAGGACACAAGCCAAGGCTTGTGTCCTTTCTTTTTACTTTGTCATTTTTTCCTGCTTGACCTTGTGGTCGATGACGTGACGGGAGGCCAGCTCCTTGTGGATATCCTCCAGGGTGATGCCGGTCTGCAGCATCAGCACCATCACGTGATAAGCAAGGTCTGCAATTTCATAAATGGTTTCCTTTTTATCCTCTGCCTTGGCGGCGATGATCACCTCGGTACACTCCTCGCCCACCTTTTTCAGAATCTTATCCAGACCCTTTTCAAAGAGGTAGGTGGTGTAAGAGCCTTCCTTCTTCTCTTCCTTTCTGCCCCGGAGCAGCTCCATCAAACCCTCTAAGGAGAATTCGTGAAGCTCCTCACTCTCCCAAACAGGTTTGGTAAAGCAGGACTTGGTACCCAAGTGGCAGGCAGGACCTTCCGGCTCTACCTTTACTACCAATGCATCATTGTCGCAGTCAGCCTCGATAGACACGATATGCTGATAGTTGCCGCTGGTCTCCCCTTTCAGCCACAGTTCCTGTCGGGAACGGCTCCAGAAACAGGTCAGGCCCTTTTCCATCGAAATCTGCAGGCTCTCCTTATTCATATAGGCCAAGGTAAGTACCTGCTTGGTGACCGCATCCACCACGATGGCGGGAATCAGACCGTTTTCGTTAAATTTCAGTTCTTCGATGTTCATAATCGCTACCTCCTTATAAACGGGCGGGGATACCCGCCTGTGCCATTTGCTTTTTTAAGTCCGGAATTGCCACCTCGCCAAAGTGGAAAATGGAAGCTGCAAGACCTGCGTCCACCTTGGGAAGGGTGTTGAACAGAGTGACAAAGTCCTCTTTGCAGCCTGCGCCGCCAGAGGCAATTACCGGTACGGACACTGCATCGCACACCGCCTGCAGCATCTCTAAATCGAAGCCTTTTTTCACACCGTCGGAGTCAATAGAATTCACGACAACCTCACCGGCGCCGGCATCCACGCACTTTTTGATCC
Source organism: Faecousia sp. (assembly GCA_045659325.1). Classification (GTDB taxonomy): domain Bacteria; phylum Bacillota; class Clostridia; order Oscillospirales; family Oscillospiraceae; genus Faecousia. The sequence goes on along the minus strand of JAZOWQ010000160.1, from coordinate 10,407 downwards.
ACTCTATGGCTTCCATACCGGTATTCTCTCTGCCGCCCTTGGCAAAGACCCGGAACACGCCGTCCACCCGTTTTACATCCACAGACAGCACCACACACTGGTCGCCGTAGAGCTTTGCCGCCTCACCAATTAAGGCAGGATTGCGGATTGCGCCGGAGTTGACGCTGACCTTATCCGCGCCGCATTTTAAGACCCGGTCAAAATCTTGCACCGTATTGATACCGCCGCCTACTGTCAGGGGAATAAACACCTGTCGGGCAGTTTCGCAGAGAATGTCAGTGAACAGTTCCCGACCCTCAGCAGATGCGGTGATGTCATAGAACACCAGTTCATCTGCCCCCTGCTCGGTATAAAACCGGGCCAGTTCTATGGGAGAGGACACATCGCTTAAGCCTTGGAAGTTGACTCCCTTAACCACCCGTCCGTTTTTCACATCCAGACAGGGAATAATCCGTTTTGTTATCATTTTGCCACCTCTATGGCTTCTTTCAAATTGATATCGCCGGTGTAATAGGCCTTGCCGATAATAGCGCCATATAGGTCCATAGCGGCAAGTCGCTTTACATCTTCAATGGAGGACACGCCGCCGGAGGCGATAATTTGCATGGTAAACTTCTCTGACATCTCCCGGTACAGGTCGTGGTTACACCCCTGCATTGCGCCGTCCTTGGAAATGTCGGTACAGATGATGGTCTTGACACCGATTTTCTGCATCTGTTCGCAGAAGGCAAAGGCAGGCATATCAGAAGTTTCTGTCCAACCCTTCACGGCCACGAAGCCGTCCTTCAGGTCCACGCCTACGGCAATTTTTTCACCGTATTTCTCCACCGCCGCTTGCAAAAATGCAGGGTCTGCCAGCGCAGCAGTACCCAGAATCACCCGGTCGATACCGGCCTGCATATACCGGTCCACTACCTGCATACTCCGCACGCCACCGCCGATCTCACAAAACAGGCCGCTCTGCTTCTTAATATCGCAAACCACGGACAGGTTGGGGGTATCACCGTTTTTTGCGCCCTCTAAGTCCACGATATGAATGTACTTTGCGCCGGCAGCGGCAAAATCCTTGGCAACCGCCACAGGATTGTCGCTGTAAATAGTCATCCGGGCGTAATCGCCCTTATACAGACGAACGGCCTTGCCACCGTACAAATCTATGGCAGGAAAGATGTTCATTGTTTTCCCTCCATTTCACAAAATGCCCGCAAGATTGCAAGGCCCACATTGCCACTCTTTTCCGGGTGGAACTGACAGCCACATACATTTCCATCTGCCACTGCTGCGGTAAGAGGCGCGCCGTAGTCGGTGGTAGCAATCACCGCATCATCGCATTCGGCTGCATAGTAGGAGTGGACAAAGTAGACGAAATCACCTTCCTGAATGTAGCGGAACAAAGGATTCTCCTTGGGAAATGTGAGGGCATTCCAGCCGATATGGGGGATTTTATAATCCCCAGGAATCACATCCGCAATAGGACGCACAGAACCTTTGATTAAGCCCAGGCCCTTGTGATGGCCGTACTCATAGGCATCCTCAAACAGAAGCTGCATACCAAGGCAGATTCCCATCACAGGCTTGCCTGCTTTGGCCTCGGCACAGACCACCTCTGCCATACCGGAATCCCGGAGCTTTTTGGCGGCATCACCGAAAGCCCCCACGCCGGGGAGCAGGATTCTGTCCGCCTTATGGATCACATCGGGGTCGGCAGTTACCACCGCTTCTGCACCGATGGCCTTGAAGGAGCTTTGGAGGGAAAACAGGTTTCCCACGCCATAGTCAATGATTGCAACCATTAAAGCACTCCCTTTGTGGACGGAATTTCGTTGGCAAAGGCCTTGTCAATTGCCACGGCCTTTTTCATACTCCGAGCCAGAGATTTGAAAGTGCCTTCAATGATATGGTGAGAGTTACTGCCGGTCAACTGGCGAACGTGCAGGGTCAGACCTGCATCCCTCGCAAAGGCAATCAAAAACTCCTGGCACAGCTCGGTATCAAAATCGCCCACTTTTTCTGTGGGAATTTCCAGGGCATAGTAGCAACCGCCACGACCCGAAATATCAACAGCCGTCAAAATCAGGCTCTCGTCCATCGCCAAAGTGGTATCACCGTAACGGATAATACCCTTCCTGTCTCCCAGGCCCTGAGCAAAAGCTTTGCCCAGGCAAATACCCACATCCTCTACGGTGTGGTGATAATCCACATGGGTATCACCCACGCAGGTAACATTCAGGTCAAACCGACCATGCTTGGCAAACAGGGTCAGCATATGGTCCAGAAAACCACAGCCTGTACGGCAATCAGACACGCCTGTGCCATCCAGATTTAGGGTTAATGCAATATCGGTTTCTGCGGTTTTTCTCTTGATTTCTGCAGTTCTCATTTTGTTTCCTCCAGGATTTCACCGATTTTGGTGATCAGCATTTGCATTTCCGCCAGAGTGCCTACGGTGATGCGGATATAGTCGGAAATTCTTGCCTTATCAAAGTGCCGCACCAGAACGCCCCGCTGCTTCAGCTTTTGATACAAATATCTGCCGTCAACAGACGGGTGCTTGGCAAACAGGAAATTTGCCTTGGAATCGGTCAGGACAAAACCTAACTGTTTCAACGCCTTTACTGTCCATGCGCGGTTTTCCATAATGGTTTGGCAATTGCATTTCGTATAATCATCGTTTTGCAGGGTGGCAACACCTGCTGCAGCGGTCATACGGTTGATATTATAGGGGTTGGTGGAATAGCGCAAGGTGTTCAGGTCGCCGATGATCGCCTTGGAGCCGATCGCGAACCCTAAACGGGCACCTGCCATGGAGCGAGATTTGGAGAAGGTCTGCACCACCAAAAGGTTGTCATACTTTGCAATCAGCGGTACGGCGCTTTCCCCGCCGAAATCCACATAGGCTTCATCTATGACCACCACATTGTCAGGGTTGGTTTTCACGATTTCTTCCACCTGGTCACGAGTCAGGGCGATGCCTGTGGGGGCATTGGGGTTTGCAATGAAGATAGTCTTTCCTACGCCGATATAGTCGGCAATATCCACAGAGAAATCCTCTTTCAAGGGAATCTGGGTATAGGGAACGCCGTTTACCTCGGCAAAGACCTTATAGAAGCCATAGGTAATGTCAGGAAAAATGGCAGGATGATCTTTGTCGCAAAATGCCATAAAGGCAAAATTCAGCACGTCGTCCGAGCCATTGGTGAGCATCACCTGCTCCGGCGCAACACCCATCTGCTCGGCAAGCAATGCGGTCAGCGTCTTACTGTCCGGATCAGAGTACAGCCGCAACTTTTCAATCTCACCGGCTACCGCCTGGGCCACTGCCGTGTGGGGCGGAAAGGGGGATTCATTGGTATTGAGCTTTATGTACTGCATATCCTGAGGCTGCTCACCGGGGGTATAGGGAGTCAGCTTTTCATATTTCTTACTAAAAAACTTGCTCATTTCTTCATCTCCAATCAGGCCTTTTCAAACCGGATCACCGCGCTCTTTGCGTGAGCGGTCAGGCCCTCCTGCTGGGCAAAATATGCCACATCCTCGGCTACCTCTGCCAAGGCTTCTTTACTATAGTAGATAAACTGGGTCTTCTTCACGAAATCGTCCACAGACAAGGGGCTGGAGAACTTCGCTGTGCCGCTGGTAGGCAGGGTGTGGTTGGGGCCCGCAAAGTAGTCACCCAATGCTTCTGGGCAGTATTTACCCATAAACACAGAGCCTGCATGGCGAATGGAATCCAGGTAATCAAAGGGGTTGTCCACGCACAGCTCCAAGTGCTCCGGCGCAATTTCGTTGGCAATTTCAATGGCGGCAGTCAAGGTATCCGCCACAATGATTTTACCATTGGTGTCAATAGACACCCGGGCAATTTCAGACCGCTCCAACAGCGGAATCTGCTTTTCCAACTCTGCCTGCACGGCCTCTGCAAGGGGTACGGAATCGGTGACCAGCACGGCGCTGGCCATTTTATCGTGTTCTGCCTGGGACAGCAGGTCGGCAGCTACATAGGCAGGCTCAGCAGTAGCATCCGCCACTACCAGAATTTCGCTGGGGCCTGCAATCATATCGATAGAAACTGTGCCAAACACCTGTTTCTTGGCTTCTGCCACAAAAGCGTTGCCGGGACCCACAATTTTGTCCACCTTGGGAACGGATTCTGTACCGTAGGCCAAGGCTGCGATGGCCTGGGCGCCGCCAAGCTTAAAAATCTTATCCACACCGGCAATCTTGGCCGCTGCCAGAATCACAGGGCTGATTTTGCCGTCCTTGCCGGGAGGGGTCACCATTACCACATCTTGAACACCGGCCAGCTTGGCGGGAATAGCGTCCATCAGCACGGTGGAGGGATAGCTGGCTGTGCCGCCGGGCACATACAGGCCTGCCCGATCCACAGGGATAATCTTCTGCCCTACCATCACGCCGTTTTCCTTTTTTACTGTAAAGCCTTCCCGCTTTTGGCAGGCGTGGAAGGTGCGGATATTCTCTGCAGCCTTGGTCAGCACCTCAATGAAACGGGGTTCTACCAAAGTGAATGCCTCGTCGATCTCCTCCTGAGTAACCTGCAGGGTAGATAACTTCACACCGTCAAACTTCTCACAGTAGGCATACAGGGCTTCGTCTCCTTTTGCACGCACCTCTGCGATAATTTCCGTCACAACGGCCTCCACATTAACAGTAGGCTCGGTTCTTGCAAAGATATCGTCCTTCTGCACCTGGCCGTATTTCAAAATCTTGATCATTTCTTCTCCTCCAGCTGCTGTGCGATTTTTTCTACCAGCAGGTTGATGGCTTCACTTTTGAAGCGGAAGCCGGACTTGTTTGCAATCAATCGGGCGCTGATGGGCATGATGGTTTCCACCACTTCCAGATTGTTCTCCTTCAGGGTTGTTCCCGTTTCCACGATATCTACAATTACATCGGACAGGCCCAAAATAGGCGCAATCTCAATTGAGCCGTTCAGGTGGATAATATCAATATCCCGACCCTGAGAGCGGTAGTAATTCCGGGCAATATTGGAAAACTTGGTTGCCACCCGGAGGGTATGCTCGGGATTGTCGTAAAAATCCTCCTTGGCCGCCACGGCCATACGGCATTTGCCGATATTCAGGTCCAGCAGCTCGTATACATCCGGCTCGTATTCCAGCAGAATGTCCTTGCCGGCAACGCCGATATCCGCCACGCCGTGCTCCACATAAATGGCTACATCGGAGGGTTTTACCCAAAAGTACCGCACACCGTTCTGGGGATTTTCAAAAATCAGCTTCCGGTTGGTTTCCTTGATAGCGGGACAGTCGAAGCCGGCCTGCTCAAACATAGCATACACCTTTTCGCCCAGTCGGCCCTTGGGCAGGGCAATATTAAGCATCGTTTTCAACTGTCGTCACCTCCCCGTTTGTAAAGCGCATAATCTGCTTGTATTTTGCCTTTTCCGGCAGTTTCCGCTGAAGCTGCACAGTGAAGCCTTCGGCGCAGATTGCTTCCGCTGCCTTGTGAAGAGCGGCGATATTGGCATTTTCGTCGTACAAAAGGGCCACATCTGCATCGTAATTCTTCAAGGTATTTTGTCTGCGGAGGGTATCTAAGTACACTGCAAAGCCGATGGCCTTGGCTTTATGGCCCATCTTCTCCATCAGTCGGTCATACTGACCGCCGGAGAGGACACTCACCGGCACGCCTTCCACAAAACCCTTGAACATAATACCGTTATAGTATTTCATATCGCTGACAACGGAGAAATCAATCCGGAGAATATCCCCCCACTCCCCTGCCGCCAGAACGGTCATCAGACCTTCAAATCGAGTCAAAGCATTCTCGCTAACGACGCCGGAGAGAATACTGCGTAGTTTCGGCAGGACCTCTACGGCAGTGCCGTAGATGACTGCCAGTTCGCAAAGGGCCTTTGCTCCGGTTTCTTCCACACCGCACACTTTGCACTTTTTCGCCAGTTCGTGGATGTTCTTCTCCCCGATGCACTTGAGCATCGCGCTCTTGTCTTCTTGAGAAACAGAAAAGCTGTCGAGAATTTCAAATACAAAATCCAAATAGGATACTGTCAGCACACTATTTTCCGAAATCGTTTTCAAGCTTTGCGCTGCCAGGGTCAGCACCTCAAAAATGCTGTAATCGTCAATGTCACCGATACATTCCAAACCCGTTTGCAGAATTTCCTTGAAAGCCTGGGTATCCTTGGAGACCCGGTAGACATTTTCATTGTAGTAATACCGCTGGACACTGCCGGGAGTATACTTATTGTTCTTGATAATAGATAAGGTCACATCCGGCTTTAAGGCCATCAGCTTGCCGTTGGTGTCGGTGAAAGTGATAATGCTGTCGGAAATCAGATAGTCTTTGTTCCGCACATACAGGTCATACTCCTCAAACTGATTCATTTTGAAGTGGGAGTAACCGTAGCGGGCATATAATGTTCGGAGGGAATAACTAATCCGCTCGTTGTTTTTCAAAACGGAATCCGCAATTTTCATTTTTGCTCCTCCTTCAGCTTTTCAATCACAGACTTATAGCCACCCTTGCCGTAGTTCAAACAGCGGCTCACACGGCCGATGGTGGCCGTGCTCACACCCACCTGTTGGGAGATTGTCTGATAGCTTTTTCCCTCGCTAAGCAAAAAGGCGGTATCCAGCCGCTGGGCCATATCCTGCAGCTCATTGATGGTACATATATCATCGAAAAAGGTGTAGCAATCCTCTACACTTTTCAGCGTCATAATTCCCCGAAACAGACGGTCAATGGATTCTGAACGGTAATTGGGCATAATGCGCTCCTCCTCAGGTAAAAATCACATCGCTATGTTACCACTTTAGCACGCTAAAGTCAAGGCATAATTTGTGTATTTTTCTCTTTTTTATAATGTCAGCATTGTCATGTTGCAAATATCACATCATTGAAGCTTTAGGGTATTTATAATAAGGACAAAAGGAGGGATTCATATGTTAGATGGATGCCAGGGAAAACCCCGTACACCAACCATTATTGAAAAGATTTGCCCCCAGTGCGGACACGAAATTGAACTTTTTTCCATTGATACCCAAATGCCCTGCGAGCACTGCGGCTTTGTGGCATATAATGATAGCTTAAGCTGCGTGCAGTGGTGCCAATACGCAAGAAAATGCGTGGGTGATGCTATGTATGAGAAGATGATGGGAATAGCTGCCCAGCAGAAAAAGGAGGAGAGCGCATGATTCGTAGAATTATCACCATTGACCGGGATAAATGTAATGGATGCGGTCTGTGCGCCAGCGCCTGTCACGAGGGTGCGATCGGCATGGTAGACGGCAAAGCCCAGCTTCTGCGGGAGGACTACTGCGACGGCTTAGGCGATTGTCTGCCCGCCTGTCCTATGGAAGCCATTTCCTTTGAACAGCGGGAAGCGCCTGCCTATAATCACGCAGCGGTATTGAAGGCAAAACACGCAGCGGCAGACACACCGCCTGTTCCCGGTCAATTAGCCAATTTTCCTGTGCAGTTAAAGCTGGTACCCCCTACCGCTCCCTACTTTAACGGCGCAGATCTGCTGATCGCTGCAGACTGCACCGCTTTCGCCTATGGAAATTTCCACAACGATTTTATCTGCAATCGGGTAACCCTCATTGGCTGCCCTAAGCTGGATATGGTGGATTATTCCCAAAAGCTGACCCAGATTTTTGCAAACAATGAGATTCGTACCGTCACTGTAGTGCGTATGACCGTCCCCTGCTGCGGCGGTATCAGCTATGCGGTTAAGACCGCATTGGAAGCCAGCAATAAAAATATACCTGTAAGCATTATAACAATCAGTCCCGATGGGCAAATTGTAGCATAAAGGAGGCGTTTTTATGAGTTACCTGAAAGGAAAAACTGTAATCGTCACCGGCGGCGGTCGGGCCGTGTTAAGTGATGGCCGTTGCGGTTCTATCGGCTACGGAATTGCCACCGCCTTTGCAAAAGAGGGCGCAAATCTTGTGCTTACCGGCCGGAATATGCAGAAACTAATGGATGCCAAAGAAGAGCTGGAACGACTCTACGGGGTCCAGGTCCTGCCGGTACAGGCTGATGTTAGCGCAGGTGGTGACAACGAGGCTGTCGTGCAAGGTGTAGTGCAAAAAGCCGTGGACACCTTTGGGGACATTCACGTTCTCATTAACAATGCCCAGACATCTGCCTCCGGTGTGACCTTGGCGGACCACACCACCGAACAGTTTGATTTGGCTATGTACTCCGGACTGTATGCAACCTTTTACTATATGAAGGCCTGCTATCCCTATCTTGCCAAGACCAAGGGCAGTGTGATCAATTTCGCATCCGGCGCAGGACTTTCCGGTAATTTCGGGCAGAGCGCCTATGCTGCCGCTAAGGAGGGTATCCGGGGAATGAGCCGTGTTGCCGCTACCGAATGGGGCAAAGACGGCATCAATGTAAATGTGATCTGCCCCCTGGCCTGGACTGCCCAGCTGGAAAACTGGGCCAATGCCTATCCCGAGGCCTTCAAGGCCAATGTGCATATGCCGCCTATGGGGCATTTCGGCGATGCGGAAACGGAAATCGGCAGAGCCTGCGTGGCTTTGGCCGGTCCGGACCTGAAGTATATGAGCGGCGAAACCCTAACGCTAGAGGGTGGTTTGGGCCTTCGTCCGTAACGGAAAACAAAAACAGGGAGGTTGATACCTCCCTGTTTTATTATAGTTCCGTAACCAATTCGGACATATCTTTCCGCTTTTTGGTGCGAAGCTTATCATCTTCCTTTGCGTAGCCCAAGGTAATCACCAGGCGGACTGCGCCGTCCAGATTGCAGATCTTACAGATTTTATCACTGTCCAACCAGCCCAAGATACAAGTGCTTAATCCTTGGGCGCAGGCTTCGGCAGTAATATAAGCCGAAAGAATGCCGATGTCAATGGAGCGGTAGTCGTTTTTCTTGACCTTTGCTCCCAAGGCAGCAGATTTACAATAGGCTTCTTCTGAAAGCACCAGCATAACAGGCGCATCGGCGGCAAATTTATTCATGCCCATACCCATACAGGCCTTAGCTACCTCCAGTGCCGTTTCATTGCGACAGACGGTAATGTGGTAGGGCTGCCCGTTGCAGGCAGAAGGCGCCAGTCGGGCAGATTCCAAAATAGCGTCCACTTTTTCTTTTTCCACTTTCTTCTCGGGGTCGTAGCTGCGGCAGGATTGCCGGTTCTGTGCGATTTCGGTAAAATTCATAATTATCCTCCTTATTTATCCTGTTCCCGGACGGATTTAATAATCCGCTCCAAGAAATCCCACACCGGAGGCGAGAGCCAACGGTCGTACACAATGCAGGAATACAGTGCCTGATGGCGGTTTTTCAGGGGTATGTAAGCAATTCCCTCCACAGGAGAAATACACTCTCCTGGGATTGTAGTAATGCCCAACCCAGCGGTAACCATATCCAACGCACAGGCAACAGTATTCACCTGACAGACAAAATGCTGGGGGGCATCCGGGTGGCTTGCCCACGCCTCAAAGCTTTTATCCATACTATGACTGAAACCAATTTGGGGATAATCGGACAAATCCGAAACGGTGACATTCTCTCTGCCTGCAAGCGGATGGTCTGTAGGAATGGCCACATAAAAGCTTCTCTCCCGCAGTTTCCGGAAATGCAGGCTACGGTCGCGGGAGGTTACATCCACAATGGCCATATCCAGTTTTTCCTGATGGAGCAAGTCCATCAAATCCTTGGCAGATCCTTCGGTAATATGGAAACGGCAGCGGTTGGATTCCTGCATATACGCGGACATTTCCCCAGCAACTGCTCCCTCCAAAGAGCCGGACACTACGCCCAACCGTATCACAATAGGTGCATTCTCCCGGCTGGATTGTAGCGCTTCAGTCGCTTCAACCAGTTCCCCCATAGCGGAGTCTACTTTCTTCTGAAAGTACCGGCCCTCCTCTGTTAAGCGAATATTCCGTCCAACCTTCTCAAAGAGTTTGACTCCCAGTTCGTCCTCAAGATTGCGGATTGCGCTGCTGAGTGAAGGTTGAGAAATTTCCAACCGGGCAGCTGCCAGTGTATAGTGCTCCAGCTGGGCCAAAACGGAAAAATAACGAAGATAATTGTAGTTCATCGTCTTCCTCCAACCTATAGTTTATATCTATATATAAAATATCATAAACTTATTTATTTCGTCAAGAGAAAAGACTATAATGCACTGCGTAATATATAAGCGCCTAGCGCGCAGTTCAAGGAGGAAACACACCATGGCAATCGTATTTGACGAAAATGGCAAGTATGTGGACGAGAAGGGCTTCGTAAAGCTCGACCCCACCAAGTTTGCTGACTGGCAGATCGCAGAGGAAGCAGAAAAGACCCTGCCCTCCGTTGACTTCTTCCGTGAGAAGTTAGGCCTGCTGGAAGACGAAATCATTCCCTACGGCAAGACCCCCAAGATC
>JAZOWQ010000159.1:0-5526 GCA_045659325.1 Faecousia sp. | reverse complement strand
CGCCCGTGTTGGTACTGTTTCCTCCGGCGACGAGTCCATCGGCGCGCTGATTGCCGAGGCTATGGAGAAGGTTGGCACCGAGGGTGTTATCACCATCGAGGAAAGTAAGACCGCTGAGACCGGCCTGGATGTGGTTGAGGGTATGCAGTTCGACCGTGGCTATATCTCCCCCTATATGGTCACCGACACCGACAAGATGGAAGCCGTTCTGGACGACGCTTACCTGCTGATCACCGATAAGAAGATTACCTCCATTCAGGAGATCCTGCCTATTCTGGAGCCTGTTGTCAAGTCCGGCAAGAAGCTGATGATTATTGCTGAGGATGTTGAGGGCGATGCTCTGGCAACTCTGCTGGTGAACCGCCTGCGCGGCAACTTCAATGTGGTTTGCGTGAAGGCCCCCGGCTTCGGCGACCGCCGCAAGGAGATGCTGCAGGATATCGCAATCCTCACCAACGGCACCGTGATTTCCAGCCAGCTGAATATGGAGCTGACTGAAACCCAGCTGACTGATCTGGGTCACTGCCGTCAGCTGGTTGTCACCAAGGACACCACCACCATCGTAGACGGTGACGGCTCTGCCGAGGCAATCGCTGCCCGCGCACAGCAGATCCGCGCTTCCATCGCAACCACCACCTCCGAGTATGACAAGGAAAAGCTCCAGGAGCGTCTGGCAAAGCTCTCCGGCGGTGTGGCTGTTATTAAGGTCGGCGCACAGACCGAGGTTGCTATGAAGGAGAAGAAGCTCCGTGTTGAGGACGCTCTGAACGCCACCCGCGCAGCTGTGGAAGAAGGCATCGTAGCCGGCGGCGGTACCGCTCAGGTCAACGCCATCGCTGCAGTTGAAAAGCTGATTGCTAAGCTCACCGGCGACGAAAAGACCGGCGCTAAGATCATTGCTACCGCCCTGCAGGCTCCCGTTCGTCAGATTGCTCAGAATGCAGGCGTAGACGGCAGCGTGGTATTTGAGAAGATCAAGAACTCCAAGAAGATCGGCTACGGCTACAATGCCTACACCGAGACCTATATGGATATGATCGAAAACGGCATCGTGGATCCCACCAAGGTGACCCGCTCCTCCCTGGAGAATGCCGCATCCATCGCTTCCTGCGTACTGACTACCGAATCTCTGGTAGCCGACAAGCCCGCCCCCGAGGCTGACGCCGCTGCTATGGCAGCTGCTGCTCAGGCCGGCGGAATGTACTAAGATACAAAGAAAAAGCACCCCGAAAGGGGTGCTTTTTTTGTTGTTATTTATCCGTTCAGGCGGTACTTTTCGCCGTATTCTTTCCGCATACGGCGGTACTCCTCGTCGTCCTGCTTCATTTCACGCAGGTATTCGTGGGTATCAAAGCCCTTGTGGGACATAGCAATCACCGCTACTGCCACATTGGAGCAGTGGTCGGAGATACGCTCGAAATTGGTCAGCACATCGGACAGGACAAAGCCCAAGGGAATGGAACATTCGCCAACCTGCAGCCGGTCAATATGCCGGGCCTTGATGTCGGTCACCAGATGGTCCACACACTGCTCGATAGGCTCTACCATACGGGCAATTGCGCCATCGTTTTCTTCATATGCCTTTGTGGTGAAATCCAAAATTTCCCCAATGGCCTCCTGCAAAATGGCAAGCTCTGCCTTTGCCTTATCGGAGAAGCTAAGGCCCTTTTCCCGAAGTTCCTGGGCCGCCTCCACCAGATTTGCCGCGTGGTCGCCCAAACGCTCGAAATCATTGATGGTATGCAGGATTTTGGATACCCGCATAGAGTCCTTCTCGGACTGCCGCTTTACAGACAGCTGCACAAGGTAGGTGCCCAGGGCATCTTCGTATTTATCCAGTTCCTTCTCCCAGGCGAAGACCTGATTTGCCTTTTCCTCGTCATAGTTGTTCAGCACCGACATAGCAGTTACCAAAGAATCCTTTGCCACAGCCGCCATTTTTGCTGCCAGGGCATTACACTCGGCAATGGCCATAGAGGGGGTTGCCATCAGACGCATATCCAACAGAGGAGCTTCCTCCTCTTCTCTGTCGGGTAGGACACGGTTTGCCAGCTTTTCCAGCATTCCGGAGAAGGGCAGCAACAGAGCCACAGTAAATACATTAAATATAGAATGAACACCGGCGATTCCCACCGCATCAATGGGCATATCCACAAATGCAAATTGGAAAATAGCGTTTCCTGCCAAATACAGGCCCAGGCACACCGCAGTACCGATCAGGTTAAAGGCAATGTGGATCACCGCTACCTTCTTAGCGTTCTTGCTGACACCCATACTGGAAATCAGGGCGGTGACGCAGGTACCGATATTCTGACCCATAATAATGGGGATCGCTGCGCCGTAGCTGATAGAACCGGTGAGGGCCAGCGCCTGCAAAATACCCACAGAGGCGGAGGAGCTTTGAATCACCGCAGTGACCACCAAGCCGACCAGCACACCCAGCAGAGGGTTCTTAAAGGCGGTGAACAGGCTGACGAAGGCCTCGTTGTCTGCCAAAGGCTTCACCGCGTCGCTCATCATTTTCATACCGTACATCAAAACGGCAAAACCGATCAAGATACCGCCGATGCTCTTATGCCGCTCTTTTTTGCCGGCCATAATCAGCAGAATACCGATAAAGGCAAAGATCAAAGAGAAATTCTCCGGCTTTAACATCTTCATCCAGAAATTACCGGACTCCACACCCACCAGAGTCAAAATCCAGGCGGTCATAGTGGTGCCGATATTGGAACCCATAATCACAGAAATACTTCTGCCGATGGTCATAATGCCGGAGTTTACAAGACCTACCAGCATCACCGTCACTGCAGACGAGGACTGGATAGCTGCGGTAATACCGATACCCAGTATAAGACCCATAATGCGATTGGTTGTGAGCTTTTTCAGCCCTGCTTCCAGCTTGCCGCCGGCCATACGCTCCAGGCCGCCGGAAAGCATACTCATACCGTACAGGAAGAATGCCAGGCCACCCAGCATTTTAATGATTGAGAAAAAATCCATTTTTTATCTCCTTTTATTCTTTAGACTCTTATTTTGTACAATTTTAGTATACCAAAAACATAGAAAATGTAAATATAGGAATTTTTACAAATTCCCGTATTGCCCCCCACTCCTTTTTCGCAGAAATCACAAAGGCGTCGTATAGTCTTATTTATAATGTTCAAAATAAATTCAAAGGTTAGCTATTGACTTTTTTAGCACTCTCTGTTATACTCTGCTTAGCACTCAGAGCCACAGAGTGCTAAGGACATAAAAAGGGGGATGTTCATGGAGCTGACCGAACGGAAAAAGAAAGTGCTTCGCAGTGTCGTGGAGCTGTATATTCAGACCGCTGAGCCGGTAGGTTCCAAGGCAATCACGGAACTGACCGATATGAACTACTCCTCCGCTACCATTCGCAACGAGATGGCGGACCTGACCACAATGGGCTATCTGGAGCAGCCTCACACCAGTGCAGGCCGTGTGCCTGCCGCCGCCGGTTATCGGCTCTATGTGGATGAGCTGATGGCCGACTACCGCCTGAGCATTGACGAAACCCAGTCCATCAACCTGGCCATCGAAGAAAAAATGCAGCGTGTGGATAAAATGCTGGAAAAGGTGGCAAAGCTGGTTTCCCAGGCCACTGACCTGCCGGCGATCTCCGTGACCTCCCGTCACAGCGGCGCAGCCGTCCGCCGGTTTGAGCTGATTTTTGCAGGACCGGGCAGTGTCATCTTAGTGGTGATGCTCTCCGACGAGCAGGTGGTCAACAAGCTGATTAAGCTGCCGGTACAGGTAGAGCAGAACGATTTACAGGTGCTGTCCGCTGTACTGAATGCCACAATGACCGGCCTGTCCCCTGAGGAATTCACCCCCGAGCTTCTGGATCGGATTACCGGCGCTGCCGGGAATGCCGCTGCGCTCGTGCCTATTATTATGGAATTCACCGCTGAGACCCTTCGAGGTCAGGGCAGCACCAATATGGCCGTTGCCGGTCAGATGCGGCTGCTGGGTCTGCCGGAATATCGGGATGTGGACAAAGCCCAGAAGGTGATGTCCAGCTTAGACGAGGAGGCCCTGTCCAATCTGCCTGCCATTATGCAGAATCAGAACGGCACCAAGGTGATCGTGGGTCCTGAAAATGTGGCTCAAGAGCTGAAGGACACCTCGGTGGTTATGACCAAATTTGACATCGGCGACGGCATGCAGGGTATGATTGGTGTGGTCGGTCCCACCCGTATGGACTACGCAAAGGTCACTGCCCGGCTTTCCTATTTCGCTGAAAGCCTGTCCAAGATGTTTGCAAAGCCGGAAACCCCCGCCCTTCCCAGCGGAACAGAAGAACCCCACAAGGAGGCATAAACTGTGGCAAAGAAGAAAGACGAAAAGAAAGAAACTCCCGTGACTGAGGAAACGGTAGAGGAAGTAGCGGAGGAAACCGCCCCCGAAACCCCCGCAGTCAATGAATGGGAGGAGAAATACAACGCCGAGCACGACAGCTACCTGCGCCTGGCTGCGGACTACGATAACTTCCGCAAGCGCACCATTAAAGAGAAGGAGCTGTCCTATGGCAACGGCAAGGCAGATGCAGTGGAAAAGCTTCTGCCGGTGTACGATAACCTGGAGCGTGCGCTGAATCAGCCCACCGAAGATGAAGCCTACAAAAAGGGCGTGGAAATGACTATGACCCAGCTGGTTGGTATTCTGAACGGCTTGGGCGTGGAGATTTTCGGCAATGTGGGAGATGCCTTTGATCCCAACCTGCACAACGCAGTGATGCACACGGACGACGAGAACTTCGGCGAAAACACCATCTGTCAGGTGTTTCAGAAGGGCTTTAAGATTGGCGACAAGATCGTGAGATTTGCTATGGTGCAAGTCGCGAATTAAATTATAAACAATTACTTTCATATATAGGAGGAAATTTATTATGGGTAAGATTATCGGAATTGACTTGGGTACTACCAACTCTTGTGTTGCTGTTCTGGAAGGCGGCGAGGCTGTTGTCATCGCCAATGCCGAGGGCGGCAGAACCACCCCCTCTGTGGTGGCATTCTCCAAGACCGGCGAGCGTATGGTTGGCCAGGTGGCAAAGCGCCAGGCTGTGACCAATGCTGACCGCACCATTGCTTCCATCAAGCGCCACATGGGTGAAAACTACCATGTGAACATCGACGGCAAGGGCTATACTCCTCAGGAAACCCGCGCCATGGTGCTGCAGAAGCTGAAGGCGGATGCCGAGGCTTATCTGGGCCAGACCGTCACCGAGGCTGTTATCACTGTTCCCGCTTACTTCTCTGACGCGCAGCGCCAGGCAACCAAGGACGCAGGCAAAATCGCCGGTCTGGAGGTTAAGCGTATCATCAACGAGCCTACCGCAGCCGCTCTGGCCTACGGTCTGGACAAGGAAACCGAGCAGAAGATCATGGTCTATGACCTGGGCGGCGGTACCTTCGACGTGACCATTCTGGAAATTGGCGACGGCATCGTGGAAGTTCTGGCTACTGCCGGCGACACCCGTCTGGGCGGTGATGATTTCGATGAGCG
>JAZOWQ010000158.1:0-5481 GCA_045659325.1 Faecousia sp. | reverse complement strand
AGCGCCAACTGCCAAGCCGTCCTCGGAGAAAGCGGACTGGGTACGGCCGTAAACGATCTGCAGGAACAGTTCACGCATAGCGGTGTTGATAGCGTCACACACCAGGTCGGTGTTCAGAGCCTCCAGCAGGGTCTTACCGATGAGAATTTCGGAAGCCATAGCTGCGGAGTGGGTCATACCGGAGCAGCCCAGAGTTTCTACCAGAGCTTCCTCAATGATGCCCTCTTTTACATTCAGGGTCAGCTTGCAGCAGCCCTGCTGAGGTGCGCACCAGCCGATACCGTGGGTAAAACCGCTGATGTCAGAGATTTGCTTGGCCTGTACCCACTTGCCCTCTTCGGGAATGGGAGCGGGGCCGTGATAGGCGCCCTTGGCCACGGAGCACATATGCTGTACTTCTGCACTATAAATCATGGCAAATTTTCCTTTCTTTGTAAAAACGGTATCCCGTCTTCATATTTTCCGCAAATATTATAATAGTTTCCTAGCAAAATGTCAATTAAAAACGAAGGTATGTAACAGAAAAAATGAGCCATACTAACCCTATCATCAAAAAAGGAGGAACTGAAAATGGATTGTAAAGCAAACAAGAGCATTGAATGCACCGTTCATCAGTGCGCTAACCACTGCCAGGACGCTAACTACTGCGCTCTGGACCGCATTCTGGTCGGCACTCACGAAGGCAACCCCACCATGGATCAGTGCACCGACTGCAAGTCCTTCCGCCAGAAATAAATCCTATGGGACACGTTGCAAACGTGTCCCTTTTTTATGGACATTTGGAGCACATTATGCTAAAATAATCAAAAACATTTTAGGAGTGTTGCATATGCATTGTGAAAAACTCTCCGGTTTGGAACCCAAATCGGTATTTTCTTATTTTGAACAGCTTTGCGCTATCCCCCACGGTTCCGGAAACACAAAACAAATCAGCGACTATCTTGTTTCCTTTGCTAAGGAACATAATATCCGCTATGTACAGGACGAACTGAATAATGTCCTACTGTTTGGAGAGGGTACTTGCGGTTACGAAGACCACTCCCCTGTTATCATTCAGGGTCATATGGACATGGTCTGCGAAAAGGATGCTGACTGCCCCATCAATATGGATACCGAAGGCTTGGACGTCACCCACGACGGTACTTATGTGTTCGCCAAGGGTACAACCTTGGGTGGTGACGACGGAATCGCCATCGCTTATGCACTGGCTCTGCTTGCAGACAGTACAATCCCCCACCCGCCTCTGGAAGTCATTATCACCGTAGACGAAGAGACCGGAATGGATGGTGCTACCGGGATTGATCTTTCCTCTTTGAAAGGTCGCACAATGCTGAATATTGATTCTGAGGAAGAAGGCATTTTTACCGTTTCCTGCGCCGGTGGGGCAAAGGCTACTGTTTCTATGCCCGTTACCCGTCGGGCGGTGTACGGTCCTTGCGTAAAGCTGACGGTGGAAGGCTTGGAAGGCGGTCACTCCGGTGTGGAAATCCACAAAAACCGCGCTAACGCCAACAAGATTATGGGTGAATTACTAGGTCGTGTGCAGAAGCTGATGCCTGTGTGCATCACGAAACTGGAAGGCGGCGCAAAGGATAATGCAATCCCCCGCTCCTGTCAGGTTACTTTTGTTGCTCTCGGTATGTATATCGAGAGAATCAACGAAATTACCGAGCAGCTTCAAAAGGAGATTCGGGAACAGTTTGACGAGCCGAATGTGGTTATCAGAGGCGATGATGTGGACGCTTTGGGCGGTAATGCGCTGACAAGCGAATGCTCCGCCAAAGTGATTGGTCTGCTCAACGCCGCGCCCAACGGCGTTCAGTCCCGGAGTGAGGACATTGACGGTCTGGTGCAGACAAGCCTGAACTTAGGTATTTTGAAGCTGGACGATGCCCTGCATCTGACTTGGGCAGTACGCAGCAGTGTGGAAAAAGAAAAAGAGGAGTTGCTGAACAAGCTGAAAGAACTGTCTAACTTTTACGAGAGCGAGTGCAATATTCGGGGTGAATACCCGGCTTGGGAATACAAAAAGGATTCCAAGTTAAGAGACACCATGATTCGGGTATATACCGATATGTATAGCAAGACGCCAGAAGTTGTGGCAATCCACGCAGGCTTGGAGTGTGGACTCCTCAGCAAAAAATTACCTGGATTGGACTGCGTATCCATTGGACCCAACATGCAGGACATTCACACCAGCCGGGAAAGGCTGGAAATCACCTCCACCAAACGCACTTGGGAATTTCTGCTGGAAGTATTGAAGGCATTATAAGAAAAAGGCTCACATCTGTGAGCCTTTTCTTTTTATTAAACCTTTAATCCAAGATAGGTCTTCCCTGCCAATCACCTGAAACAGGTATAGGGTGCTACCTAAGAGAAGTATGTATGCACCGACACGCAAATGCGGTGTGATTACAAAGCTGGATATGATGATAGAGCCGGCTGTTGCCATTAGGGTCAGCAAAACAGTTGATAGGGATATAATCTTCCCTGTCAGTTTGATGAGTCTGCGGACACTTAAGGCAAAATTCAGCAGGTGTGTCACAAGGAAGCTGAAAAAATAACCCTCCATACCGTAGGTCGGCAGCAGTAGATATAAGAACAAGACATCCAATCCGGATGTTAGTATATTATAACGCACACAGGCTGTCTGTTGTCCCAGTCCTTTTATCATAGCATCGGTGATCGCATCGCAGTACAGCATTGGCGCAAGGAGCGCAAAGAGGCGCAGGTATTTGCCTGCCTCCCGATTATCATACAGCCGGAAACACAAATCCTCTCCCAGTAGAAACAGTAAACCACAGAAAAAGCACCCGTAAAGCATTGCAAGTCGCAGACTTCGCCTGGCGAGATACCGTATTCGCTTCTCGCTGCCAGCAGCCGCGCATCGGGCAAGCTCCGGAATCAACAGTTCCGCCAAGCCGAACAGAATCGCCATTGGAAACATCAACACCGGAAACACCATTCCGCAGACCATACCAAAGGCAGCTAAGGGATTACCGATTTTTTGACACAGGACAAGCCGTTTGGGCACCATCAGATTCTCCGTTGTAGAAATGCCTGCTTTCAAATCGTCTGCCAGTGCCAGCGGCACTGCCGTTTCATACAATCTTCGACGGACGGATATGGGTGTACCAATGGATGCGTGTTCTTTTTTACGCAAATACAAAAGGCAGACAAGGGTAAAGCACGCACTCAGTCCACTTCCTAATACCACACCGGCGCAGGCGCGGACAAGGTTATCCCCTGCCCAGAAATGTAATAGAGATATTGTTAAACCAATTGAGCAAGCTTGCTCTGCAACCTCAACCGCAGAAAGCGTACTGATTCGGTTTGCCGCAGTAAAATATCCCACCATCACTCCGGTCAGACAATTTACAGGAAGAAAGAAGGAAAACAGCCGCACTACCGGCGCAACATCCGGGTTACCTATCCACCGCTCAGCAACAATCGGCGCAATCATATATAATATCATTGCCACCGCTATACTGCACGAAAGGCTGTATTTCATACAACCGGAAAGCACCCAGCGAACATTCTCCGGCCGTCTTTTTCCCAACTCCTCAGCGGTTATATACATTGTGGCTGTCCGGATACCCGCTATACCGGCTGTTAACGCCATTCCCCCAACGGATAGCACAAGCTGCAGCAAGCCGATTCCTGCCGCGCCGATTTTTCCTGACAGATATACCTGAAAGCCGGTAGACACCAGCCGCAATAGCAAATTTACCCCCGTAAGCAGGAGCGCATTATAAAATATCGGAAGTTTCTTACTCAAGAAAATCCCCCCTTGTCCAAGTGTATTCAGACAAGGGGGGAATATTATCCTTTATTAATTTCGTTGCAATACATTGCCAAAGGACACACTGTACATTTGGGTGATCGGGCGGTACAAATCTCCCGACCAAACAACACAATACGGTGGCAGAAATCACTGCTCTCCTCCGGCGGCAGAACAGCCCGGAGCTGTTTTTCCACCTTTTCAGGCTCTCTGCCTTTGGAAAGTCCCAAGCGCTCGCAAATTCGCATACAATGGGTATCACAAACCACACTGCCCGGCTCTTTATATAGGTCACCCAACAGCAGATTGGCAGTCTTACGCCCTACACCGGGCAGGCGCAAAAGGTCTTCCATTGTATCCGGCACCTTGCCGTCAAACTCCGTCAGTAACATTTGACAAGCCAACACAATATCCTTTGCCTTCTGACGGAAGAAGCCGCAGGAATGTATGTAGTTTTCCACATCCGCTATATCTGCGTTCGCCATAGTCTCCAAAGTGGGATAGGCAGCAAACAGCGCCGGCGTAATCAGATTTACCCGGGCATCGGTACATTGGGCGGACAACCGCACAGCAATCATCAACTCGTAATCCTTTTCATAGTGCAGAGCGCAAATCGCATCCGGATACCGCAGATTTAGCGCATCAATAATACTACGGACTTTCTTTTCCATAATCATCACATCCTTTTATTCATTCTATCACAGAAAATCCATCAAGAAAAGAGGAAATTCCAAGTAACAAGACAAACCAAAAGGAATATGATGGTGTATGTAATCGTCAGGTGACTTCACCTGCGTGGCTTTGGTGCGGCGGAGCAATCCGCCGCCCGGCTTGATCAGTACATATTTTCTTCTATAATTTCTGCTGTTAACGCTGATATTTCATAGGCCGTGCGTTCTTGAAGTCCTTCTTCTGTCATCTTCGTATAGACACGACTTTGCAGGCGGCCTTGAACGGATATCACATCCCTTGTATGACACTCTGACACCATTTTAGCAATTCTTCCCCAAAGAATACACGGCAAATAATCTGCCCTATGGAAGGCTCGTGGCACTGCTACCATCGCATCACAAATCTCTCTGCCCAAAGGTGTTAAACGATAGGTTGGCTCCCGGCACAGAGGACCCTCAACCGTAACATCGTTGATCGGATCACCATTCTCAGCAACGATTGACGATGCAAATACAAAAATCAGCAAATGTCTGACACCGTCTGAGCGTTGGTTATGGGAACGCACCTGCCCGATTACGGTCAACATCTCCCCTGCTGACAAGTCAATTTGATTCAAAATTTCCTCTTCAGCAATAATCGGCAGGGTATCGATTGCTCCGGATAAACGAGGAACCTCCAGAAAAAAACGAAAGAATCGTTTCCCGTGATTTTCGTGGGAAAGTTGGGGAAGTCCGCATAATGCACCTCGTAATGTGATTGCGTTGGTTATATGTTCCATTGTACCACCTCATATTCCAATGTATGGAATAGTCTATGTGTGAAAACATAAATAAGACCTACGCATTTCTGCCCAAATATGCTTGACAAACAAGTGTCACCGTGATAGAATGACTTGGCACAAAAGAATATTCTTTTCATTCGGAGTGATACCCAAGAGGCCGAAGGGGCTCCCCTGCTAAGGGAGTAGGCGTCTAAACAGCGCGCGAGGGTTCAAATCCCTCTCACTCCGCCATTGAAATCCGGTTAGG
>JAZOWQ010000157.1:0-14491 GCA_045659325.1 Faecousia sp. | reverse complement strand
AACCAGCACCTGTACGATGTGATGAAGGAAAAGGACGCCATCTACGAAAAAGAGGACTTCTCCGACGAGGACGGCATCCGCGCCGCTGAATTGGAGGCAGAGTTTGCCGAAATGGACGGCTGGGAAGCAGAAAGCGATGCCTCCCGTCTGCTGCAGGGTCTGGGCATTTCCACGGATATGCACTACGACCTGATGGGCGACACCGATCCCCGTCTGAAGGTGAAGGTGTTACTGGCCCAGGCGCTGTTCGGCAACCCCGACATCATTATGCTGGACGAGCCTACCAACAACCTGGACATCGAAGCGATCAACTGGCTGGAGGACTTCCTGCTGGACTTTCCCGGTATGGTCATCGCTGTATCCCACGACCGCCACTTCCTGAACACCGTCTGCACCCACACCGTGGATATTGACTACGGCAAGATTAAGATGTATGTGGGTAACTACGACTTCTGGTACGAATCCTCTCAGATGGTGCAGGCCATGATTCGCAACAAGAACAAGAAGAATCAGGAGAAGATTGAAGAGCTGCAGCTGTTTATTCAGCGATTCTCTGCCAACAAGTCCAAAGCCAAGCAGGCAACCGCCCGCCGGAAGCTGCTGGACAAGCTGACTGTGGAAGAGATGCCCTGCTCCACCCGGCGGTATCCCTTCGTGGGCTTTATGCCGGAACGGGAGCTGGGTAAGGATGTGCTGACTGTCAACGATGTGTCCGTCACTGTGGACGGTGTCAAGCTGCTGGACAAGGTATACTTCTCCGTGAACCGCACCGACAAGATTGCCTTTGTGGGTGAAAACGAGCTGGCCCAGACCGCCCTGTTCAAGGTGCTGATGGGTGAGCTGGAACCGGACGAGGGCAGCATTAAATGGGGCGTTTCCACCATTCGCTCTTACCTTCCCAAGGACAACACTGAGTACTTTGAGGGCAACAAGATGGAACTGGTGGACTGGCTGCGGCAGTATTCCGCCAAGAAAGACGATGTATACCTCCGTGGTTTCCTGGGCCGTATGCTCTTCGGCAACGACGATGTATTCAAGCCTGTGGATGTGCTTTCCGGTGGTGAGAAGGTCCGTTGTATGCTCTCTAAAATGATGCTTAGTGGCGCCAATGTGGTGCTGCTGGACCAGCCCACCAACCACCTGGATATGGAATCCATTCAGGCAGTGAACAAGGGTCTTGAGGCCTTTGACGGTGTGGTTTTGCTTGCCTCCCACGACCACGAAATGCTGACCTCTACCTGTAACCGTGTGATTGCGTTCCAGCCCGACGGCACTATTGTGGACCGCTACGGCACTTACGACGATTATCTGGAGTGGGTGGCACAACAGAAGGAGAATTAAGATGCAGAAAATCTTAGATTTGATTACCGCCAAGATGGAGCAGGCATTTATTGATGCCGGCTATGAGGCTTCCTTTGGCCGGGTAACGGTATCCAACCGCCCCGACCTGTGCGAGTATCAGTGCAACGGTGCTCTATCTGCCGCCAAGCAGTACAAATGCGCCCCCATCGCCATTGCCAACGCGGTGGCTGAAAAGCTGGATAAGAGCGACTTTTCTATGTGTGACGCGGTGATGCCCGGCTTTATCAATCTGAAGCTGTCCGATACTTTCCTGCAGAATTATCTGGAGGAAATGCGCACCGCCCCTGACTTCGGCATTGAGAAAATCGGCGCCGGTCAGACCATTGTAGTGGACTACGGCGGAGCCAATGTGGCAAAGCCTTTGCACATTGGTCACCTGCGTCCTGCTATCATCGGCGAGACCTTAAAGCGGCTGCACAAGTTCCTTGGCTACAACACCATCGGCGATGTGCATCTGGGCGACTGGGGTCTGCAGATGGGTCTGATTATTGCGGAGCTGTCCGAGCGGCAGCCGGAATTGCCCTATTTCGACGCAGATTTCACCGGAGATTATCCCGAAACCGCCCCCTTTACGGTAGACGAGCTGGAGGAGATTTACCCCACCGCCTCTGCCAAGAAGGCTGATCCGGAATTTTCCCACAAGGCTCATCAGGCAACCTTGGAATTGCAGCAGGGCCGCCGTGGTTATCGCGCTCTGTGGCAACATATTATGCATGTGTCCCTTGCCGACCTGAAGAAAAATTACGACAATCTGGAAGTTTACTTCGAACAGTGGCTGGGCGAAAGCGATGCTGACCCCTATATCCCCGCAATGGTGGAGGATATGAAAAAGAGGGGCATTGCAGTACAGTCCGAGGGCGCGTGGGTCATTCCCGTAGCCGAAGAGGACGACAAAAAAGAAATGCCCCCCTGCATCTTGGTAAAATCCGACGGCTCTTCCATCTACGCTACCACCGATTTGGCAACTATGGTCCAGCGTATGGAGGACTGGAAGCCTAACAAAATGCTCTATGTCACCGACAAGCGGCAGAATCTGCACTTTGAGCAGGTATTCCGCGCCGCCCGGAAGGCAGGCATTGTAACACCCGAGACCGAGCTGGAGCATGTTGGCTTCGGTACTATGAACGGCGCTGACGGCAAGCCCTTCAAGACCCGTGACGGCGGTGTGCTCCGTTTGGAACAGCTGATTGGGGATATGACCGATTTTGTTCGGGCCAAGGTAGTGGAGAACAAGATTGTGGACGACGCTGAAGTAGAGGCCACCACCGCCAAAATCGCTATGGCCGCCCTGAAATACGGCGACCTGTCCAATCAGCCCACCAAGGACTACAACTTCGATATGGAGCGGTTTGCCGCCTTTGAGGGCAATACCGGCCCCTATATCCTCTACACCATTGTTCGCGTGAAATCCATCCTGGCAAAGTACGGTGCTTGGGAGAATCTGCCCATTCAAGTGCCTGCCAACAGCTATGCCAAGGATTTGATGCTGGCCATCACCAAGGTGGGTCCTGCGCTGGAGAGCGCACTGAAGACCTCCTGCCCCAACCTGATTTGCGCCTATATTTACGAGCTGGCCGGCGCTGTTAACAAGTTCTACCACGAGACCCGTATCCTCACCGAGGAAGACAAATCCTTGCAGGCAGGCTACATCAGCCTGATTGCTCTGGCAAAGAACATTCTGGAAGCCTGTATTGATATCTTAGGCTTCTCCGCCCCGGAGAAGATGTAAAACAAAAACCGCTGAACTTTTTGTTCAGCGGTTTTTTATCGAAAGCGTCGAGCGTAGCCGCAGCGGCGGCAGAGGGGTTCTACTGCCACTTTCCGGGAAAAGCCATCGTAGATGGCCTTGGCCCGGGGGCTGTTTAGAATCTCGTCCATATCTTGGTTAAATAAATTGCCCAAGGGGATCTCCCCCTCATGGTCTAAGCAGCACGGCACAACCGTGCCGTCCCACAAAACACCCAGCTGGTCCCGCAGGCCATAGCAGAACAGTTCCCCTTTGTCCTCCTGCGCCTGTAAATCCGGCCAATCGAATTTTTTCCCGTATTCCAAAAAGACTTTCTCCCCGATTTGCGTGCCCTGCCGTTTTGTAATCCAAAGCTTTGGGAAATATTGTTCCATTTGCATCAGAATTTCATCATTGCGGGCATCCTGTCCTCCATGATTCCACAGGCGGTAAACCACCAGCTTTTCCCCTTGAGCCGCTTGTCCAAACCGAAAACAATCGGCAAGGTAGGATTCAAAGGGAACGGCCAAATCGTTGGCTTCAAAGGCATGTAAGGAGATGTTCACCTTGTGGAGATTGGGGGCGGACAGGAGCAGTTCCTGTTGGCGCGCAAGGAGTGTGCCGTTGGTGGTGAGAATCACCTTGAAATCCTTTGCTAAATCCAAAAATGCCTTAAGCTCCGGGTGACACAGTGGCTCACCCATCAAATGAAAGTACAGATATTCCGTATAGGGCTTTAATTTTGGGAGCAACTGCGCAAATTTTTCTGCCGTCATTCTGCCGGGAGTCCGTTTCGTGCCGGGGCAGAAGGCGCAGCTTAGGTTGCACAGGTTGGAAATCTCCACATATATCTTTTGAAAACGCACCTTCTCACCTCCCTTTACAGTTGCGCCACCTCTTACGAGGTGGCGCTGAGTTGTTATCGTTTTTTCTCTTCCTTGAGGGTATTCTTCAAGGTTCTGTAGTCCAGGTAGCCCTCGGACTTTTTCCATTTTTTCTTGCCCCTGTTCCACATAACAGCAAAGAAAATATAAGCGGTAGCAAAGACAGGTGTTGCAATCCAACAGGCAATCACAAGGCCCGTCTGATGGGCACGAATGGTAGTTTCCGGACCAATGCCGTTCATACCGGAGGAGTTTGCCAATGCATACAGATTATGGTGGCAGGCCTGCCGCATTGCAGCTACGATTACCGGGTCATTTTCGTACTTGGGTAGTTCGTTGACAATATAAGGCATCATAGCATCGTAGGTAGTAACGCCTGCCAAGATACCGTCTGCGCCGGTGACATAAGTGGTCAGCACGTTGTCTGTGATGGACATACCGTTGCTTCCCCATTCCTTGCGCATAATATTCGTCATCAGACCCTTATGGCCGCCGGACCAAATTGCGCCCCAGCGGGTATAGGCGGTCATCACACCGTTGGCCTTGCCCTCTTCAAAGGCATACTGGAAGGCACGCAGGTAGATTTCACGGGCGGCCTGCTCGTTCAGCCATACTGCCTGACCGATTCGCTCCTGCTCACAATCGTTCAGGGCGAAGTGCTTGATCACCACATCCACGCCCTTGTCCTGAATGCCTCGCACCTCTGCGGCGCAGATTTTACCGGCAAGGAAGCCATCCTCGGAGTAATACTCAAAGTTCCGTCCGCCGTAGGGGGTGCGGTGGGTATTGCTGCCGGGGCCGTACAGGCAGACCACATCAGCGGCTAAGCAGTTATTGCCAATCACCTTACCCACTTCATACATCAGTTCCGTATTAAAGGTGGCTGCCATCACATCCTCGGAGGTGAGGGCGGTTGCCTCCAGCTGGGTACCGGCAGAGCCAAGGAGCGACGCGGTGAGGCCCTGGGGGCCATTCTCGTCACGGGCGCCGGGTGCCTGCACGGACTCCAGCGGCATTCTCCAGTGGAAGGAGTCACCGATGAGAGCCACCATTTCGTCAAAGGTCAGCTGGTCCAGCAGGGTCTGCCACTTGGGATCGTCAAAAGACAAACCAATCATATCATACAGCTTTAAGCCGTTTTCCGCGCCCATGGTGGGCATTTCCACGGTAGGATAATCGGCGGGGTTGTACTGCCCGTCCTGCAGGTGGGAAATCAGCAAATCCGTCAGCTGAATCTTCACAATTTCCTTGGGCAGCGTTCCCTGCCAATCCTGACGGGACACCCACTTGACCTCCTCTTTCACACCCTCGTACAGGTTAGGATCTGCATTGGACAGCTGATTGGTAATGGTTGTGCCGTTTTTGGAGGTGGCATAGGTCTTTGCATCAAATTCTGCCTGCTCCCAAGCGTAGGTTAGGGCGGCATCTCCAGCGGTGTCCATACGGTTTTCGGTGGACTCCGGGGTGTAGCCCTTGGCGGCGAGAATATTGTTCACTGCATTGTGGGCATCGGTGGCAACGGTAAGGAAGTACTTGCCTGCGTCCAGAATATAGGTCTTTGCGCCGTAGGTGTCAAAGGATGCCAAATCCCGCTTATCTACATAGACGGTAACGGTTTCCGATGCGCCGGGCTCAATGATTTTGGTCTTGCCGAAGCCAACCAAATTCACAGATGCCTTTTCTACAAGATTTTGTTTGTCGTAATCGGTATAGGGAGACTGGGCATAGACCTGCACTGTCTCCTTTCCGGCTACAGCGCCGGTGTTTGTCACAGTAACAGTTACTTCAAATTTATCGGTTTTTTCATTATAGACCACAGCCATATCGGAATAGTTGAAAGTGGTATAGCTCAGGCCAAAGCCAAAGGGGTACGCTACATCGTCACCGTAAGCGTAACTGCCTGCGTTGCCGGTGCCCATGACGAAGTCCTCGTAGCGGGTCTCGAAATACTTATAGCCCACATAGATACCCTCTTGGTAAATCATATAGGTGCTGGCGTGGCTGGGGATATTATTGCCGTCATAACCGCCGTAGGTGGTGGGTACGAAGTTCTGCATAGCAGGGGCGGCATAGTTGTTATAGCAATAGGTATCCACCAAAGAGCCGGAGGGATTGACCTTGCCGGAGAGAATCTCTGCTACAGCATTGACGCCGGTGATGCCTACATCGCCAATCCACAGCGCCGCATCCACCCCGTAGGGGTTGCCCTTCAGGAAGTCCACCTGCAGAGCATTGGCGGTGTTAATCAGCACGATGATTTTTTGGATTTTGCCCGCTTTCTTCAGATCAGAAAGGCCTTGCATCAGGTCTTTCTCATCCTGATTCAGGGCAAGATAGTTGGTATCCCGGAAATCCATATCTGCACCCTCGCCGCCTACACGGGAAAGTACCACAATGGCAGCCTCGCCATAGGCAGAAACGGAGTTTAACACATCGTCGGTATAGAGGTTATAGGGCACCTCAGACACCTTGGCAGACTCCAAAGATACCATACCGCCGCCTTTCCGGGCGTACTTGGCAATCTCCTTGGACAGGTAGAAGTTCCACAAAGTTTCGTTCACGGAAAAGCCAGCCTTTTCCAAAGCGCCCTTCAGGTTGTCCGCCTTGGAGGCATCGATGTTGCCGGAGCCAGTGCCGCCGTACACCAGATTCACAGAGGAATTGGAGAAACAGCTGACCTTTGCGCCGGATTGCAGGGGCAGGGCATTGTTTTCATTCATTAAAAGAACTGCGCCCTCTGCTTCCACCTGCTGGCAGATTTCCTCTCCGTAAGCGGCCATCTCCTCGTTGGTGGCAAAGTCGCTTTTATAATAAATTGCGTTTTTGTCCTCGTTCTGCAGCTCCCAAAATGTGCCGCCGAAGAAAGCCGCCATGGTGTTGTCGAACATCTTCACCACCACGCACAAGGGGGTAAAAATCAAG
Source organism: Faecousia sp. (assembly GCA_045659325.1). Lineage (GTDB taxonomy): Bacteria > Bacillota > Clostridia > Oscillospirales > Oscillospiraceae > Faecousia. Next base: position 7,597 of record JAZOWQ010000157.1, on the reverse strand, counting down.
GTCAGTACCAAAAATAGAATGCCGAAGGTTTTCCACAAGGTCACATACTTCCGTTTGGAGCGTTTGCATTCCTTTTTTAAGCGTTTCAGTTCCTGTTTCCGTGTATCCACGCCATCGCCTCATTTCCTTTTGAATATATAGAAATCCTATCATACACATCTGAAGAAATCAAGGACAATTGCCCCTTGTATAAATTTTCCGTATAATTCAAAAAATAGTTGCAAAAATAGAATTACCGTGCTATAATACCCCGTGTGTCCAGCGCTGGACGGGATAGATTGGGATGTCGCCAAGCGGTAAGGCACCAGACTTTGACTCTGGCATTCGTAGGTTCAAATCCTGCCATCCCAGCCACGAAAGCTGAGGAGGCTGGTTTTCCTCAGTTTTACGACTCGCTAGCTCAGTTGGCAGAGCAACTGCCTTTTAAGCAGTGGGTCCGGAGTTCGAATCTCCGGCGAGTCACCAAAAAAGAGGTAGATACCATTTGGTATCTACCTCTTTTTTCTTTGACGAGACGGAGATTCGAAAGATTAAATGCGGCGCGGATCAGCGCCGCTTGCCGCCTCACGGCGGCAACACCTTAATTTTTGCCCCTGCGGGGCAAAAATGCAAACGAATCTCCGGCGAGTTCCTACTCGACGAATCTCCGGCGAGTTCCTACTCGACGAATCTCCGGCGAGTTCCTACTCGACGAATCTCCGGCGAGTTACCACTCGATATACAGCGTTATCTTTTGTCGGGATATGTAAAAAACTTCGTATTATATATCAGCAGAATCTTCGACTTTTTGTTAATTACCAGCAAAAATTCCTCTCCGGTAAATGCGCCATAGAAATTATCCACATCGCTGACCGCAAATTGGTCAGAAGAATCAACAGTGTATTTCATATTGGGAAAATATGCACCGTATGCGCGAAACTCTATTTTTGCCGGAATGGAATAAGTTCTGAAAAATCGACCGTGATAGCGCTCCGCCTCTTGTTTGCCAATCACCTCATCGGTTACCACATAATAGCATTTGCTCTTGATAGCCTGATAGCCATTGTAGCAACAGATCATTGCATCTATAAAAATGAAATTCGCGCCAACCAATACAACAATATGCAAGATTACAAAAAAGGCAAAGCCAATTTCCGCTATGAGGTGAATAAGCGCAATAATCATCAGTATCGATACGCATAACAGAACAATCAGCAAAGGGATTAAGCTTTTCAGATTTTTTTGCATTTGGGTTTTGTAGTCACGCAAAAAGCGCTCGTGGGTCAAAACTTCTTTTTCCATATTGTCCTTTCATTTACGGCGTTTTTTTGTAAATCAAAAGCATTTCTGCCATATGCTAAATTTCTGCGTTGGCGCAAGCTTTGTCCAGCGTGCACTTTCTAAACAGCTTTGCCGTTTTGTATAAGTAGACCAGCTTCAGACCGGATACAACTATCAGGCCGAGTGCGGAGACAATTCCAAACAAACCGCCAATGAATGGACTGATCAGCGCAAACAGAATGCTGCAAAGCAGTGTCAAAAACATAAGAAGGTATGCCTTGAAGAGTTTGGGCCACTTTTCTGCCAGCTTGCTATCCAAATCCACAACGACGGCAGAATGGGCCGCAAGCTCCTGATACGCGCCATAGGAAGAGATCATAACAGTGACAACAGACAATAGCAAGATCCACAAGACGCTTCCGGAGATGCCGGGAATATACTGCAGCGCGCCAATGGCGTTGCTGGCCAAAACGCAAATGCCTGCTATGCGATACCGTTCCTCTTCGAAGGATAACCGAATCAGAATAGCGCCGCAAGCAAGGGCGCATACAGTGCTCAACACACTGCCGATAATGAAGCGCACAGAGTTTGCCTCTGTGAAGGTTTTCACTGTCAAAACAGATGTAATCATATTGAGAATGGTCAGCCAGAACAACACCCAAAGCCATCTGCCAAAGATGAGGGCGCGTTTTGTTAAGGCTGCGGCTCTGATTCGCTCTGCCTCAACAGCCTTTCTCCGATACTCCGGCATACGCTCCTTGCCCCGAAGGGTATAACAGGTTCCGTTAAAACTACAGGTCGTGCAGTCCCGATGTCCTTTTTCCCTGCAGCACAAAGCAATGGTGCAATCGCCGTCAGGCTGCCGGCCCGGGCCAAACTTGCAGCCGGGGCAGGATGATATCTCTTTTTCCACGCACTGGGCGCAGGTCTTTCCGCAATAGGTCTCTGCCATACTATATCTCCTTTACCCGTTCCTATTTGTATTTAACCATAGCACACTATAAAAAGCAAGAAAAACCTTTACTATTACAACGGTTTTGCGGGCGGATACGGGCATCCGCCCTTAGTTTTTTGGGGAATACTTGGGAGATTGCCACGTCGGGCATTCGCCCTCCTCGCAATGACAAGGCAAACAAAAATGCCCCGGAGCAATCCGGGGCATTTTCCTGTTCACTCTTAGAAATTGCACTTCTCAGCAATATAATTCTTCAGTTCGCTAATGGGAACACGGACCTGCTCCATGGTGTCACGGTCACGGACGGTGACGCAGTTGTCAGCTTCGGTGGTCTCGTCGCCCACAGTCTGGAAGTCCACAGTGATACACAGAGGGGTGCCGATTTCGTCCTCACGGCGGTAGCGCTTGCCGATAGAGCCGGCATCGTCATAGTCCACCATAAAGTCCTTACGCAGCTCTCTGTAAATCTCCTCGGCCTTGGGAGAGAGCTTTTTGGACAGGGGCAGCACAGCAGCCTTGAAGGGAGCCAGCGCAGGGTGCAGACGCAGTACAGTACGCACATCGTCCTTACCGTTCTTATCCTGACCCACAACTTCCTCATCATAAGCCTCACACAGGAAGGCCAGTGCCACACGGTCACAACCCAGAGAGGGCTCAATGACATAGGGAATGTAGTGCTCGTTCCGATCCTGATCGAAGTAGGTCAGCTTCTTGCCGGAAGCCTCCTGATGGCGGCCCAGGTCATAGTCGGTACGGTCAGCAATGCCCCACAGCTCACCCCAGCCGGAGCCGAAGGGGAACTGATATTCGATATCAGTAGTAGCCCGGGAGTAGAAGGCCAGCTCTGCAGGGTCGTGGTCACGCAGACGCAGGGAATCCTCCTTAATGCCAAGGCTAATCAGCCAGTTCTTGCAGAAGTCCTTCCAGTAGGCAAACCACTCCAGGTCAGTGCCGGGCTGGCAGAAGAACTCGCATTCCATCTGCTCAAACTCACGGGTACGGAAGGTGAAGTTGCCGGGGGTAATTTCGTTACGGAAAGCCTTACCTACCTGGCAAACACCGAAGGGCAGCTTCTTCCGGGTGGTGCGCTGAATGTTATCGAAGTTGACGAAGATGCCCTGTGCGGTTTCGGGACGGAGGTATGCGATGGAGGAAGAGTCCTCAGTAACACCGATCTTGGTCTGGAACATCAGGTTGAAGTTGCGGATGGAGGTGAAGTGATGCTTGCCGCAGTTAGGGCAGACCACATCCTCGTGCTCCTCAATAAAAGCGTTCATCTGCTTGGTGTCCATAGCGTCCACATTCACCAGCTTGCCGGACTCGGAAGCGGCAATCAGCTGGTCAGCACGCTGACGGGAGCCACAGCCCTTACAGTCCACCAGAGGGTCAGAGAAAGAGCCCACATGACCAGTAGTAACCCAGGTGGTGGGGTTCATAATGATCGCAGCATCCAAGCCCACATTGTAGTCGGATTCCTGCACAAACTTCTTCAGCCAAGCTTTCTTGACGTTATTCTTGAATTCCACACCCAAGGGGCCGTAGTCCCAGGAGTTGGCCAAGCCACCGTAAATCTCGGAGCCGGCATACACATAACCCCGGTTTTTACACAGATTTACGATCATATCTAAGGTCTTTTCACTGTTTTTCATCTTTCTATCCTCCAAAACTGGCAAATTACATTTATTATAGTGCCTTTGCTAAGCAAAATCAAGGGGTTTCCTGCAATACTAAATCAGGACCTAAGTCCTCGGCCATCATGGCGTGGACACGGTCTGCAATATCCACAGTGGTAAGGCCCTCATATTCCTCCGGCTGCACCACACCCACCAAATGCAGATGCACATCAGTAGGCTTCAGCTTTGACATATTGACCTTTACCTTTTGGGTGTTCTGCAGAGTGCAGATCACAATCGGTACTTTGGTCTTTTGGGCGATCTTGAATACGCCGCTGCGGAAGGGGTGCAGCTTTTCGTCCCCGTGAATGTACCCCTCGGGGAACACCGCCACGGACACCTGATCCTCCTGGATCAGGCGGATACAGGCGATGATGGTCTTTAAGGCTTCCCGGTCATTTTCCCGGTTGATCAGCTGGCACATAATTTTGTGCATCAGCTTGCCCACAAGAAACATACTGTTATTTTCCCGTTTGGAAATAAAGGCAATCTGGCTCTTCCGGAAATAGGCCAGTAGCATCACCGGGTCCAGCATAGATAAATGGTTGCACACCAATAAAAACCGTCCGTCCTTGGGGGTCCGCTCCAAACCCTTGGTGTGGATGCGCATGCGCAGGATCAGCGGCACCAGCTGGGCAGTGATATTGGCGAGGAATCTGTAATATTTACTGTCCTTTTTCTGGGGTTTTTCCATATTTACAAAGGCGCAGGAAATCCACAAGATCAGGAAGTACAAAACAAGCAGTACCACAGCACCGCCAATTACACACAAGGGCAGGCACCAAAGCCAGTTCATTCCCCCGAAGCCGCCCACAGCAAAGTAGATTCCCACTGCTGTCAGCAGAATCAGCATCAAAACAATCAACCGCACCATGCTTTCACTTCCTCTCTTTCTTCGCAATTTGCATCTATTATACTCGGTAAGCGCCTTGGAAACAAGTATAATTTTTCCAAATAGGGGTAGAAATCCTAACAAAGTACTGATATAATAACCCTATTGTTACACCCTGGAGGTATCCTTTATGAAACAATTTCCCAAGACGGAGATTTTCTCCTTCTTTTCTGTTATTTTTGGCATCATTGGTATGGCTCTGCAAAGCTGGCTGTTTTCCACCGTTGACAGCAGCGGACTTCTCAGCCACAGCCACATTGCCAGCGTTTTGTCCTTTATCCTGCTGGCTGTTTTGGTGGCTGCCAACGCCTTGTTCCTGAAAAACGCAAAACCCGATGGTGTATATGACCGGCTGTTTCCCCAATCCGTCGTGGCTGCCGTGGGATGTTGGATTGCCGCCATTGGTATGGGCGCCTCCGCATTCATTCCGGTGGCAACGGGATTTCTCCGGATTTTGGTGCGGCTATTGGGCGCACTCAGCGCATTGGCCCTGGGCTTTGCCGGTTACTGCCGTCTGCAGGGACGACGGCCCAACTGTCTGGCTTACGCCGCGGTTTCCCTGTATCTGATTTTCCGCACACTGGCTTTCTGTCAGGTGTGGAGCGCAGAAGTGCAGGTGCAAACCTACTTCTTTCCCCTGCTGGCAACACTCTCCCTGCTCATCGCCGCCTACTACCGGGCTGCCCTGGGGGCAGATCTGAACAATTGCCGGCAATATATGTTCTTCCGGCAGCTGGCTCTGTTTTGCTGTCTGCTGAGTGTTGTTGGCGGTGACACAGTATTCCACATCACCGGCGCTGTTTGGATGGCAACGGACTTTTGCATCCCCGATGCCTTTGGAAAATATGCGCAATAAGGGGGCTTTGGCTATGGTTTTGCCCGCCTCCGCGGTGAAGTGTATGAAAATCCTGCAGCAGGCCGGCTATGAAGCCTACGCCGTAGGCGGCTGTGTGCGGGATTCCCTGTTGGGTCTGACGCCCCACGACTATGACCTTTGCACCAACGCCCTGCCCCAGGAGACCGCACAGCTTTTTGAGGGTCATACACTGGTGCGCAGCGGTGAAAAACACGGCACCATCGGTGTGGTTGTGGATCAGGAAGTCATCGAAATCACCACCTTCCGCACGGAAGGCGGCTATCAGGACAGCCGGCATCCGGACTGGGTGCGGTTTGTAAGCCACATTGAAGCGGATTTATCCCGCCGGGATTTTACCGTGAACGCTATGGCCTACTGCCCGGAAACGGGGTATGTAGACCCCTTTGGCGGTCAGCAGGATTTGAAGCATCACATTCTGCGGACCGTGGGCGATGCAGAAACACGGTTTTCCGAAGATGCCCTGCGGATTTTGCGAGGTGTACGGTTTGCCCTGCGGTTTGGTCTGACACCGGAAAAAGACACCCTTGCTGCAATGAAAAAACTTGCGCCCCTGATGGACAAGCTGGCTCGGGAGCGGGTGTTTGAGGAGTTATGTAAACTTCTCCCCTTGTTAAAAGCCGCGGATTTAGACACCTATCGGGAAATTTTGGTGCAGGCGGTTCCTGCGCTGGCGCCCTGTGTGGGTTTTGAACAGCGCAATCCCCATCACCGTTACGATGTGTACACCCACACCGCCCATGTGGTGGAGGCAGTACCTGGCTGTCTGGCCCTGCGGTGGGCAGCGCTCCTTCACGATTGCGGCAAGCCGGACTGTTTCTTCTTAGACGAGAACGGCAGAGGGCATTTTCACGGTCACGCAAGCGCCAGCGCAGAAAAAGCCGATACATTGCTCCTTGCTTTGAAAGCGCCAAATGCCCTGCGGGAGCGGGTGGTATTCCTCATAGGCCACCATATGACCGAGCTGCCCCCGGACAAAAAGCTTCTCCGCCGCCGGCTGGGCAAATACGGCGTGGACGCTACCTTTGACCTGCTGACCTTGCAGGAGGCGGATTTCGGTGGCAAGGGAACTAACGAGAAGACAAGTCAGTTTGCCGAAGTGCGCCGGCTGTTAGAGGAAATTCTCCAAGAGGACGCCTGTCTGACCATTCCGGATTTGGCCATCGACGGACGGGATCTGCTTGCCATAGGTTTTCCTGCAGGAAAAACCTTAGGCGCGTGCCTTGCCCATCTTTTGGAGCAGGTACAAGACGAGCAGATTCCTAACGAACGAAATGCCCTGCTGGATTCCGCCAAAGCATTTTTACAGAGCAACCCCTAAAATGATAGAAAAAGAGAGGTTACCCTATGCACAAGAAAACAGACTGGATTCACAAGACCCTGCATTTTTTAGAGTGGCTCATCGCCATCATTACCCTTGTGGTGCTGGTGGGTATGCTGGGTCTGGAAATTTATAAGATGTTTACCGTCAGCGAGTACTTTGCCACCATCGACACCTATCTGCACAATATTCTGACACTGGTTGTGGGATTGGAGTTTGTCAGAATGCTGCTGGATATGACCCCTGCCAACACCCTGGAAGTGCTGATTGTGGCCATCGCCCGGCAGGTTATTCTGACCCACGATAACCCCTGGAGCAATGTGGCTAGTGTCCTGTGTATCGCCGGTCTGTTTGCCATCCGCCGCTATCTGATCACTAAGGCAGAGCTGACAATCGAATTGTCCGAAGTGGAGGAAACCGAGGACGAGCACATTTCCGTGTAACATTTTCCACAAAAGGCTTGACAAACGGCAGAATGTTGGTTATAATGACTCCTGCCTTTGGACGATTAGCTCAGCTGGCTAGAGCATCCGCTTGACGTGCGGAAGGTCATAGGTTCGAGTCCTATATCGTCCACCATAGACAAGACCACCCAAAATGGGTGGTCTTTTTCTGTATATTG
>JAZOWQ010000156.1:0-7052 GCA_045659325.1 Faecousia sp. | reverse complement strand
TCGAGGCCGTTGTGGATAAGTGCCAGGTCACCATCGTTGTTGATGCTGACAAGAACAAGGAGCTGCGCGCTCAGGCAAACGAGATCTTCAACAAGCGTGATGCACGTCTTGCTTCTATGACTGACGAATCCGTTGACACCTTCTACACCTGTATTATGTGTCAGGCCTTCTCCCCCAGCCACGTATGTATCGTTACTCCCGAGCGTCTGGGTCTGTGTGGCGCTGTTTCCTGGTTGGATGCTAAGGCTACCCAGGAGTTGGATCCCGCAGGTCCCTGTCAGCCCATCCTCAAGACCGGCTGTCAGGACCAAAAGCTGGGTCGTTACGACTCTATGGACGAGGCTGTCAACAAGTACTCTCAGGGTGCTGTTGAGAGAATCACTCTGTACTCCCTGTTCCAGGATCCCATGACCTCCTGTGGTTGCTTCGAGTGTATCTGTGGTGTTGAGCCCTGCTCCATGGGTGTGGTTATCACCTGCCGTGAGCACGCAGGCATCACTCCTCTGGGTATGAGCTTCTCCGAAATGGCTTCTATGACCGGCGGTGGTGTGCAGACACCCGGCTTCATGGGTCACGGTAAGCACTTCATTTCCTCCAAGAAGTTCATCGCAGCCGAAGGCGGCCCCGGCCGTATTGTCTGGATGCCCAAGATGCTGAAAGATCAGATGCGTGAGCGTCTGGATGCTACTGTTCTGGAGATGTACGGTGTTGAGAACTTCACCGATATGATCGCTGATGAGACCATCTGCGAAGAAGATCCCGAGCAGCTGCTGGAATACCTGGGCACTGTGGGTCACCCCGTGCTGGGTATGGAACCCTTTGATATGTAATTCCTTCCCATAAGAAAAAGGACCTACCAAACGGTAGGTCCTTTTTTACGGACATATTACATCACGAAGAGCACCTTGCTGTCAGCAACGCATCCGGGGGATTTTTTAGCTCTTTCGGCAATCTACAAGGGAAACGGTTTTTACGCCTGCAATACCGGAAAGACCGGCTACAGCTTTTTTATATTTCTCGGAATAGCTCAGTTCATAGATGCCCTCGGTATAGTCCAAGGTTTGGGTCAGCGCGGAGAGCTTATAGGGCACACCGGCGGATTTCAAGGTGTTCTCTACCTGATCGGTGGCAGCAGCATTTTCTGCTCGCACCACTAATAAATAGGCCTTTGCAGTTCTCTCCAGCGTCAGCATACACAGCAGGCACACCGCCCCAATGAACAAACAACCAATCATGGTTATCAGATAGAAGCCGGCGCCGGCAGTAATGCCTGCCGCCACAGCCCAAAACAGAAATGCCGTATCAATGGAATCCTTAATAGCAGTACGGAAGCGGACAATGGACAGCGCGCCCACCATACCCAGAGAAAGCGCCAGATTGGAGGTGATGGTCAGAACAATCATAGCGCTGATGGCGGTAATCAGCAGCAATGTCACACAGAAGTCACCGGCAGGGGCTGTTCCCCTCCGGGCATTTTTATATACCAAGAGAATAAACAGACCGGCCAGCAGGGATACGCCCAATCCCAACAGAATATCCATTGCGGTAATGTTGGTATCAAAGCCTTGCAGGACGCTGTTTTTAATTGCATCAAAAATACTCATAAAGCTTCTCCTTTATTTAGGGTAGAGCAACAAATCCGAACTCGTTTTACAAAGGATGGTTTATTGCTCTGTCTGTGTTAAAATACTCGCAAATACACAAAGTATTTGCTGCGTTTTGTGCCTTGATAGAACAAAAACCATCTCTTTGTAAAATCTTCGACCTGAAAGCGAGAAGATTTTGGATGATTTTCGTTCTATTGGGACGACGGAATGCTTTGTGCCTTGCTAGGCACAATAGGGCGAAAATCGCCGAAATCAGCCGCTTTCAGGCGGGTTCGGATTTGTCGCTCTGCCCTAATTTTCCCGACAGAGAGCATATTTGGATACAGAAAGCTGGGTAGCCGGTACTGCTGTCAGGTTGCGGATAAAGGACGGCAGAAAGTTGCCGTACTTAATTTCCATAATGACGGTGTTTTGATCCAGCACAGGGATTCCCGAAGCATCTGTTTCAAACAGACTTTCAATCGTTGGTGACAGAATACGCAAATCCGTATCAAAGGTCAGTCGCAGGTCCGTACCTTGGAAGAAGAATGCGTCCCGTCGATACTGCACCGTAACAGCAGGCCGCAATCCGGTTGCAAGCATTTGGGTCGCCAAATCCTTGGCCGGGCCGTCAAAGCCGTCTGTTTGCCATCCCAAAAGGGCAATCTGCTCCCGGGTAATGGGGGCAGTCTGTTTTTCTGTGAGAATGCCCTGTTTCACCTTTCGCTCCAGATTGATTGTATCACCGCTGCCGTCATAGGTGCGAACGCGGAATTTGGTGTGTCGCCGGAGGCCGTCCTGTTTCTCCAGCAGGGCGGTGTCCAACAGGTCATCGTAGTACAGAGATGTGATGGTATAGCTGCCGCCGTGGATATCTGGGGTTAGGACTTCCAAGGCCTTGCTTCTCAGGGCGGCATACTGGCGGTAGTCAATGAGGTATTTTTCTTCGTGTCGCTGCATCACACTAACCTCCTGCCGGGAAGCCGTACTCCCGCATTTGCGCATCGGTCAGGCCGAAATAGCTCTGCACGAAGGCCGGCAGTTTTTCATTACGGACTGCAGGGAATCTCCGGAGGAAATCCACGCTCCCCTGCCAGCTGGTATAGCCTCTGCCCCACCTTTCACAATCCCGTTTCATATCCTCGGCAATCAGCGCTTCCAGTTCGTTGACCCGAGCGGTGACATTTTCCACCGACCAGATATTGTTCATCTGCCAAGCAAAGCGACGGATCAATTGATCCTTAAATTCAGGGTTTTTCAGCAGCGCGTTAATCAGCTTAGTGGAAAGGGCTCTTCCGCCACCGGTGCCGGAGGGGTTGGTATAATCTTTCACGGTGTCATAGCCGGAGGAGGAAAAGGCCAGGTCTGTATCGTAGAACAGCCAGGTCCACTTTAAGTCGCTGGTTTTGAAGAATTTGATATTGTCAATATCCGTATTGGCAATATACATTTGGGCGACCATAAAGTCGATATAATTCTCCACATCCATTTGAGAGCAGACATAATCATAATGCTCCTGCTGGGATAAATCGTGGGTGTGGGCATAGTCTACCAATCTTTTGTATTCTGTGTTGCCGTTAAATTCTGTCAGGGATACATCGGCAGCATCTGCATTGTAGTTGCCGGCCACATAGTTTTCATTGGCCTTTTCCCGAATGTAGTACACACCCCAGAATTCCCCGTTCAGGTACAGGACCACCGGGCGATACTTCTGCACGGCAACAGTGGTCTGGTCGGCAACCAAGGAAGTCATCAGTACATCCCGCATACGGGCAACCTGGGCGTCCTGACCGCTGCAGCGGAGGATAAAGTTCTCGTAACTGTCAAGACCCTTTTCCCCAAAGAGGGGGTAGTTCAGAGAGCCTGCGCCGTAGGAGTCACGGAAGGCAATATCGAAGGCTTTCATAGGCAGCGCCCGGGAATAGGCGCCGAAAATGGAGATGCCGCAAGGCTCTGAAAAACCGGTGCCGTCTTTTTCAAAGAGGGAAACGGTTGCAGTTTTCTCCCAATTCTGCCAGTAATTAGCACCAAAGTGCGGAGATGTAGCGCTGGCATTGGGTCCTTCCACATAGATTCCGGTGCTGTAATCCCACAGGTTGTCCGGTGTGGTTACAAGGCTCACAACCGGCAGGCTGTGCCCCTCGTTCACCACATAGCTCAGGTCGGTAATTTCAGAGGGAAGTTTTCCGGGTTCGTAGGAAATCGCCCGGATTACGGTGGTTTTGGTTAATATGATAGGGCCGGTGTAAGGGGTAGATTCGGCGGTGGGTTCGGTGCAATCGGTGGTATAGTAAATCGCTCCCTTACCACGCAAGGTGACGGACACAGAAGCCGTATCATAAGTGCCTTGGGCAGTGACTGCTTGAGGGTTTTCAGAAATGGAAGCCTTTTCTCCGTTGGCAGTCTCCGGTGTAGGAATCAGGTAGGAAAATTCCCCGCTGCCAGTGGCTCTGCCGTAGGAAATATCTGTGGGCAAGGCAGGCACAATGGCATAGTCTACCACTTCCCCACCCTTACTCAAGTAAACGGTTTCGCCCTTAGCGGACAAGTTTACGGGTAGGCGGTCATAGCCCTTGGGGTAGGAATCAGACTTGTCCGACAGGAGAATGACACAATGCTGGCCCGGGGCCAAAGTCCTATCCGGCGCTTGAATGGCATTCAAGCGATCGGGGTTCGTGGAGAAGGTGTAGTCCTTCAGGTTGATGGATTCGTTTCCGCCGTTATACAGTTCCACCCAATCCCAGGTGCTGCCGTAGGGGCCCTTTACATAGGACCGGTTGGCGCTCATCAATTCGGAGATTTGCAAACCCTTAGGGGCGCGGCTCTGCTCATAGCTCAAAGCGCCTGCGGGGGTATTATCATAGCCAAGGGATACTGCGCCTGCGGTATAGGCGTTATCCAGTAACTGGATGCTCTGTCCCGGCTGGATTTCTGCGCACAGGACACGGGAGGCCCATTTCCCACCCGGAGAAAGCAGGCGGAGGGTTTCTCCTTGTGACAAAGCAAAGCCGGCGGCTGTGCGGCTGCAGGGAATCAGAATTCTGCCGCCAGGTTTCATTTCCTGCTTGGGAATCGGATAGGTATAGGGGTCAGACCCGTCGGACAGATACCAACCCTCGGTGCTAACAGCTTTGTCAGTGGGATTCCAAATTTCCACCACATCGGTAAATGTTCCTTGGTAAGGCACATCACCGGAGGACAGCAGGATTTCGCTGACTACCAGTTCGGGGTTTTGCTCCATACGGGACTGAGCAAAGGCGTTTACGCCGGTCTCATCATTGGGATAGCCTAAGCTGACAGCATTGGGGGTATACTTCCCCTCTGCATTCAAAGAAAGGGAAATATCCCCGCCGGGGAACTGGACGGTAAGGGAGGTATATTTGCCATTTCCGTCGGTCAGGCACAGGGTATCGTCGTTGGAAAGGCCGAAATTGCTGTGTATTTCGCCATTCTCGCCCACATAATTCTCTCCGTCGCAATGGATGACCGCATAATCCCCCGGCTGCAAATAGATACCCGGCAGACGGTAGCGGAACCGGTTTTCCGGAGAGTCGGATAAGCAATAATCACGCAAAAAAACAGGAGTATCACCGCTGTTATGCAGCTCCACAATATCGCAGTAGCGGCCCTGTTCGTCCGGCAAAGAAGAAACATTCTCTGTCAGCACCTCGGAAATTTGCAGGGTTGCTGTATCTACCTGCTCACCCTTGCGGAAGGCCTGCAAGCCCGCTTTGGTATTGGGAAAGCCGGGAGATGCTTCCTGGGATACGATATAGCCGGAAGCAGCGTAGAGCATTACCTCATTGGCGGCAGTGGCAACAGTATTGACCTGGGCCACGACCTTACCCTTTTCGTTCACCAGAGAAAGGCTCTCGCCACCGGAGGATTTCAGAGAAAAGCCGGTAACTTCCTTGCCTAAAAACAGCAGGCAGTAGCTGCCCGAGGGCAGCAGAAAATCACCAAATGGGTCACTCTTAGCGCCCCCGTCAGTGAGATACCAGCCCTTCAGGTTGATATCCTTGCCACCGTTATACAGTTCTACATAGTCGTGGTAGCCACCGTCATTGGCGGCAATCACTGTATCGTTTTTTACGCAGATTTCGCTGAAAACCAACTGCCCCGCCGGGATATCCGTCCGGCTGTCCGCCCGATCCTGCAAAAGACCCCACACAAGGGCTGCTGTCAGTCCGATTACCAAAACAGCAATCAGCAATATTCTCTTTCTGTCATTTTTCATATCACAAAACCTCATATTGGGTATTTCGTCAAAATATGTGTTTATTATACTCTGCCAGAGAGTAGATTGCAAGGCTTGCAGGCATAATAAAATCGGGTGTACGGTTTTGCCGTACACCCGATTGTTTGTTTTCAATTATCTCTTAACTCTTGCGTTGCCGCCCCAGACGCTCCAAACAACGTCCTCGTCAGCAGGCTGTGCATAGTCGGTCAGGAAGGTGGTAGCCAGAGCGCCGGAAGCCCAGCCGAACTGAATCCACTTCTCGGACTCCCAACCCTTCAGGATGCCGTAGAGCATACCGCCGACGAAGCCGTCGCCGCCGCCGATGCGGTCCAGAACGGTAATCCGACGGGGTTCCACAACATGCCACTCGTCGCCGGCCAGCATAATAGCGCCCCACAGGTGAGAGTTAACGTTCTCAACCTGACGCAGGGTGGTAGCGAATACGGAAGCGTTGGGGAACTGAGCCTTTACACGCTTGATCATCTCCTTGAAGGAGTCGATCTTAGCAGCGATGTCCTTACCGCCGGCCTCAGGGCCCTGAACGCCCAGGCACAGCTGGAAGTCCTCTTCGTTACCGATCAGGATATCAGCAACAGAAGCGATCTCGGTGAAGATATCGTGCAGCTCCTGCTCACGGCCCTTCCAGAAGGAAGCGCGGTAGTTCAGGTCGAAGGAAATCAGAGTGCCGTACTTCTTAGCGGCGCGAGCCAGCTCCAGGCAGAAGACGGAAGTATCGTGGGACAGAGCGCCGATCAGACCGGACAGGTGCAGGATACCAACGCCCTCCTGGCCGAAGATACGGTCCAGGTCGAAGCCCTTGATGTTCAGGGTACGGCCAACTTCGCCGGCCCGGTCGTTGCAGACGCGGGGGCCACGGGAGCCGTAGCCGGAGTCAGCGATGTTGAACTGGTGACGGTAGCCCCAGGGATCGCCCTGCTCTACCTCTTTGCCTTCGTAGTCCATACCACGGCTACGCAGGTCGCGCTTGATGAAGTCAGCAACGGGGCTGTCCTTCACGAAGGTGGTCAGCACCTTGGTGGGCAGGCCCAGGTAAGCGGAGATGGAAGCAACATTGGTCTCAGCGGAGGTTGCCTGCATCATGAACATATTGGAAGAAGCAACGGGCTGGCCGTTGGGAGGGGTGATACGAACACCCATACTGGTGGGAACTACCAGTGCGTACTTGCAATTTTCACGAATCTTCATAGGATATACCCTCTCTTTCT
>JAZOWQ010000155.1:0-2540 GCA_045659325.1 Faecousia sp. | reverse complement strand
GATCTTCACCATGCTGATGCTGCTGATCTACAGAATCGGTAATGTGATTCCTGTTCCTTATATCGACGCAGCAACTCTGGCAACTTACTTTGACCAGACTCTTTCCAACACCATTCTGGGCTTGTACGATGCTATGTCCGGTTCCGCTTTCTCTCAGGCTTCCGTTCTGGCATTGGGCATCCAGCCCTACATCAATGCTTCTATTATCATTCAGCTGCTCACCATTGCCATTCCCGCTCTGGAGCGTATGGCTAAGGAAGAGGGCGAAGTTGGTAAGAAGAAGATTGAGCGCATCACCCGTTACTCCACTGTAGCTTTGGGCATCCTGTTAGGCTTTGCCTACTACACCATGCTGCGGAACTACTCCTCCAGCGGCCTGAATATTATCACCGATAAGGGTGTCCTGCCCGCCATCGTAATTATTCTGGCTTTTGCTGCCGGTTCTTCTGTGGTTATGTGGATGGGTGAGCAGATTACCGAATTCGGTATTGGCAACGGCATCTCCATGATTCTGTTTGCCAACATCATCTCCGGTCTGCCCGGAACCTTCAGCCGTCTGTTGGGCCTGAAGTGGTGGGTAGCAGCTATCATCGCTGTTGTGCTGTTGCTGCTGGTTATCTTCATCGTGTTCATCAACGATGCAGAGCGTCGTATCCCCATTCAGTATGCAAAGCGTGTGGTTGGCCGTAAGGTATACGGCGGTCAGAACACCAACCTGCCTATCAAGGTAGCTATGACCGGTGTTATGCCCGTTATTTTCGGTCAGTCCATCGCTTCTCTGCCTGCTACGATTGCTACTTTTACCGGCAGAACCGAAGGTCACTGGTGGTATGACAATATCTGGTCCAGCAACACCTGGGTCTATATTGTATTCTACGGTCTGCTGATCTTCTTCTTCAGCTGGTTCTACTCCACCATTCAGTACGATCCCGTGGAGATTTCCAACAACCTGAAGAAGAACGGTGGTTTCATCCCCGGCTTCCGTCCCGGCAAGCCCACTGCTGACTTCATCAAGAAGGTCATCAATAAGATTGTAGTGTTCGGCGCTGTCTACTTGGCAATCGTTGCTCTGCTGCCCATCGTTGGCGGCAAGCTGGTTACCGGTGTTCAGAACCTGGCTATCGGCGGTACTTCCATCATCATTATTGTTGGTGTTGCTCTGGAAACCGTAAAGGCTCTGGAGACCCAGATGCTGATGCGTCACTACAAGGGCTTCCTTGATTAATACGGAGGCAGCCAATGAACCTGATATTGTTAGGTGCTCCCGGTGCGGGTAAAGGAACACAGGCAGAAATGCTGGCAGCCAAGCTGCAGATTCCCACCATTTCCACCGGCAATATGCTCAGAGAGGCCATGGCAAATGGCAGCGAGCTGGGCAAGCAAGTAAAGACTTGCATGGACGAAGGCCGCCTGGTCTCTGACGAGCTGGTGCTCGGTATTGTGGCAGAGCGGACCGCCAAACCCGATTGTCAAAATGGCTTTATCCTGGACGGGGTGCCCCGCACCCTGGCCCAGGCAAAGGCCCTGGACGAGATGGGCGTGGTATTGGACCATGTGGTTTCTTTGGAGATTGACGACGCTGTGATTGAGGGCCGTATGACTGGCCGTCGTGTTTGCCCCAAGTGCGGCGCAAGCTACCATATCACCGCCAATCCCCCCAAAAAAGATAACACCTGCGACCAATGTGGCGAGGGTTTGATCATCCGCAAGGACGACGCCCCCGAAACCGTGCGGAACCGTCTGAAGGTTTACCACGAGTCCACTGAGGTTTTGAAGGACTACTACGCTGCTCAGAACAAGCTTCGCAAGATCGAGGGCAACCAGTCCATCGAAGGTGCTTTCAAGGACATCTTAACAGCCTTGGGAGAAGAGGTATGATAGCAATCAAGAATGAGCAAGAGCTTTCTGTGATGCGAAAGGCCTGTAAAATTACCGCGGCAGCCCGTGCTTTGGCAGGGGAAATGGTAAGACCGGGCGTATCCACAAAGGCGATTGACAGAGCCGTACGGGAATTCATTCTCGAGCAGGGCGCAAAACCGTCGTTCCTGCACTACAACGGCTTTCCCGCAAGCGCTTGCATCAGCGTCAACTCTGTGGTGATCCACGGCATTCCCGATGGATACATCCTCCAGGACGGAGACATTGTTTCCGTAGACGTTGGCGCCAACTACAAGGGCTTTCACGGAGATTGCGCAGCAACCTTCCCCTGCGGCACAGTGAGTGCCGAGGCTGAAAGATTAATCCAAGTGAAGAAGCAAAGCTTCTTTGAAGGTATGCGCTTCGCCAAGACCGGACACAGAGTGTCCGATATCTCCCACGCCATTCAGACGTATGTGGAGTCTAACGGTTTTTCAGTTGTGCGTTCTTTCGTAGGTCACGGCGTAGGCGCACATCTCCACGAGGAACCGGAGGTGCCGAATTTCGGCAGGCCCGGACGTGGACCGAGATTACTTCCCGGTATGACACTGGCAGTTGAGCCTATGGTGAATCAGGGCGTCTATGAGGTCAAGGTTCTGAAAGACGGCTGGACTACCGTCACC
>JAZOWQ010000154.1:0-10136 GCA_045659325.1 Faecousia sp. | reverse complement strand
TTTCTTGTTTCCCGGCAACACATGCGGTATAATGTCAGCATAGAAAGCAGGTGAACATATGACAGTAGGCATTATCGGCGCCGGTGCGTCCGGCATGGCGGCTGCATTGGCGGCAGCGGAAAGCCCCAACGTAAATGTGATTTTGATGGAACGGCAGACCCGTGTAGGCAGAAAATTGCAGGCCACAGGAAACGGTCGTTGCAACCTTTCCAATATCCACGCAAAAGCAGGTAGCTACCACGGTGAGCAGCCGGATTTTGTGAAGCCTGCCATAGGGGCATTCCCTCCCCAGGCTACATTACAGTGGTTTGCGGATTTGGGCCTTTATACGGTAACCGAGAATAGCGGAAAGGTCTATCCCTATTCCGATCAGGCTAACTCTGTTGTGGATATCCTGCGACTGAACCTTGTAAAACCCAACATCGATATAAAGCTGGGTTTTGAAGTAGAGAAGATCCAGAAAACCGATGCAGGCTTCCTTGTTTCCAGCAACGGTGAAACGGTTGTATGCGATAAGCTTGTCGTTGCCTGCGGCGGTCTTGCGGGCAGTAAACTGGGCGGTACTATGGCCGGTTATAAGCTGCTTGCTAAGTTGGGGCATAAGTCTACCAAACTCCGTCCCAGCCTTGTGCAGATCAAAACAAGCTGGGGTGCAATCAGCGCACTGAAAGGTGTTCGCGCCAATTGTCATGTACAGATTCTCCGGGATGGTGAATTGTTTGCGGAAAGCACAGGTGAACTGCAATTAACGGAGCAGGGCATCTCCGGCCCTGTGGTATTTGAAATCTCCAGGGATGTCTGTTACGGCACAGGGGAGTGGACAGCAAAGCTGGACTTTCTGCCTGACCTGACGGAAGAACGGGTAAATGAATTAATCGCCAATCGAAGAATCTCTGACCTGCCTATGGAAGAATTGCTTACCGGCATTCTCCATAACCGCTTAGGAAGAGTCCTCACCAAAACCGCCGGTGTCAAGGGTAAGGAATTTGCCCGGGAGTTGAGCAATCGGGAGGCAGAGGAACTCTGTCGTGTTGTAAAGACTTTGGAAATCCCCCTCACAGAGCCGCTGGGAATGGATAGCGCTCAGGTGACTGCCGGCGGGGTGCTGACCGAACAGTTTGATGCAAATACCATGGAAAGCCGTATTGTTCCCGGCCTATACGCCTGTGGTGAAGTGCTGGACGTTGACGGCGACTGCGGCGGCTATAATTTGCAGTGGGCGTGGAGCTCTGGCCGAATGGCAGGGCTGCATGCCGGAAAGGAATCCCAATGATTCGTATTCGGGAAATATCTCTTCCACCGGAACACAGCGTTGCCCAGTTGTCCTTCGAGGCAGCTCAGGCGCTGCGGATTTCCGTTTCTAAAATTCGCAAACTGTCCATCGTCCGCCGCTCGGTGGATGCCCGGAAAAAACCGGATGTAAAAATTGTATATACCGTAGATGTGGCAGTAGACGGCAATGAAATAAAAATCCTCAAACAGTCCGGCTGTAAGCGGGCAGCCATTGCGGGTGATAAATACTATAAAGTTCCCAAAACAACCAAAGTCCCGGAAAATCGCCCGATTGTGGTAGGCTTCGGTCCTGCCGGTATGTTTGCAGCCTTGGTGCTGGCATTCGCCGGTCTGCGCCCCTTGGTGCTGGAACGGGGCGACGATGCCCAGACCCGTCACGAAAAGGTACAGAAATTCTGGAAAACCGGAGAACTGGACCCCAAAAGCAATGTCCAGTTCGGTGAGGGCGGCGCCGGTACTTTTTCTGACGGCAAGTTGAATACCGGCGTGAATAATCCGCGAATCGGTTGGATTCTGGAGCAATTTGTGAAAGCGGGCGCAAGGGAGAATATCCTCTTTGATGCCAAACCCCATGTGGGTACGGATGTGTTGCTGACGGTGGTGCAGAATCTGCGCCAAAGAATTATCTCGCTGGGCGGAGAAGTGCGTTTTAATGCACAGGTGACAGGAGTTCAACAAGAAAACGGTGCGCTTACCGGGCTTGTAATTAACGACAACGAAACAATTCCTTGCGATAATGCTATTTTTTCTATTGGTCACAGCGCAAGAGATACCTTCCAATACTTGCAGAAAATAGGTCTGCCGCTGGAAGCAAAACCCTTCGCTATGGGTGTGCGGATTGAGCACCCCCAGCAGGTGATTGATGAATCCCAATACGGGTGTCACAATCCCGTTTTGCCTCCGGCAGATTATAAATTGGTAAAACACTTAGCTGACGAAACGGTGTATACCTTCTGTATGTGTCCCGGCGGCTATGTGGTTGCAGCTGCCTCGGAAGATGGTGGCGTTGTGACCAACGGTATGAGCTATGCAGACCGTGACGGAGAAAATGCCAACGCTGCGTTGCTGGTGACTTTGAATCCCAAGGATTTCCCCTCTGACGACCCCCTTGCGGGTATGTATTGGCAGCAGAAAATTGAGCAGAAGGCATTTGTTGCAGGCGGCGGCAATTACAGCGCCCCTGCCCAAACCGTGGGCGACTTTCTGCAAGGAAAACCCTCAACGGGTGCAGGAGCGGTGAAGCCTACCTACAAACCCGGTGTAAAATGGTGTGACCTCCACGATGTGCTTCCTGAGAAAATCACTGGTGCATTAAAAGAAGCGCTTCCTCAATTAGATGGAAACCTGAAAGGTTTTGCTGCACCGGACAGTGTCCTCACTGCGCCGGAGACCCGCAGTTCTTCTCCGGTGCGAATCGTGCGGGATGAGAGCAGGCAATCCACCGGCTTGCGTGGCCTGTATCCAGCAGGCGAGGGAGCAGGCTATGCCGGCGGCATTATGTCCGCTGCCATTGACGGAATGGTGTCTGCCGAAGCGTTGATTGAAAGCTTATAAAAAGGAGAAATAGAAATGGATCATTCTACAAAAGCGGCAGAACTGTTTCTGCAGGGCTATAATTGCGCCCAGGCAGTGGCGGTAGCCTTCTGTGATGTAACCGGATTAGAAAAGGATTATACGGCCAAGCTGGTATCCGGCTTCGGTGGCGGCTTTGGTGGCCTGCGTGAGGTCTGTGGCGCTGTTAGTGGTATGTTCTTTGTAATGGGACATCTCTATGGCTATGAAAGTCCCACAGATGATGCAGCGAAAAAAGAAATGTACTCCCGTGTCCGAGGATTGGCAGAAAAATTTAAGGCGGAAACCGGTAGCGTCATCTGTCGGGAACTGCTGCAAAATCCCAACCCAGACCCCAATCCTTCCCCCAGAACCGCAGAGTACTATGCCAAGCGTCCCTGCGCCAGAATGGTAATGGTGGCGGCAAGACTGGTAGACGAATTTATCGCAAAGAACCCCTTGTAATTTCAAAAAAACGACACGGGAAAACCCGTGTCGTTTTTACTTCATAAGGAATAATGCAATTCCAATCTGCACTGCTAAAATCACCGGAATGCCAATCGTAAATTTCAGATGCTTTGTTTTATGCCGTGCGGTATACATGCCTAACCAACACCCAACACTTCCGCCAAAAGCGGCGATGCCCAAGAGAGTCTTTTCCGGAATCCGCCAAAGATTATTTTTTGCTAAATATTTATCGTAAAGCATAACGCTGAATCCTACGGCATTTATTAGTAACAGGTAGATAAGCATAGCGAAAAATCCTTTCGGGAGGGTCATTATGAAAAAACTTTGGGTGATACCCTTAATTGTTCTGCTCCTTGCCGGTTGTGGGAATAAACCGGCATTGGAAACCATTACGGATGTGCCGGATACCCCTGTGGTGTCCGCGGTGCAGCGGATTCAGATACAGCTGCCGCCGGAATTGTCTGCTCCAACTCTGGAGGGGGAGAATACCGGGACGCTGTATCTGTGTGATGATTATAGTGTGATGGTACAAACACTTGAATCCGGGGATTTGCAGAGAACAATCCGCGATACAACCGGCATGAATAAAGAAAACCTGCAAATCATCCAAACCCGACAGGGAGATGTCAAACGGTATCAATGGGTATGGTCTACCACCGGAGAAAACGGTGTTCAGGTAGGCAGAGGATGTATCTTGGATGACGGTGCCTATCACTATGTACTCACCGCGCTGACAGATGAAGGCAAGGCCGAGAAGGTACAATCTCAATGGAAAGAAATGTTTGCATCCTTCACATTGGCAACAGAACGGGAAGAGATTAGTAGCGGCTCATAGCCTCTTTGCAAAGCTGACACAGCTCGTCGGCCACACTTTGGGGATATAGAATCTTAGCTTTGCTGCCAAATCCCATAACCCAGCTTAGAAACATAGGGGATACGGCCACCCGGACAGTAAAATTAAAATATTCCTGCCCGTCGGGAATTAGCATGGTGTCTTTGCCAAATCGATCAATTACCACATTAATCAGGCTGTTGTGGAATTGCAGCTTTACATCAACCGCATCGCCGGAGTACATCTGAAACAGCCGGTTTGCGTGGTCGACAAGCGCTTTTCCGGTCAGTTCAGGACAGGGAATACGGGCATCGTTCGAAAGGGAAATGTCCATCATACGGTCCACCCGGTAGGAGGTAATACCGTGGCGTTCTGAGAACGCCAGCAGATAGCAGTTTTCATTGTCCTGACACAGCCCGTAGGGACTGGCAATATAGGCTTTTTCCCGGAATTTCCGTTTGCCGCCAAAATCCCAGTCGAAGTAACGGAAAGTAATCTGCTTGTTCTGGGCAATGGCATCCTGAATACTATCCACACTATAATAGATGGTCTCGTT
Source organism: Faecousia sp. (assembly GCA_045659325.1). Lineage (GTDB taxonomy): Bacteria > Bacillota > Clostridia > Oscillospirales > Oscillospiraceae > Faecousia. The sequence goes on along the minus strand of JAZOWQ010000154.1, from coordinate 5,436 downwards.
CATACTTTTAACCCGACCTGAAACCAACACATTTCGCTTCATCAACTTGGCGTCCTGCTCGTTACATTGGGTCAGCAGTTTTTCAATCAGTTCCCGGGATTTCTTCTCGGTGAGATAACGGCTGGATTGTACCGCATCAATGAGAAGCTTTAATTCTGACAGTTCGAAATTCCGGGAGGCAATATAATAGCCGCCGTTCTTGCCGGGCATTGAGATAATGTCCACACCGTAATCCTGCAACGCGGCAATATCAGAGTAGACGGTCTTCCGGTCACAGGAGATATTGTGCTGGCGATCCAGCATAGCAATCAAATCTGAAGCTCTCACGGGGTGATTCTCGTGAGAGTTTTTTTGCAGGTGGTCCAGTATATAAAAGATTTTTAGTTTCTGATTATCAGATTTCGGCATAGCTTCCACCTCCACTTTCTCAGTATAGCATAAAATTTCCCTTTAGGAAATGGCAAATTGATATTTCCGTTGCAAAATGGGAAAAATATGGTATGATGACACTATTAAGAAATGACGGAGGGGTTTTATGCTGGATTATATCAGAATTGGCTGCGCTGTACCTGCGGTGCAGGTGGCGGACACAAAGCAGAATACCCAGGATATTTGCGACAAAATTGCCGAGGCGGAAAATGCCGGCTGTGACTTGGTGGTTTTTCCCGAGCTGACGCTCACCGGCTATACCTGTGCCGACCTGTTTTTTCAGAAGACCCTGCTGGATGCAGCGATTGCTGGCTTTGACGAAATCTGTGAATACACCCGTAAGTTCCCTGCGCTGACAGTGGCAGTGGGTTTGCCCGTAGTGATTGGCGGCCAGATGTATAATTGCGGCGCGATTGTCTCCGGTGGTACAGTTCACGGCCTTGTCCCCAAAACCTATTTGCCCAACTATAAGGAGTTCTACGAAAGACGCTGGTTTTCCTCCTCGGAAGACCTGTCTCAAAAGTATGTAAATACAAAAGACTTGGGGTTGAAGGGCGATTATGATATTCCTGTTGGCCGGGATTTGGTATTCAAAATCGGCGACGGCGCTCTTGTGGGTATGGAAATCTGCGAGGATCTGTGGACATCTATGCCGCCTTCTACCGTGCTCACATTGAATGGGGCAGAGGTGATTGTGAACCTTTCCGCATCTCCGGAAACGGTAGGCAAGCGGACCTGCCGCCGGGATTTGGTAAAGCATCAGTCTTTTATGTGCAGCTGTATTTATGCCTATGCATCCTCTGGCTATACCGAATCCACACAGGATTTGGTGTTCTCCGGCCATAGCCTTGTATCTGAGGTAGGCGAGGTGATTGCGGAAAACAAACAGGAATTGCAGACGGATTACCTTTTGGTGCAAGATGCAGACTTGGGTAGAGTACGCAGTGAACGCCGCAAGAACAAAAGTGTCCGGGATGCGGCCTCCTTCTATGGAAGAATCGAGCCTGCCCGCATTGTAGATTGTACCCAAATAGTTCTGCGTTCCGACGGAACACTCTATAACCTGAATAAACTGCCCTTTGTACCGGCAGACCGTCAAACCCGTATGGAACGGTGCAATTCTGTTTTCAATATCCAAGTGACCGGACTTTCTCAAAGATTAAAGGCAATCAATGCCAAGGCAGTTATCGGTATCTCCGGCGGACTGGATTCCACATTGGCACTGCTGGTGGCAGTGGAGGCAATGCGCCGTCTGGGCAGATCTGCTTCTGATGTCCACGGCATCACAATGCCTTGCTTCGGTACATCCGATCGCACATATCAGAACTCTCTGGAACTTATGAAGGTGCTGGGAATCACCGCTAAGGAGATTCCCATTCGTGATTCTGTAAACACCCATTTCCGGGATATTGGTCACGCAACCGATGTGTTTGATACCACGTATGAGAATGCACAGGCAAGAGAACGGACACAGATTCTGATGGATTATGCCGGCATGGTTGGCGGCATAGTTGTAGGCACAGGGGATTTGAGCGAATTGGCATTGGGTTGGTGTACCTACAATGGAGACCACATGAGCATGTATGGAGTAAACGCCTCTGTGCCCAAGACCTTAATCCGTTGGGTAATCTCCACTGTTGCAGAGAGCCCGCGGTTTACAGATGCAAAAAGTGTTCTGACAGATATTTTGGATACTCCGATCAGTCCGGAACTTTTACCTCCCGACGAAACAGGCAAAATTGCCCAGCAGACAGAGGATTTGGTTGGTCCTTATGCCCTCCACGATTTCTTCCTTTACTATATGCTGCGGTTTGATTATACCCCCCGAAAGATTTATGCCTTGGCATGCCGGGCGTTCGGTGAGGATTTTGATAAAGAAATCGTGAAGAAATGGTTGAAGGTGTTCTACCGCAGATTTTTCTCCCAGCAGTTTAAGCGGAGCTGTATGCCGGACGGCGCGAAGGTGGGCAGTATCTCTGTCAGCCCCCGAGGGGATTGGCGTATGCCCAGTGACGTAGCTGCACGGGTTTGGTTAGAGGAAGTTGAAACATTATAAGTACAAAGGTGGGTGCATGTTGCACCCACCTTTTTTATATAATAACCGGCTGAATCTGCTTGCCCTCTAAAGCTGCAGCAAGGGTATCGGGAATCTTGTTGAAATCGGCAACCATACTGGTTGGCTTTTTCTCTGGATTATCTTGCCCGAAAGGCACAAAGTAATAGTGCTTTCTGCTCAGCAGTTTCCCAATGTTTTCGCCTGCACCGGCCAACGCATCATTGGTAGATACGGCAACAATTACCGGCCGCCCATTTCTCAAGTGGCTTTTTGCCGCCATAGTTACCGGCCCGTCGGCAATACTGTGGGCCAGTTTTGCTAAGGTGTTTCCGGTACAGGGTGCGATAATCAGCGCGTCTAATAGTTTTTTGGGTCCAATAGGCTCTACCTGCTCGATGGTATGCAGCACGTGCCGTCCGCAAATTTTTTCAGCCATATCAATATGCTCTCCGTGGGTGCCGAACCGACTGTCCGTGGTGTAGGAAATATCAGAAAAAATGGGGATGACAGTGTGAAGTTTGGCAATAGCTTCCATAACGGGAAACACCTGATCATAAGTACAGAAGGAACCGCACATAGCAAATCCGATAATCATAACTACTCCTTTCTCAGCATAGGCATCAAAGTCCGGGCGATCAGCGCGCCGGAACTGCCGGGGGCATCCTTGCCGGGAAGCCCTCTTGCCCAGATGACATCCTCGCTGCCCATACCCAATCTGGATGCCAGATCAATCTTCAATGCGTTACCTGGACAGACAGGGAATAACATCGTTGGAACAGTGTTGAAGATCACCCGATAACCATTTAAGTTCACCTGTCTGTAATCGCTGACACCGTAGCCCAAGGCTTTGAGAATACTGCGATCAGATTCCTTGCGAGCGCATACAGTTACCTTTGCACCCATTTGCCGCAAAAGCTGGGCCAGGCATTTTCCGATTCTCCCCCAACCAAGGATCAGCACCGGACAATCGTCCAGTATTACCGGCAGCTGATTCAACGCTAATTTAATAGCGCAGTGTGCGGTAATTTTGGCGTTTTCCGCAAGATAACTTTCGTCCTGTAATAAATCGATTGAGGTGTAGTAATCCAACTCAGGCCGGTCCAGATTACCGCCGATTACCACGATGTCTTTGGGTAGCAGTGTTAACAATGTAGCTAAATTTCCACCGCCGGCAATCATTCCATCCGGCGTGAAGCTGGGAACAGGTAGCAACAGGTGCGTCACCTGTTGGCTGGGTTCAGATACAATGGTGAAGCCTTCCTGCTTCAGTTTCTGAATGCAGTGACTCATAGCCTGTGTAAAGCCTGCAGCGTAAATAATATATTCGTCCATTAACATTCACCCTTTCGTCACAGAATATGTTTTTATCCTTTGGGTTGTGCTTGATTTTTTGCTGCAATTTTGTATAATTAAAACAGAGGTGATACTGATGAAAAGATTGGGTTTTATCCATGATATGATGGATGTGAAGGTTTTGATTTTGTATGTTACTGCAAGATCCAGTTATCCGATGACCGCCCAGGAGGTGTATGAGGTATGCTACCAGGACGAGTGCTTGAGTTACTTTGATGTGTGTACAGCTCTGCCTCAGATGGTGGAGTCCGGCCATATGCAGATGGTAGATGAGGAGCGGTATGAAATTACAGAGAAGGGCAAGGCGGACGGCAAGCTGACCGAGGACTCCATAGCTTTCACGGTAAAGCAGAGGGCGGAGGATGCGGTGTCCCGTTTCAACCGACAGCTTCGCCGCAGCAGCTTTGTAAAATCTCAGATTATCCCCCGGGATAACGGAGATTTTTCTGTAGTAATGTCCTTGGACGATGAGATGGGCAACCTGATGACCTTGGAGCTGCTTGCCCCTAACCAACGGCAAGCCATTCGCCTTGGCAGACTTTTTGAAAAGAAAGCGGAGATTCTTTATAATCTGACCATGTCAGAACTCCTGGATAATGCAGAGGATTTGGACGACTAACCTTGTCCAAGCGGGGGAATCGTGGTATAGTATATGTAGACCGATATATCGGTAAAAAGAAAGGAGCGACCGCATATGAAGTTTCAGTACAGTGAGAAGAAAGTGAAATTGCCCGGCAATGTCCACGCCTACGCCGAGAAGAAAGTAATGAAGCTGGCTCGTTTTTTTGAGGAGGATGCGGAAGCACTTGTTGTATTTTCTGTGGAGAAGAATCGCAATCATGTGGAACTAACAGTTCACGGGGCAGGCACCTGGTTCAGAGCCAGTGAAAGTACCTCTGATATGTTTGCATCGATCGATGCGGCTGTGGGTACCGTTGAAGGACAGATTCGCAAGAATAAAACCCGTCTGGCCCGCCGTCTGCGTCAGGATGCTTTTGCTCGCACTGTGGAGGAGACTTCCTTTGCAGTGGAAGAGCCGGAGGAGGAACTGCAAATTGTTCGTACCAAGCAGTTCTACTTCAAACCTATGACTCGGGAAGAAGCGATTCTGCAGATGAATCTTCTGGAGCATAATTTCTTTGCATTCCGGGACGAGGATAACGGTGGAACATTTGCCGTTGTTTACCGCAGAAATGATGGCGGCTACGGTCTGATAGATGATATCGGATAAGTTAATTTTAGAAAAATTTTCAGGGGTTCTTTGGAGCCCCTGAATTTTTTTGGAATAGCACGAATTATTTTGCTGATTTTGGGTATGATTTTGAAGGGAAAACCATCTGTCACACAACAAAAAATGTCCAAAATAACAACTGAAAAAAATATTCCTAAAATGTGAAAAAAGTTATTGACAAGAGAAAAGTGGTGTGATAGAATAATCAGGCTCACGCGAGAGTGGCGAGCGATGTACCTTGTAAATTGAATAACGCAAAGACGAACAAACACCTTGGACAATTAATGAATTGTTTAAGTTTCGAGTAAAATCGAATTTAAGCCAACGAAAATTCTTGAGTAAAATTTGCTAGACAAATTTTCTTAAA
>JAZOWQ010000153.1:0-3948 GCA_045659325.1 Faecousia sp. | reverse complement strand
AAAGGTTTCCGGGGGTCAGCGCCACCGGTAACACGCATCGCCTGATGGACGTATGCACGACCAGACAGGGGGTCACGGATACAGCCACCAATACAGGTTGCTGCGCCACCGAAGGGCTCGATCTCGGTGGGGTGGTTATGGGTCTCGTTCTTGAACATCAGCAGCCAGTCCTGATCCTCGCCGTTTACCTTAGCATTGACGTGGATAGAGCAGGCATTGATTTCTTCACTCTCGTCCAGTTCAGGCAACATACCGCGCTTTTTCAAGGTCTTTGCACCGATGGTAGCAATGTCCATCAAGGTCTGGGGGCGTTTTGCTGCCTTCTCCTCACCATAAACCTCAACACGGGCAGCAAGGTAGCGCTTGTAGGCGGTTGCCACGGCAGGATCGTCGATCTTCACATCATCAATGATGGTGGAGAAGGTTGTATGACGGCAATGGTCGGACCAGTAGGTGTCAACCACACGGATTTCGGTGATAGTAGGATCGCGGTTTTCTTCGTCACGGAAGTATGCCTGCAGGAACTTCAAATCGTCCAAATCCATAGCAAGACCCAGCTTGTCCAGCAGGTCAACAAGACCCTTTTCGTCAAGGCCAATGAAACCGTCGACGGTTGCTACGGACTGAGGAATTGCGTAATCTGCCTTCAGGGTTTCAGGCAGCGACAAATCTGCCTCACGGCATTCCACAGGGTTAATCACGTGCTTTTTGATAGCGGTAATCTCATCCTCGGTCAGCTCGCCGTACAGGCCGTAGACCTTGGCAGAGGTAATCAGAGGACGTTCACCCTGAGAGATGATCTGAATACACTGAGCGGCAGAGTCAGCGCGCTGGTCGAACTGACCGGGCAGGGGTTCTACAGCAAACACAACTGCGCCTTCCAGATCGAATTCTGCCGTAGCGATATCCAACTGAGGCTCAGAAAATACTGTATCGATTGCGTAATCGAACAGTTCCTTGGTGATGTTTTCTGCATCGTAGCGGTTCAGCAGGCGCACATTCTCCAGCGCCTTGATGCCCAGCAGGTTACGGGCATCGTTTAAAAGGGCTTTCGCCTCATTGGCAAGCTCTTCTTTCTTTTCTACATATACTCTATAAACCAATGTTAATTCCTCCCGGCTTTCAGCGCCTTTGCGCCAATGTCATGGCGGTAGTAGGCATTGTCGAAATGAATGGTTTCTACCATTTTATAAGCATCATTGATAGCATTTTCCAAGGTGTCAGCTACTGCGGTTGCGCCCAACACACGGCCGCCGTTGGTCAAGAGCTTCCCGTCTTTCAAAGAAGCGCCGGCCACATAGACGTTATCCCAAATCTGATTGGGAATGGTCATCTCAAAGCCCTTTTCGTAGGCAGTGGGATAACCCTTAGATGCCATAATGACACAGCAGGCATTCTTATTGGCAAACTTGACTTCTGTTTCAGCCAGTGTGCCGTTGGTAGTTGCCTGCATAACGGTCAGCAAGTCGCTTTCCAACAGAGGCAGAACCACCTGGGTTTCCGGGTCACCGAAACGGCAGTTGTACTCAATGACCTTAGGTCCGTTGGGGGTGAGCATCAAGCCAAAGTACAGGCAGCCCTTAAAGGTACGACCCTCTGCGTTCATAGCTGCAATGGTGGGCAGGAAAATGGTTTCCATACACACCTTGGCAATTTCGTCAGTGTAATAGGGGTTGGGGGCTACTGTACCCATACCGCCGGTGTTCAGGCCTGTATCGTTGTCCCCTGCCCGTTTGTGGTCCATAGAGGAAATCATAGGCTTCACGGTTTTTCCGTCGGTAAAGGCCAAGACAGACACCTCAGGACCGGTGAGGAACTCCTCAATCACGATCTGGTCGCCGCTCTTGCCAAACACCTTATCGGACATCATGGACTTAACGGCATCCTTAGCCTCTTCGCGGGTCTCAGCAATGATAACACCCTTGCCCAAAGCAAGGCCGTCGGCCTTGATAACCGTAGGAATTGGAGCAGTTTCCAGATAGGAAATTGCGGATTCCATATCGGTGAACACTTCATATGTAGCGGTAGGGATATTGTATTTTTTCATCAGGTTCTTGGAAAAAACCTTACTGCCCTCAATGATAGCAGCATTGGCGCGAGGGCCAAAGCAAGGAATTCCCTTTTCTTCCAAGGCATCTACACAACCCAGCACCAGGGGGTCATCGGGAGCAACCACCGCATAGTCAATGGCATTTTGTGTTGCAAAGGCAACGATTTTATCAATATCCTTTGCACCGATGTCCACGCAGGTGGCATCCTTGGCGATACCGCCGTTACCGGGGGTTGCAAAAATTTCTGTAACTGTCTTATTTTCCTTCAGCTTTTTAATGATGGCATGTTCTCTTCCGCCACCGCCAACAACCAATATTTTCATAGAATAACTCCAAAATGATATATTTATAAAACAGACCGATTGCCACACCGCATTTTACGGTGTGGCAAGGCGATTTTAGTGGTGGAACAGACGCATTCCGGTGAATGCCATAACCATATTATTCTTGTTGCACTCAGCAATTACCAAATCGTCACGGATAGAGCCGCCGGGCTCTGCGATGTAGGAAACGCCGGAAGCCTTAGCGCGCTTGATGCTGTCCGGGAACGGGAAGAATGCATCGGAACCCAGGGCGACACCGGTACGGGAGTCCAGGAATGCACGCTTCTCTGCCTCAGTCAGAGGCTCGGGACGAGTGGTAAAGTAGTTCTGCCAGATACCCTCAGCGCAGACATCTTCTTCGTTGCCGTTGATGTAGCCGTCGATAGCATTGTCACGACCGGGACGGCCCAGATCCTCACGGAAAGGCAGCGCCAGGGTCTTGGGATGCTGACGGAGGAACCAAGTATCAGCCTTGCCGCCGGCAAGTCTGACGCAGTGGACACGGGACTGCTGACCTGCGCCTACACCGATCGCCTGTCCGTCATAAGCAAAGCAAACGGAGTTGGATTGGGTGTACTTCAGGGTAATCAAAGAGATGATCAAGTCAGTCTTTGCATCCTCGGTGAAATTCTTATTATCGGTAACAATATTCTCCAGAAGAGCGTTATCAATCTTGAAGTTGTTACGGCCCTGCTGGAAGGTAATACCGTAGACCTGCTTGGTCTCCTGCTCGGCAGGTACGAAATTGGGGTCGATCGCAACCACATTGTAGCTGCCACCACGCTTGGTCTTCAGAATTTCCAGAGCCTCGTCGGTATAGCCGGGGGCAATGACACCGTCGGAAACCTCACGGGCAATCAGCTTTGCGGTCATCGCGTCACAAGTATCAGAAAGAGCAACCCAGTCGCCGAAGGAGCACAGACGGTCCGCTCCACGAGCACGGGCATAAGCACAGGCCAGAGGATTCTCGTCCAGGCCCTCAATATCTTCCACGAAGCAAGCCTTCTTCAGTTCCAAAGGCAGCTTCTTACCAACAGCGGCAGAAGTAGGAGAAACATGCTTGAAGGAGGTAACGGCGCACATACCGGTAGCTTCTTTCAGTTCCTTAACCAGCTGCCAGGAGTTGAAAGCGTCCAAAAAGTTAATGAAACCGGGGCGACCGTTCAAAATCTCGATGGGCAGCTCACTGCCATCGTGCATATAAATCTTTGCAGGCTTTTGGTTGGGGTTACAACCGTATTTCAGTTCAAACTCTTTCATCTTCCCTACTCCTTAGTTATGTTTATTGAAAATCTTCTGCTCGTAAGCGCCGGTCTTGAGATCAGTGTAGCGGACGAACAGGGAGATTTTGTTATCTTCGTTCAAATTCTTCCACAGCATATCAGCAAAGGCGTCCATATCGTTATCCATAGCAACTCTTTCAGGCTCACCCTGGAAGGTAGGAATCACAGGATTGCCATCGCAGACATAGGTGTGGATAAAGTGGCCAAGGCCAGCGATTGCAGGATACTCATAGAAGAATCTTGCGCAGGCAGTGCCCTCTGCATCGGCAGATTTCAAAATGGACATCTTAT
>JAZOWQ010000152.1:0-2366 GCA_045659325.1 Faecousia sp. | reverse complement strand
TTTATGATAAACGTTAAAAAGTTAATGAGAAAGAGGATGAGTACGGAGGGCTATTTGCCGTAGAAAAAATATCCACGTCCTTGCGTGAAGGCCGCAGGCCGACGTCGCAATCCCGTAACATTTCCGAAGCCTTACGGCATTGCCAGAAGGTGAATTGGGCGCGTTGCAAAATGTGCTGAATAAAAAACACATCAGCTGACTCCGAAAGGGGTTGGCTGATGTGTCTTTTTGCTGTACAATTGAATTGATGAAAAACAATTTAAACAAGCAAGAACAGTATAAAACAACAACGCAGAATAATCAACTGGTTCTTGTATTAAACAGTGAAATTTTATTACCGGAGGACGCACCCGTCCGCGTGACCAGCGCCCAGCTTGAGGAACTGGATTACAGGAAACTGTACGAAGCGTATTCTTCCAAGGGAAGAAAATCGGTCACCGACCCACGAGTGTTGTTTAAGGTAATGGCTTACGGCTACCAATGTGGTATCTACTCTACACGCAAGATGGAAGAAGCTTGCCAATATCGTGTAGATTTTATGTGGCTTCTCGAAAACGGGAAGGCACCGGATCATTCTACCCTTTCCCGGTTCCGCACAGGCAGATGTGCGGAAGCTGTAGAGGATCTGTTCTACCAGTACATTCAGCTGTTGGAGAAGCAAGGGGAAATAGATCACAAAAGCGTATTCATTGACGGCACTAAGATTGAGAGCAGAGCAGGCAGATATACCTTCAATTGGCGAGGAACAACAGAAAAGAATCTGGCAAAAGCAAAGCAGAAAGTTCTGGAACAGACCGGCTGTAAAACGCTCAGTGAATTGGAGATGCTTCTTTCCAACAAAGCAGAAGGAATCACCTTTGTCAGCGGAAAAGGCAAGCACAAAACTGTAGAGCAGAGAGAGTGGGAAGCAATAGATTATCTGTGTCAGCAATGGAGAAAGTACGAAGAACAGCTTGCTATTATGGGAGATAACCGCAATAGCTACTCAAAAACCGACACAGATGCCACCTTTATGCGCATGAAAGAAGACCATATGCGCAATGGTCAGCTGAAACCGGCCTATAATGTCCAAATTGCAGTAAACAGTGAGTATATCACCGGCATTGATGTATTCTCCAACCGTACAGATGTAGGAACCTTCATTCCCTTTATGCACAAGCTGGAAATGGCACATAAGCAACGATATGAGGAAGTAACGGCAGATGCAGGTTACGAAAGTCTGGACAATTATTTGTACTTGGATGCAAACGGTCAGATAAGCTTCATTAAGCCCTCTAACTACGAAGCACAGAAAACGAAGAAGTACAGATCTCAAATTGGCCGTATTGAGAATATGAAATATGACAAAGACGACGATTGTTTTATCTGTGCTGAGGGTAGAAAGTTGTATTGCAGAAAAGTATCCACAGAGTTACAGAACGGTACCCCTGTGACCAAAGCATGGTACCGCTGTGAAAACTGCAGTAATTGTCCACAGAGAGAAAAATGCTGCCGGAAGCAGGACGTGAATGAGCCGAAGGAAGTAATTATGAAAGAAACCTTCTGGGAAAAACGGCAGCAATCCCTGGAGAATATCACCAGCGAGAGAGGGATTCATCTACGGATGAACCGTTCAATCCAGGTAGAGGGAGCCTTTGGCCTTATAAAGAACGACTTTGGATTCCGGAGATTCCTAACAACCGGAAGGAAGAATGTGCGAATAGAGCTGTTGTTTCTTGCGATGGGGTTTAACCTCAAGAAACGGTGGATGAAGCAGCAAAAAAGAAGGTTGGAAACCCATTATTCCGGGAAAAAAGTTTCGTAGCAGATAAACGCAAAAAGTTTTCCACAGCCAGACCGTGAGAATACTCAGGGTCGGCTTTGCTGTGCCCAAAATACAGCCTATTCGCTGATTCACCCAAGGAAACAGCTACAAAATCTTAGGAAATATCAATATTTGCATAAAAAGAGGACTGCTGCAAAACTTTCATTTTGCAACAGTCCCTTCCCATCCCCCGGGTGATTGTTCAGCGGACTAAGCGCCGCAGGCGCCATACCTTCCCCCGGGGAGAAGGCATGGGTGCTCCCGCGCCAGTGCCTTAAGCAATCAAGCGTCTTCCCAACGGCGTCGGATTCGTAATCTTATGCATTGAACAGCAGCATCGCCCAGGTCTTGGGGCCGACGATGCCGTCGGCGTCCAGGCTGTGCTCCTCCTGGTTCCGACGAACCGCCTCTTCGGTATTCGGCCCAAAAACCCCATCCACATCCACCTTGTCACCGTATCCCACCAGCATCGCCTGTAACGCCTGAACTGTACCGCCGCTGCTGCCACGGCTGAGCATCGGCAGATTCCGCTCCGGCTTGTTCGCCCCCAGCCACCGGGCGA
>JAZOWQ010000151.1:0-1718 GCA_045659325.1 Faecousia sp. | reverse complement strand
CCAAAATTCACGGTAAGCGGAACAGTATGCACACGGCTTTTAAATTCGGGCATTAAATCTGCTGTGGAATCCACAACAATTCTTATTTTCATAAATTTTTCTCCTTATTTTTCGCCATTTTTAGAAACGGCATCTAAACTTTCACTAATAATGGAAAGACTGCGATAAAACGCTATTCTTTCTTCCTCTGTAAGACCATCGCTGATTGCATCAAGAACACTGCTGATTTTATCTGCAATCTTTTTGCCAACCTCATTTCCTTTGTGGGTCAAAATAAGCGGACTTTTATATCTCTTGATACTTTTAGATTCACAGGTCAAATACCCGCTTGTTTCAAGATAATCGAGAGCACGGGAAATGGTTGCTTTATCTTCCTCACAACGTTCACAAAGATCGGTAGCCGTTGCGCCCTTATTCGTGTAAAGATAATACAAGCAAGAAACATGCGCACTTCTTAAATGGTATTCCACCATTTCCTGATTCTTAATCCTTCGAATATTACGACTAATTCTGTTAATGAGCACAGTAAAAGTTTCAAATCTTTCTTTCATTTTGCTACCTCCGCAACACTTGTTGAAATCTCAACAAGTGTACTATAGCGCAAACTTGTTGAAATGTCAACAAGTTTGCGCTTAAAACTTTCCTTCGATTAAAACAATGTCGTTATCCAATAGATCAAGCCATACACTACACTGGCGCTGACACCGTAAACGATGACGGGTCCCGCAATTGTAAACATCTTCGCGCCCACGCCCAGGATGAAGCCCTCTGCTTGTGTCAACTTAGGACCCATTCGTTTGTAAAAACATTTACATCATAATGGCAATATGGTATAATGAGCAAAAGTGAGGTGGTGTGTATGCACGAAGAATGTTTGATCTGCAAAGCAAAACTTGAATATTTGTCAGAAGACGAAATGATGGAGTGTGCTATCTGCCACAAAAAGGAACTGAGCAAGACGCGCTGTGTGGCCGGTCATTACATATGCAGTGAGTGTCATACACAGGGAATGGACAGCATCTTTGGCCTGTGTCTTTCAGAAACCTCCCATGATCCGATGGCGATTCTGGAAAAGATGATGGCGATGCCTTTTTGCCACATGCACGGTCCGGAGCATCATGTGATGGTAGGAGCGGCACTGCTGACGGCATATAAAAATGCCGGTGGAGATGTTGATCTTCCCAAAGCACTGCACGAAATGTATCGTCGTGGCAAAGCAGTTCCCGGCGGTGCTTGCGGATTCTGGGGCGCTTGTGGCGCCGGTGTCAGCGCAGGGCAGTTTGTGGCAATCGCAACAGATTCCACGCCGCTGGCGGCAAAACCTTGGGGGCTAAGCAATCAGATGACCGCAAAAGCACTGGATAGCATCGGCAAAAACGGTGGACCCCGGTGCTGCAAGCGAGATTCCTATTTGTCCATTCTTGCCGCAATCGATTTTGTTGCAGAGCATTTGAATGTCCATATGGAAAAGACAATGCCTGTATGCGCACGGAGCCGCCAGAACAATCAGTGTATCGGAAAACTTTGTCCGTTCTTCGGAGGAACGCAATGAAGAAAGTAGCCTTTATCTGTGTCCATAATTCCTGTCGCAGCCAGATTGCTGAAGCCCTGGGAAAGAAGCTGGCAGGTGATGTATTTGAGAGCTATTCTGCCGGAACGGAAACCAAGCCCCGGATCAATCAGGATGCCGTGCGGCTGATGAAGCAAGTCCATAACAT
>JAZOWQ010000150.1:0-11415 GCA_045659325.1 Faecousia sp. | reverse complement strand
CTTACAGGAACGAAAAGTCCTCATCCCCATGGCCTACTGGTATTCCCTTGGTTTAAAGCGAGGAGGCAAACGAGTGCAGCCCGACCCTTACAAGTGGAGCAAATCCAGCATTGCCAAGATCCTAGCCAATCAGGAATACTGCGGTGATATTATCAACTTCAAAACCTACTCCAAGTCTTTCAAGAACAAGACCCGGTTAGAGAATCCGGAGGAAAACTGGGTCATTTTCAAAAATATCCATGAGCCGATCATTGACCGGGAGACTTACGAGCAGGTGCAGAAGATGGTAGGCAAAACAAAGCGCCGTGCCCCAAAAGCGGAGAACGGCGAAAAGAACATGTTTGCAGACCTTTTATACTGCGCTGATTGCGGCAGCAAACTGTGGTACCACGTCAATACGATCAACCGGGATATCCACTTCTTCAGCTGTTCTAATTACAAGAGCGACACCAGAGGCAGTTGCGAAACCCGGCACTACATCCGTGCGGATGCCATTGAACAGGTGGTCATGTGGGAGCTGCAGCGGATGGCAGTCTTTCTGCGCAACGACGAGGATGTATTTGCGGAACTACTGGCACAGAAAACCAATGCGGATATGATTGCGGAGAAAAAGTATATGGAAGCGGAACTGCAGCGGTGTATTGCCCGGAACAACAAGGTGGCAGAACTCTTTGAAAAACTGTACGAGGACAATGTGGAAGGCAAGGTCACGGATGAATGGTTCTTGCAGCTGTCCCACAAGTACGAAGTGGAACGCATGGAATTAAAGGGAAAAATCGCAGAGCTGCGTGGTAGCATCTCTGACCTGGATTCTATGCAGACCAACAAGGATCAGTTTATCCATGCTATCCGTAAGTTCATGGAAATGCAGACTTTGACCGCACCGCTTCTCCGGGAACTGATTGACCACATTGATGTGTATGAAACGGAGGGCACCGGCAAGAACCGCACCCAGCGCATCATGATCCACTACAAATTTGTGGGAGTCATTGAGATCCCGGACTCCGGTGACAACTACACCGCTGACACACGCAAAGGCGTAGCAGTTGAATATGTCACCCAGAGCGCATAAAAATGAGCAGGCAAAACGCCTGCTCATACATAAGGACATAAAAATAGAGTGTCCATAACTGAAATCCGTTATGAACACTCGATATGGTACGGGCGACAGGACTTGAACCTGCACGGTTGCCCATTGGAACCTAAATCCAACGTGTCTGCCAATTCCACCACGCCCGCTTTGGAGCTATTTTATCACGGAGGGAAAGGGTTGTCAACGGATATTCTGCCGAGGAAATGGGGTCTATGGAAAATTACCAAAAATACATACCATATATTGTATAATACTTTTTTCTTTTTCCACAATTTTTCTTGACATTCCACCGCGATACAAGTAAAATAGATTCGGTATGGTGTACGCTGGCGGCATTATAGCCTAAGCGTTTCATGATAACCTCGGCATCTGCCGGAGTTGCGTATTGCGCCTCATGGCGTTTTTTGTGCTTAAACATTTTTACCGGACTACTCGGTACATTTATTTTGCCAACTGAACAACATGGGACCCATTGCGTCCACTCCTTTGCGATGCCTATTCTACAAAGGAGGTGTACTGAAGTTTATGGAATCCTTACAGATCGTTTTGATTGCCGTGGCTGCGGTCGTTTTCTTCGCTATCGGTTTTGCTATCGGTATGGCTTACCGCAAGCGTGTCAGCGAACGGGAAATCGGCTCTGCTGAAACAGAAGCTACCCGCATTATCAACGAAGCCATTCGCAGCGGCGAGAGCCGTAAGAAGGAAATGCTTCTGGAAGCCAAGGAAGAAATCCATAAATCTCGCACAGAGTACGAAAAAGAAGTAAAAGAGCAACGTTCTGAGCTGACCAAGCAGGAACGCCGTCTGCAACAAAAAGAAGAATCCCTGGATAAGAAAACCGAAAACTTTGAAAAGAAGGAAGAAGAGCTGGGCCGCCGTATGGAGGAGGTTGCCAAGGTCAAGGAAGAGACCGAAGCCGTGAAGAAAGCTCACCTTGCCACCTTGGAGCAGATTTCCGGTTTGTCTCAGGAGCAGGCTAAGCAGTTCTTGCTCAAGACCGTGGAGGAGGAAATCCGCCACGACACTGCTATGAAGATCAAAGAGATCGAGCAGGAGCTGAAGGACACATCCGACGAAAAGGCAAGAGAAATCCTGTCCATCGCCATTCAGCGGTGCGCCGCTGACCATGCAGCAGAGGCTACTGTTTCCGTTGTTCCCCTGCCTAACGACGAGATGAAAGGCCGTATCATTGGCCGTGAGGGTCGGAATATCCGCACCCTGGAAACCATCACCGGTGTTGACCTGATTATCGATGATACCCCCGAGGCCATCACTGTTTCCAGCTTTGATCCTGTCCGCCGCGAGGTGGCCCGTCTTGCTCTGGAAAAGCTGATTGCCGACGGCCGTATCCACCCCACCCGTATTGAGGATTGTGTGGAGAAGGCCAAGAAGGATGTAGACCGTACCATTCGTGAGGAAGGCGAGCGCGCCTGCTACGAAACCGGTGTCCACGGTCTGAATCCCGAGCTGATTAAGATTCTGGGACGTCAGAAGTACCGTACCTCTTACGGTCAGAATGTGCTGAATCACTCCATCGAGGTTGCCCATATCGCAGGTCTGATGGCCTCCGAGCTGGGTGTGGATGTGACTCTGGCCAAGCGGGCAGGTTTGCTCCACGACTTGGGTAAGTCCATTGACCACGAGGTGGAAGGCAGCCATGTACAGCTGGGTGCTGATCTGGCCCGGAAGTACAAGGAAAATCCCGTTGTGGTGAACGCTATCGAGGCCCACCACGGCGATGTGGAGCCTAAGACTGTGATCGCAGTGCTGATTCAGGCTGCTGATGCTGTTTCCGCTGCAAGACCCGGCGCCCGCCGCGAGAATGTGGAGAACTACATCCGCCGTCTGCAGAAGCTGGAAGAGCTGACCGGCTCCTACCCCGGCGTTGAAAAGGCATTTGCCATCCAGGCAGGCCGCGAGGTCCGCATTATGGTCAAGCCCGAGGAGGTCACTGAGGACAACATGATTCTCCTTGCCCGTGACATTGCAAAGCAGATCGAGGCCGAGCTGGAATACCCCGGCCAGATCAAGATCAATGTGATTCGGGAAACCAAAGCTGTGGAATACGCAAAATAATTGAAAAATTAGCAGGCCGCTCTTCGGAGCGGCCTGCTTTTTATCTATTTGGCACAACTTCACCAAACTAAAGAGATAAAGCAAGCTCTACATTTGTTGATTTATGCCAAAGTTGCCCAAAAACAAAAAAAGCACTTTACAACTTTAGTTTGGTGAAGTATAATACAGCTATCAATAAAACACGGAGGGCAATCCTCCTAAACCGAAAGGAAAGATGATTATGAAAAAGTTTATTGCACTGTTTCTGGCCGTGCTGATGCTGGCTGCTTGCTTCGCAGGCTGCTCCAAGCCCGCTGACAACACCGACGGCACTACCCCCAACACCACCGAAGCAAAGACCGAAGAAAAGTCCGTTGTAGTTGGTTACACCATCTACGCTCCCATGAACTACAAGGAAGAGGGCTCCGACAAGCTGATCGGCTTTGACACCGAGCTGGCTGAGGCCGTTTTCGGCAAGCTGGGCTACAAGGTTATCTTCCAGGAGATCGAATGGGAATCCAAGTACACCGACCTGAACTCCAATGCCATCGACTGCGTATGGAACGGCTTCACCGCTAACTCCAAGGACGACGACGGTGTTGAGCGTGCTAAGAAGGTCGACTTCTCCTACTACTACATGGAAAACCGTCAGGTCGTTGTTGTGAAGGCTGACTCCACTATCTCCACCGCTGCTGACCTGAACGGCAAGCTGGGTGCTGCTGAAGGCGGTTCCGCAGGCGAGACCTACGCCAAGGGCTTTGAAGGCGCTGTCATCAAGGGCTTTGGTGTTCAGACCGAATGTCTCCGCGAGGTCAACGCCGGCACTCAGGATTTCGCAGTTCTGGATGCTCAGCTGGCTAAGAGCTATGTTGGCAAGGGCGACTACGCTAACCTGAAGATCGTTGAGGAACTGTCCAGCGATGTTGAATACTACGCTATCGGCTTCAAGAAGGGCAGCGAACTGACTCAGAAGGTCAACGAGCAGCTGGAAGCTCTGGCCAAGGACGGCACCATCACCGCTCTGGCTAAGAAGTATGGTGTTGAGAATACCGCTATCATCGACTTCGCTGATCAGAATAAGTAATTTCAAATTCCACAATTCCACGATAACCGCAGATGGAATCATCTGCGGTTATCTATGGGTTTATCAAGGTTTATTTTTTGGAGAGTTTCTATGTCTTTTTTGGAAGTTACGACTTTTTTGCTTGATGGATTTTACATATCCCTGCTGATTTTTGCGGTGACGCTGATTTGCGGCGTGCCTCTGGGTCTGCCCATTGCGTTCTGCTCCATGAGCCGAATCAAGCCTATCAAAGCAATATCAAAGGTATTTGTCTGGATTATCCGGGGTGTTCCTCTGATGCTGCAAATTTTCATTATTTACTATGCACCGGGTCTTTTGTTTAAGGACCAAATCCCCCTATTCAGCCGACTGGACCGTTTTTTCATTCTCAATTACGGAATTAAAGATGCCGGTCGTATTATTGCAGTACTGATTGCCTTTACCATTAACTATGCCTGCTACTTCTCCGAGATCTATCGGGGCGGCATCGAGAGTATTTCCAAGGGTCAGTACGAAGCCGGCTATGTGCTGGGTATGACCAAGGGGCAGGTGTTCCGCCACGTGGTTCTGAAGCAGGTCATTCAGCGAATCGTGCCCCCTATGTCCAACGAAATCATTACCCTAATCAAGGACACTGCCCTTGCTAACTGCATTGTGGTGTGCGAGATTATCAAACAGGCTAAGGAGTTGGCCGCCACTAAGGCGCTGATTTGGCCGTTGTTCTACACCGGCGCATTCTATCTGATCTTTGTAGGATTCCTAACCATCGTACTGGGCAGAATGGAAAAGAAACTCAGCTATTTCAGGAGTTAAGCTATGGCATTATTGGAAGTTAAAAATATCAAAAAGAGCTTTGGCAAGACCGAGGTTTTGAAGGGTGTCAGCTTTTCTCTGGAAAAGGGACAGGTTTTGGCCATCATCGGCTCCTCCGGCAGCGGCAAAACCACGCTCTTGCGGTGTCTGAATTTTTTGGAGACGCCCGACGAAGGTGAGATTATTGTGGACGGCAAGGAGCTGTTTTCCGCCGGTACCAAGTACACCGACGACCAGGTTCGGGAAAACCGACTGCATTTCGGTCTGGTGTTTCAGAATTTTAATCTATTCCCCCAATACAATGTATTGCAGAATGTCACCCTTGCCCCCACCCTGCTGAAAATGGGCACACCGGAGGAACTGGAAGAAGTTGGCAAAAAATTGCTGGAGCAGGTGGGCCTTTCCAACAAACTGGAGGCCTATCCCTGTCAGCTCTCCGGCGGTCAACAGCAGCGGGTAGCCATTGCCCGGGCGTGGGCTATGCATCCGGAGGTACTGTGCTTTGACGAGCCAACCTCTGCCTTGGATCCTGAGCTGACCGGCGAGGTTTTGCGAGTTATCAAGGGTTTGAAGGGCGAAGACAGAACTATGATTGTAGTCACCCACGAGATGGACTTTGCAAAAAGCGTTGCCGATGTCATTATCTACATGGCAGACGGTGTGATTGAGGAAATGGGTACGCCGGAGGAGGTATTTGACCACCCCAAGAGCGAAAAGACCCGCTCCTTCCTGCAAGGTTTCCACGAAAGCTTTTAACCGGAGGGTTTGACCTATGGAAAAAAGTGAGAAAATTGCGGCTTTGTATCAAGTGATTGCCGGTCTGCAGACCCCGGAGGAATGTGAAATTCTTTTCGAGGATTTATGCACCAACAAGGAAGTGGAGAAAATGGCAGAACGGCTTCACGCCGCCAAGCTTCTGTTGGAAGGAAAGACCTACAATCAGGTAATTGAGGAAACGGATATTTCCTCCGCCACCCTGAGCCGGGTTTCCCGGTGTGTACAGTACGGAAAGGGTTATTCCGCAGTGCTAAAAGAGAAATAAAAAGGTGCGTCATAAGACGCACCTTTTATTTTATGCAAGCTACCTTTTCTTTCTTTCGAATGGGAAGCTCCCTGTTTTGCAGCCAGTAGATCAGCAAAAATTCCAGATATGCTCCAAGGCAGACTGCAAATATGTAAATAGGGGTATTGATATACCAGCCAAACCACTGAGAAAACTGCTTAAACACGATAAGGGGCGATTCGCCGGGGCCTACGAAGAACATATTCATATGCTCACCCAAGCCATACTGGACAAAGAAGTTCAGGCCAAAGGCGATAGCGCACAGGACGATAAATGTCCAAGTTGCGCCCTTATAGTCTTCCCTTTGGTTGCCGCCACGCTTGGAAAAGCAGATAAACAGGCCAATGAACACCAGCAGCATATGCCAGATACAGGCGTGGGCAGTGAGAAACCACTGATCCAGCAGCAGGCCTGACGGCTCTGTAAAGGCGATGGCGCCCCCCAGCAGATTATACAGCACCATAAAGCTATACATTCCCCGCTGCAGCTTACCCGGCTTCAGCCAAGGGACAATCAAACACAGGTACAGGGGCATACTGCACAACTGGAAGGGGAAATCGCCCCAGGAGTACCGGTTATCCATAATGGTGAAGTAATAGAACATCTGCTTGAGCAGCTCGCCTACCGCCAGCACCAGACCCGTAACAAACAAAATCCAGCGGGCGGCTTTGTCGCTGACATTCCGCAGCTTCCAGGCGGCAAAACTACAGACAGCAAAACCGATCAAAGTATACAGGATATGGAACGCACCGTAGGAAGGAAATTTCTCCATAGGCCAGTTCATTGACTCAAAGAAGGAATCCAACATTTCAATCATTGTGGTTGTCTCCTTTATGTTTTTCGGGGGATGATTCTATTTTACGACATTTTTCGACATTTTTCAACAAGGTTGTTGTTTTCTGACAAAGAACGGCGGCACCCGGGTGGGTGCCACCTTCTTTTCCATTCACTCTACAGGGTTATTTTCTGGGTCTTACATAGTAGTGAACGCCCAATCTGTCCAAGTCCTCCAGGGTGGCATAGCCTGCCTTGAGGGCGGTTTTGATATCGTCAGAACTGCCGTCCTGATAGATCACCTTAATATACTGGCTCATAATCACACCGAAGTAATACTCGTTTTCTGCATCCTGATAGAACAGTTCCAGTGCAGAAGGAAGGGTAATATTCTGGTCCTTGGAGGTATCAACTATGGCTGTAACGATTTTGGTGCTGTCGGATTTTTTATTCTCTGTGCCGTTATAGACATCTACTACCTTGAAGGCGTCCTTGCCGAACAGATACAGGAAGCCGTCCACATACACGCCCCTTTTCAGTTCGTTGGCGCCGGGCAATTCTGTTCTTACCAGTTCCACCAGTTTGTCGCCGTCGAAGTGGAGAAGGACATAGGCATCCTCCCAGCCATTGTGCCCGGTAATGCCAAAGCCTATCAACCTGTTTACCCGATCGATATAGTAGGATTTATACAGTTCAGAGTAGTACACATTCTGCAGGGTGTACTTGCAAAAGCCCTCTACACCGTTTTCGGTTTCCCGATAGATTTCCACCTTGAAAGTGGCCCAGTTCTCCTGACCAATGCCCAGCAGGTAGCCGTCACCAATGTTAATCAGGGAACTGGAGAAGCCTGCAATATTGCCGGTATCCTTATAGGTGATGTTGTTCAGATCAGACAGGTCGAAGAAATACACAGGGTCGGAGACCTCGATAGCGGTACACACATAAGCGGTAGTCTTATCGAACCGCACAGAGCGAACCTCTTCTCTAGGAGGCGCGAAGTCCTCCACGCTGGCGACCACTTTGAATTCCTTCAGGTCGATGCAGTACAGGCTGGCGTTGGATTCGCCGGTTGCTGTGACCAGAATGTCCGCAGATACGTTGCTACCGTTGCGGTTTTCGTACACGGTAGTGGCATTGGTGGTGGTCACCACCCGGAGAATACCCTCATATTCATCCATACTCCACTGGTCCTTTACATAGCCGCGGACCACCACGGTACCCTTTTTCTCAAAGGAATCCTTGTAGGTCAGGCAGGAAATTTCCGTCATAGAGTTGCGGACCACATACTCTCCGTCTTTCTGGGTGTCCGCATATACATGGGTCAGGAAGATGTGGTCCTGAGACACATATACATCCTCGGTGTAGGACAAGGAGGCGGACTGGCCTTCGATAGCCAGGGTCTCTTCGTCCAGCTTCATCACCATGGTATAGCGGGTGGAATTGACCCGCTCCGGCAAGATAATGCAGTCGGCAGGAATGCTCTCCCCATTAATCTGAGGCAGGAAGGTTTCTTCCTTATCAAAGTCCATCGTATGCTTATGGAATACGAACTCGGTCATCAGCAGAATCTTGCCGTCGGTGACCCGGGAGGACAGGTAATTGCCGGTGATGAGCATTTTGTTCTTTACTGTGGGGTTGGTAGGGTCACTGACATCCACGGAAATAACACCCACGCGCTCATTGGGATAACGGGTGAACACCGTTGCGGTTTTACAGTCGGCAGACAGGTAGAACTCCCATTGGAGCAGGAAGGTGGTATAGGCAGTTTCATCCAGGGTGACACTGCCCACCATTTTGGAATCCAAACCTGCAATATCGAAGATTTTCAGAGTATTTCCGTCTAAATAATAAATGTGGGTACTTGACCGCTTGATCCGGTCAGCTTCGGTGATACCCTCTACCTGATTGTCGGTGATTTCTTCATAGGTGCTGCCGGAGTTTCCGTCGGAAACTGCGCCGGTGGGAGCAATGCTGTCCGGCGCGGCGCCCGGTGCAAAATTTTCCATTGCATCACCCTTCACGCCGCCCACAAGCATATCATCGACAGCATCTTCAATCATTTCAAAATTGTTGTTGTATTTGGACTCTTCTGTTTTCAAGGTATTTAATTTTTCAATGACGGCATAATAGGGATTTTCTTTGTGCTGCTCTATGCTGGGAGGTGTTTTGTCATAGGGTAAAAACAGCCACAGGCTGGTTAGGGTTACTGCAAGGCAAGCTGCGCTTGCCACAAGGGTAGTCACAATCCGCTTTCTTCGTATGGGAGTCACCCGCTGAGCGGGATTTGCCTCCTCAATAAACTTTTCGTCCACCAAATCCATGGAGCGAAACCATTTCTTCTTCATACAGAAATCCCCTCCTTCTGAAGATATAGCTTAAATCTATTCCTGGTTCTGTGTAAAATCACATTTACATTGCTCTCGGAAAGGCCTGTATTCCGGGCAATCTCCCTGACAGTGCAGACATACCAGTACCGCTGCAGGAAAATGATGCGGGTCTGCTTGTCAAGGCTCTCCAAAAAGCGGTTGATCAGGTCCTTGAGAACAATTCTGTCTTCCGGCAGCATCTCTCCGTTGGGAATACACTGCCAGTACTCGTCCATAGCCGTTTCCAGCCGGGCATTCCGCTTTTGGGCGCTGTTGTAATCATAGCGGTCCAATGCCAGATTCCGGGTAATCCGACCAAAAAACGATTGGAGCTTCGAGGGCCGCTCCGGTGGAATGGCCCGCCAGGCATTGTGCCAGGTGTCATTCACACATTCATTGCTGTCCTCACGGGAGTCCAAAATCCGGTTGGCTACCGCAAAGCAGTACCTGCCGTATTTTTGGTTGGATTGCTCAATGGCTGATTGGTCACGGTCCCAATACAGCTGAATGATATTCATATCCTCCATTCCATCGCCTCCTCGCTTATGTCTTGAAAGTCCTTTCACCCTAACAGACGGGATTGAGATTGTAATTCTTACAAATATTGGGGATTTATTTTTACTATAGCAACAAATATTCTACAATTCAACAAAAAAGTGGGCCGCTGCAAAAAGGCAGCGGCCCGAGAGAAAGAGGAAACCTGAAGAAGCTATTTTATTCCTGTGTGAGAAAGTCGGCAGGGTTCACAGCTTCACCGTCACAGGTAACGGCAAAGTGGATATGGTCGCCGATGGCGCTTTCCATCAGGGCGGTATTGCCCACAGCGCCAATCGCCTGGCCTGCAGTGACTGCGTCACCCGGCTTGACGGACACCTGCTTGTCCAGACTGGAGTACTTGGTGGCGTAGCCGTTTTCATGGCGAATCACCACGGTCATACCCATCTGCTCGTCCTCGTAGACGGTATAAACTTCACCGTCAGCAGCAGCCCGGACTTCTGTCCCGGCCTCGGCGGCAATATCAATACCGTTGTGGACACGCCAATCCCGGGTAGTTGCGTTATAAGTCAAGCTGTCCATGGCATACACTGCCACAGTCTGCCCCTCCACCGGAGATACGGTCTTCATCGGGGTTTTTACAGGATTGGTAGGAACGGTCACAGGCGTGCCGTCCGGATTGGTAGCAACAACAGGGGTGTCATCGGGGTTCACGATCGTCTCCCCGTTAGCGGATTTATCAGGCTTATCCGCGTTTCTGTAATAGAGGAATCCGGAGATTCCGATGGCAACGGCACACAGCACAAGGGCTATGTAGTAGCCCTTACCGTTTACGCTGCCGGTAAACTTTTTCTTGCTCATTTATAAGCACCTCCGAAGCCTATTATTGCCACTTTTTTCTATATTAAACCAACTTTTGGAAATATTTTTAAGAGGCTGTCTCACGGGGGCAAAATACTGTTGACAAACGTCGCATTTTCGGTTATATCTATACTATTAAGGTACTGTAAAAAAAACAACAAAAAAACAACGCAGCCGACACAAAATCAATATGATTTTTATTGGTTGCAGAAATGGAGGGGGATAATGTCCAAAGAACTCATCAGACTCCAGGATCTTACTATGGAGTTCGACGGGGAGCGGATACTTGATGGTATCAATCTCTATTTTAATGATAAGGAATTCCTCACGCTGCTGGGCCCTTCCGGCTGCGGCAAAACCACCACTTTGCGGATTATCGGCGGTTTCTTAACACCTACTTCCGGCAAGGTGCTTTTTGACGGAAAGTGCATTAACGATGTGCCTGCTTACGAGCGGCAGATCAACACCGTTTTCCAGCGGTATGCGCTGTTCCCCCATTTGGATGTATACGGTAATATCGCCTTCGGTCTGAAGGTGGCAAAGCTGCCCAAGGAAGAGATCCACGAGCGGGTGCAGGAGATTCTGTCCGTGGTGGGTCTAAAAGGCTATGAGCACCGTAGCATTGACAGCCTGTCCGGCGGTCAGCAGCAGCGGGTTGCCATCGCAAGAGCATTGGTGAACCGCCCTAAGGTGCTGCTTCTTGACGAACCTTTGGCCGCTCTTGATCTGCGTCTGCGGAAAGATATGCAGAACGAACTGAAGCGGATTCAGCAGGCGATGGGCATCACCTTTATCTATGTGACCCACGACCAGGAAGAGGCGCTTTCTATGT
>JAZOWQ010000149.1:0-7790 GCA_045659325.1 Faecousia sp. | reverse complement strand
AGCAGCCTTACGCAGCTGCTCCTCGGGAACACCGATAGCGTTGGGCATCTTGCCGCCGTTGGCGTTAACCATAGCAACATAGTCCTGAGGAACGGAAGAAGAACCGTGCAGAACGATGGGGAAGCCGGGCAGACGCTTGGTGACTTCTTCCAGAACGTCGAAGCGCAGAGCGGGGGGAACCAGGATGCCTTCCTCGTTCAGGGTGCACTGATCGGGAGTGAACTTGTAAGCGCCGTGGGAGGTGCCGATGGCGATAGCTAGGGAGTCACAACCGGTGCGGGAAACGAACTCTTCAACTTCTTCGGGACGGGTGTAGGAAGCGGCCTCAGCGGAAACGTTGACCTCATCCTCGATGCCAGCCAGGGAGCCCAGCTCAGCCTCAACCACAACACCGTGGTCGTGGGCGTACTCAACAACCTTCTTGGTGATTTCGATGTTCTCCTCGAAGGACTTGGAGGAAGCGTCGATCATAACGGAGGTGAAGCCGCCGTCGATGCAGGACTTGCAGGTCTCGAAGCTGTCGCCGTGGTCCAGGTGCAGGGCAACGGGGATCTCGGGGCATTCGATTACAGCAGCCTCAACCAGCTTTACCAGGTAGGTGTGGTTTGCGTAGGCGCGAGCACCCTTGGAAACCTGCAGGATAACGGGAGCCTTTTCTTCCTTACAAGCCTCGGTGATAGCCTGAACGATTTCCATATTGTTCACGTTGAAAGCACCAACTGCGTAGCCGCCGTCGTAAGCCTTCTTGAACATCTCGGTAGTTGTAACAAGAGCCATAATATATGTTCCTTTCTTATTTCTCGGGAAAACCCGTATTTTTACAGCTATCATTATACCATAAATTTTCAGCATTTCAATAAAAATATTTGAATTTGAAAAATATTGCAAATGGCTATTTACCTTTGGGTGGAAATAAGGTATAATAATACCCAAATTCACCACAAGGAGTGTAGAAATATGAAACTTTCCCCCCTGCAAACTGCCAGATATCAGTATCAGCCCAAGCTGCCCGGTATGCTGCGTAACGGCATTTCCGAGATTTGCGTAAAAAACGGCGGCGCAACCCAGTCCGTTGCTGATCAGGAGAAGATCCAGGCCCTGTTCCCCAACACCTATGGTAAGAACGAAATCACCTTCCAAAAGGGCGAAAACACCGCTATTGCTAAGAAGCAGGTGGTGGGTGTGATTCTGTCCGGCGGCCAGGCCCCCGGCGGCCACAATGTTATCTGTGGTCTGTATGATGCCCTGAAGGCTACCGATAAGGAAAATGTCCTGTACGGCTTCAAGGGCGGCCCCAGCGGTCTGATTGATGACGACTACATTATTTTTGACGACGCGTACATCAACGCTTTCCGGAATACCGGCGGCTTTGACATCATTGGTTCCGGCCGTACCAAGCTGGAGACCGAGGAGCAGTTCGCTATTGTTGCTGAGAATTGCAAGAAGCACGGCATTAACGCTCTGGTTATCATCGGCGGTGACGACTCCAATACCAACGCTGCTGTGCTGGCTGAGTATTTTGCCGCTAAGAATACCGGCATTCAGGTCATCGGCTGCCCCAAGACCATCGACGGCGACCTGAAGAACGAGGACATCGAGTGCTCCTTCGGCTTCGATACTGCTACCAAGACCTATGCTGAGATTGTGGGCAATATTCAGCGTGATGCCAACTCCGCCAAGAAATACTGGCACTTTGTGAAGGTCATGGGCCGCTCCGCTTCCCATGTGGCTTTGGAGACTGCTCTGCAGACCCAGCCCAACATCTGCCTGATTGGTGAGGAAGTTGCCGCCAAGAAAATGTCTTTGGCTGAAATTGCCGATTACATTGCCGATTCCGTAGCTGCCCGGGCTGCTAAGGGCTGGAACTTCGGCGTTGCCATTATCCCCGAGGGCATTGTGGAATTCGTTCCCGAGTTCTCTGTGCTGATTGCCGAAATCAACGAGCTGCTGGCAGGCGCCAAGGCCGATGCCTTCAATGCTCTGCCCACTTGGGATGAGAAGTACGCATTTATCGAAAAGGGCCTGACGAAGGCTTCTATGGCTGTGTTCGCCATTCTGCCCCAGTCCATTCAGCAGCAGCTGTTCCTGGAGCGTGACCCTCACGGCAACGTGCAGGTGTCCCTCATTGAGTCCGAAAAGCTGTTCTCCGAGATGGTCAAAGCCAACCTGGCTGAGCGGAAGAAGGCAGGTAACTACAACGGCAAGTTCTCTCCTCTGCACCACTTCCTGGGCTACGAAGGCCGTTGCGCATTCCCCAGCAATTTCGATGCTGACTACTGCTACAGCCTGGGCTACAACGCCTTTATGCTGATTTCCTACGGCTACACCGGTTACCTGTCCAAGGTGTCCAACCTGTCTAACCCCGCTGAGGAGTGGGTGGCAGGCGGTATGCCCATCACCAAGATGATGAACATCGAGCGTCGTCACGGCGCAGACAAGCCTGTGATCCGCAAGGCCTTAGTAGAGCTGGAGGGCAAGCCCTTTAAGTTCTTCGAGGCCAACAGAGAGACTTGGGCTGTGGAGACCTGCTATGTTTACCCCGGCGCAATTCAGTACTTCGGACCTTCCAAGGTTTGTGACACCACCACCGTCACCCTGGCTCTGGAGCAGGGCTAAATTCAAAAAGAAATCCCCGAGGAAAATTCCTCGGGGGTTTTATTAGCAGTAGAAGTCCTTGATTCGCTTTGCTCTGCTGGGGTGGCGGAGCTTACGAATGGCCTTGTTTTCAATCTGACGGATACGTTCACGGGTGACGCCGAAAATCTGACCTACCTCTTCCAAGGTGTGGGTGCGGCCGTCGTACATACCGAAACGCATACGCAGCACATCAGCCTCCCGCTCGGTGAGGGTGTCTAAGATTTCCTTCAGGGCCTCTGCCAGCATAGCATTGGAGGTGGCGTCGGCAGGACCGGGGGTTCGCTCGTCCTCCACGAAAGAGCCGATGGAGGTATCTTCCTCGTCACCCACAGGCGTGTCCAGAGACAGGGTATCGGCGGCGGTGCGGTTTGCCTCGATAATCTTCTCCACGGGCAGACCCAGCTCGGCTGCAATCTCCTCTACGGTAGGCTCACGGCCCAGCTCCTGCACCAGCTTCCGGTTGCAGCGTGTTGCCTTGTTGATCACCTCAACCATATGCACCGGCACCCGGATAGTACGGGCTTGGTCGGCGATGGCTCTTGTGATGGCCTGCCGAATCCACCAGGTGGCATATGTAGAGAATTTGTTTCCCTTTGTCCAGTCAAATTTGTCTACGGCGCGAATCAGGCCGGTGTTGCCTTCCTGAATCAGGTCCAGAATGTGCAGACCTCTGCCGGAGTATTTCTTTGCGATGGAAACCACCAAACGGAGGTTTGCTTCGGTGAGCTTATTCTTTGCATTTTGGTCGCCCTCAGAGACCTTCTGGGCCAGCTCCACTTCTTCTTCTGCGCTCAGCAGTTTAATCTGACCGATTTCCTTCAGATACATTCTCACAGGGTCGTCCAGATTGTACTCGGCGGCCAAGTCCACCGGGTCAACCAGCTCTTCCTCGTCCACATCGGCCAAATCGATGTCACCGTCCAGATCGTCTACCAGATCCAGCGCGTCGTCAAAATCCAGATCCTCACTGACGATCTGAATATTCATAGCCTCGAAATTGTCGTAAATCTCTTCGATTTTTTCCGGGGGCAGGTCTACATCCTCCAAATGGGCGCGGAGGTCGCAGTCCCGGATCATACCGTCTTTTCTACCTTGGGCAATCAGCTTTTGCAGAATGGCCTGCAGTTCCTCGGGAGATTTCGCTTGCTTTTTTGTTGCACTCATACTGTAAACCCCTCTTTTTCTTTCCAATTCTTATTTTCCGTGCCGTTAGACTATACCTTGATTTCGGAGTTTTGACAAGGGTTTTGCAAAAAAATTTTTTTATAATCAGCTTTCGGCGGTTTTTGTCGGTGCAAGGTACAGTATTCCCCGACTTTTGGCAAAACATACTGTTTACAATCGATGGAAAATTCGTTATAATAAACGAAACGCTAAAGTGGCGGATTCTGTCCTCGCCACATACAATTTTGAGGTGTAATCTATGACAGACCTTTCTAAAATTCGTAATTTTTCCATTATTGCCCACATTGACCACGGCAAGTCCACTCTGGCAGACCGCCTGTTGGAGGAATGCTCCGCCATTGATAAGCGGGAGATGGAGGACCAGATTCTGGACTCTATGGACTTGGAGCGGGAGCGGGGTATCACCATCAAGGCTACCGCTGTCCAGCTGACCTATCAGGCGGACGACGGGCAGTCTTATGCCCTGAATCTGATTGACACCCCCGGCCATGTGGACTTTAACTATGAGGTTTCCCGGTCTTTGGCCGCCTGTGAAGGCGCGGTGCTGGTGGTGGACGCATCCCAGGGTGTGGAGGCGCAGACCCTTGCCAACACCTTCTTAGCCACCGATGCAGGTTTGGAGGTTTTGCCGGTCATCAATAAGATTGACTTGCCCTCTGCCCGTCCTCAGGAGGTAAAAAAGGAGATTGAGGACATTATTTGCGTGCCCGCTGAGGACGCACCGGAAATTTCCGCCAAAAATGGTATTAACATTCATTCCGTCTTGGAAATGATTGTAAAGGATGTGCCTGCCCCCAAGGGCGACCGCAACGCCCCCTTGCAGGCGCTGATTTTTGACAGCCAGTATGACGCCTATCGGGGTGTCATTGTCTACACCCGTATCAAAGAGGGTACTGTCCGGGCAGGTATGGATATTAAAATGATGGCCACCGGCGCTACCTATAAGGTGGTGGAGGTTGGCACTATGAGCCCCAAGGGTCTGATTCCCCGGGAGGCTTTGGGTGCAGGTGAGGTTGGCTACATCACCGCATCCATCAAGACCGTTTCCGACACTCAGGTAGGTGACACGATTACCGGTGTGGAAAATCCTGCTGCTGAGCCCCTGCCCGGTTACCGGCAGGTCCAGCCCATGGTGTACTCCGGTGTGTACCCCGCTGACGGCGCAAAATATCAAGACCTGCGGGAAGCCCTGGAAAAGCTGAAGCTGAACGATGCGTCCTTTGTGTATGAACTGGAAAGCTCTATTGCGCTGGGCTTCGGTTTCCGTTGCGGCTTCCTGGGACTTCTCCATATGGAAATCATTCAGGAACGGCTGGAACGGGAGTATAACCTGGACCTGATTACCACCGCGCCCAATGTATCCTATCGGGTGACAACTTTGGACGGTACGGTGAAGATGGTGGACAACCCCTTGGATTATCCCGACCCCATGGACATTCAGCTGGCGGAAGAGCCTTTTGTAAAGGTCAATCTGATGGCACCCCAGGAGTACGTGGGTAACATTATGGATTTGGCCACCTCCCGCCGTGGTGAATTTAAGGATATGGTGTATCTGGACGCAAATCGTGTGGAGCTCCACTACGATATGCCCCTGAACGAAATTATCTACGATTTCTTTGATGCCCTGAAATCCCGCACCCGTGGTTACGGCAGCCTGGACTATGAGCTCATCGGCTACCGGCCCTCTAAGCTGGTCAAGCTGGACATTCTCTTGAACGGTGATATTGTGGACGCCCTGAGCTTCATTCTCTTTGCGGACAATGCCTACCCCCGGGCAAGAAAGATTTGCGAGCGGCTGAAGGAGAATATTCCCCGCGCCCAGTTTGAAATTCCCGTACAGGCAGCCATCGGCGGCAAGATTATCGCCCGTGAGACCATCAAGGCTTTGCGGAAAGATGTGCTTGCCAAGTGCTATGGCGGGGATATCACCCGGAAAAAGAAGCTGCTGGAAAAGCAGAAAGAGGGTAAAAAGAGAATGCGTACCTTCGGTACTGTGTCCGTCCCCTCCGAGGCCTTTATGGCAGTCCTGAAATTAGACGAAGATTAAATAACAGGAGAGCGTTATGCCCTTATTTAGCAATAAAAACAGAACCCCTTTGGGGATTTATATCCATGTGCCGTTCTGCCGCAGCAAGTGCCAGTACTGCGACTTCTACTCCTTGACCACCAAGGAGGATAAGTGGCTGGACGGCTACCAGGATGCGGTCTGCGCCCATATCCGGGAGACAGGCCCTCTTGCGCCGGACTATGTGGTGGATACTATCTATTTTGGCGGTGGCACCCCCAGCTTTTTCGGCGCCGACGGTATGGCTGCCATCTTGAATACGATTCGTAAATCCTTTAAGGTATCGCCCACGGCGGAGATTACCTTCGAGGCAAATCCCGATTCCGTTACCGACCGGCTGCTGCGGCGGCTGCGCAGTGAGGGCTACAATCGGGTGAGCTTGGGTATCCAGTGCGACGACGATGAAATTCTCAAAAAGCTGGGCAGACCCCACAACTATGCTCAGGCGGTGTCTGCGGTGGAGCGGATTCGGAAATTCCGTTTTAAGAATCTGTCGGTGGACCTGATGTACGGCCTGCCGGGGCAGAGCCTGCAGGCTTGGGAACGGACCTTAAAAAATGTCCTGAAGCTCCAGCCGGAACATATCAGCTGCTACGGTCTGAAGGTGGAGGAGGGAACACCTCTTGCCGAGTATCAGGAGTACTGCAATCTGGCACACGACGATACCCAGGCGGATATGTACCTGTCGGCAGTGGAAATCCTGCGGCAGCACGGCTACCGCCAGTATGAAATTTCCAATTTCTGCCGAAAGGGAAATGTGTCCCGGCACAATCTGAAATACTGGAACGGCGACCCCTATCTGGGATTCGGGCCTAACGCCAGCTCCGACTTCGGCGGCAGCCGGTTCACCATCGTGCGGGATTTGAAGAAGTATATCGAAGGTATCAAAAAAGGCGGACAGGTGCTGGAGGAGGTCCAGGAGATTGCCTCCCGGGAGCGGGCAGGCGAATATCTGATGATGCGCCTTCGTACGGCCGCCGGTATTGATCCCAAGGTGTACGAGCGGCGGTATTTGCTGCCCTTCGCGCCCCTGGAAAAGTGCCTGCTGGAGTGTAAGGAAAAAGGCCTTGCCACTAAGACCTTTGACGGGCGATGGCATTTGACCCCCAATGGCTTTTTGCTGTCCAACAGCATTATTTCCGACCTGTTACTGATTCAAGAGAAGAACTGACAAGCTTGTCGATCCGGGGGTAAAGCCCCATAGCCAGCAGGCTGATGGGAATCCACAGCAAAGAAAAGGGAAGGCAAATCTGCCCGTGAAAATTTAGCGGCAGATGTCGGTAATCCCACACCCCATAGCTGCGGTTACACAAAAGACCTGCTGCCAGCTCCACCATGGTAATAATCCCTGCCCCTACGATGCCCCGTAGGGGCAGATTTAATCGGGGACGGACAGCATTTAGCTTACCCAACAGCAGAAAACACACACCTCCGGCGAAAAACATGCTGATGTGACTCCATCCCCGCCAAAGCCATTCCAGGCCTACATAGGCGCTGCCGCCCAGCAAAAAGAGTAAAATTCGCTTAAATATACCCAAAATAATCACCTCTATGGTAGCATTCCCAAAAATTTCCCTGAAAATACAGAAATAAATCTTGACAAACCGGCAAACCCTGTATATAATAACAAAGCTGATTTTCGGCTATGTCCGGTCAGTGCCTTATATGGCGGCGTAACTCAGTTGGTAGAGTACCCGGTTCATACCCGGTATGTCACCTGTTCAAGTCAGGTCGCCGCTACCAGGCCCGTTGGTCAAGCGGTTAAGACACCGCCCTTTCACGGCGGTAACATGGGTTCGATTCCCGTACGGGTCACCATGACGCGCAAATACGAACCCTGCACATTGTGAGGAATGTGTTTGCGCTAAGCGTAACAATAACCCCTGAGGCTTAAAAACCTCAG
>JAZOWQ010000148.1:0-3972 GCA_045659325.1 Faecousia sp. | reverse complement strand
TTTGGGTGTATAATATTATGCGTAAGGAATGATGCTCTCCTTTGGCGAAAGCCTAAACCGCTTGATATTCGAGCTGATGACGTCTGCGATTTTTTGTCGTGGGGTTATCAGCTTTTTTGCGCCCCGCAGAAAGGATTGTCTATGGATTTTTTGACAAGTATTGGAGTTTTGCTGTTGTGCGGGTTGCTGCTCGGCTCGATCTTCAAACGGCTTCATCTACCGTCACTCGTCGGTATGCTCGTTGTCGGTATCGTTCTGTCACCGCATGCACTCAACCTTTTGGCACCAGACCTACTGACCATTTCGGCAGACATAAGACAGTTGGCATTGATCATCATTCTCACTCGCGCCGGGCTGTCCTTTGACATTGCTGAACTGAAGAAGAACGGCAGGAGTGCCATTATGCTTTGCTTTGTGCCTGCCCTATTTGAAATCGCAGGTTATATCGTTTTCGGCACTTCGTTTCTTGATATGCCGTGGAAGGACGCAGCAATCATGGGTTGCGTGATAGCGGCGGTATCGCCTGCGGTTATCGTGCCAAGAATGCTGAAGCTGAAGGAAGAGGGCTACGGGACGGATAAGGGTATTCCGCAAATGATTATGGCAGGCGCATCTGCCGACGATATATTTGTTATCGTTCTGTTTACCTCTCTGATTGCTTTGCCAACGGGAAAGAGTTTTGATCCCGGAATCCTTTGGAAGATCCCGTGTTCCATCGTTTTGGGAATTGGTGTCGGCCTAGTGTTCGGTTGGCTCTTTGCGCGATTTTTCAAGAAGGTACATATCCGAGATAGCATCAAGGTTGTGATCTTAATTTGCTTCTCAATCCTGTTTATTTCTCTCCAAAATCTCGTTGAAGAAATCGTGCCATTCTCGGGATTGCTTGCGGTGATTGCAATGAGCGCCATGCTTTACAAGCACCACGGCGTGTGCGCCAAGAGATTGTCCGTGAAATATAATAAACTGTGGCTTGTGGCAGAGGTGTTTCTGTTTGTGCTTGTCGGTGCGGAGGTTGATGTTCGTTTCGCATTACAAGCCGGAGCAATGATCGTGGCAGTAATGGCTCTTGCTATGATGCTCCGTTTGCTTGGTGTTTGGCTTTGCGTTCTCGGCACAAAATTAAACAACAAGGAACGCCTATTCTGTATCATCGCCTATATGCCAAAAGCAACGGTGCAAGCCGCCATCGGTGCAATACCGCTTTCTATGGGTCTTGCCTGCGGTCAAGTCATTTTAACTGCCGCGGTACTCTCAATTTTAATCACTGCCCCGGTCGGTGCATTTTTAATTGATGTGTTATACAAAAAACTACTTAATGAACCTATTTCGCGTGATTGAGGAATCGCAAGAAACCCCATCGGCTGTTATTTTATCGAACCGCGGAAAGAAAAATATTTCTAAAAATCTTCCATTACTTCCACCATCATCCTAGCGCCTAACCGGAAGCTGCTCTGAAACAATGAGCACTCGGCCATGGCTTGGTGTTCACGAACGCAGTCCGTATACCGGGAAAATAACTCCTTTTGCGTGTCGTTCATGGTTGCCAGCAGTTTTTCTTCATTCCGGCTGATCAGTTGCAAAATTTCCTTGTATTCCTTACTAGCATTGGCATCATATTCTGCTGGATCAAGATTGCCATACCAGAATTCTTCCAAAACCTTCATAACATCACCATCCTTTAAAAGTGTGTGTGATGTTACCTCTGCCGCCCAAGTATTGCAAGTAGCTAAGGTTACCAAATATCAGCAACGAATATCGCCATTGACATTTCTATTTACACATGATATCATATCGATAGTTATCGATGGGAGGTGTGGCGGCGATATGACGGAGAAGAAGATGGTAGCGATCTTCAAAGCATTGGGTGATGAAAATCGCATCCGGATTTTAAGACTTCTGCACAATGGCGAAAAGTGTGCCTGCCATCTGCTGGAAGAACTGAATATCGGTCAGTCCACGCTGTCCCACCACATGAAGATCCTCTGCGATGCGGGGATCGTTACCGGCAGAAAAGAAGGCAAGTGGATGCACTACTCCATTTGCGCTGAAGGAGTTTGCGATCTGGGGACTGCGCTACAAGAATTGCTAACTCCCCAAAACTTGTCCGCGCATTGCAACTGTAAAGAAAAATAAGCCGCGCATACTCTGTGCGGCTTTCTCATAATACTATATATCGATGCTTGTAGATTTGTAGATGTGAAAGGAGTCGTTATGTGGTCGTTTATTCAAGATGAGATTTTAGGCATGCACTGGCTGAACCGCCTGATCGGCAAGCTGGTGGAACTGGTAGATCTTGACCCCACAAGCCGTATTGGTGGAAGTGTTCAATTTTTCTTCTATGACACCATAAAAATCATGGTGCTGCTGGGGTTCTTGATACTGGTGATCTCTTACATTCAAAGCTACTTCCCGCCAGAACGGACAAAGAAGATTCTGGGCAGATTCAAAGGCATCGGTGCAAACTGCGTTGCTGCTCTGCTGGGTACGGTGACACCTTTCTGCTCCTGTTCATCTATCCCTCTGTTTATCGGCTTCACCAGTGCGGGTTTGCCGTTAGGTGTGACATTCTCGTTCCTGATTTCCTCTCCTATGGTGGATCTGGGGAGCCTGGTGCTGCTGATGAGCATTTTCGGGTGGAAGGTAGCCGTTGCTTATGTGGTTCTCGGTTTAATTATTGCCGTGGTCGGCGGTACGATGATTGAAAAGCTTCGCCTTGACAACGAGGTAGAGGCCTTTATCCGAAAAGGTAAAACTATGGATATGCCCCAGGAAGAACTGAATTTCAAGGATAGAATGAAGTATGCCTGGGAGCAAGTGGTGGAAACCGCAAAGAAGGTGTTCCCTTATGTACTGATTGGTGTGGGTATCGGCGCCTTCATCCATAACTGGATCCCCAAGGAGTTTATCGTCAAACTGCTGGGCAGCAACAACCCCTTCGGTGTCATACTGGCAACCGTTGCCGGTGTTCCCATGTACGCAGACATTTTCGGCACGATCCCCATTGCGGAAGCACTTCTTGCCAAGGGCGCGCAGCTGGGTGTGGTGCTCAGCTTTATGATGGGCGTTACCACGCTGTCCGTTCCCTCTATGATCATGCTCCGCAAGGCTATCAAGCCGAAGCTGCTGGGTATCTTTGTTGCCATCTGTACCGTAGGTATTGTTATAGTCGGTTATTTCTTTAATGCAATTCAAGGATTTATTATTTAACGGAGGTATTATTATGGCACTGTTCAATTTGTTCAAGAAGAAAGAAGAAAAGGAGACTCCCGCTTGCTGCTGCAGCGCAGAATTCAAGAAGGAAGAAACCTCCTGCTGTTGTTCTGCCCCTAAGGAAGAGACTACTTCCTGTTGCTGCGGAAAGCCCGTCGAGGGAATCTGCTGCATCAAGGTTTTGGGCGCAGGCTGGAAATCCTGCCACGAGCAGTATGAGTACGCGAAGATAGCCGCCAGTAATCTCGGCCTTGGCATTGGAGTGGAGTATGTCACCGATATGGAAAAGATCATGGAATACGGCGTGATGAGCATGCCTGCTATCGTGGTCAATGATAAGGTCGTTGCCTTTGGCAAGGTTCTGAAGACTGCAGAAGTCGAGAAATTGTTAAAATGAAAAAAGTAGCATTTATCTGCGTACACAATTCCTGCCGCAGCCAGATTGCAGAGGCATTGGGAAAGAAGCTGGCATCCGATGTGTTTGAAAGCTACTCTGCCGGTACAGAAACCAAGCCCCAGATCAACCAAGATGCTGTTCGGCTGATGAAGCAAGTCCACGGCATCGACATGGAAGCCACCCAACACAGCAAACTACTGTCCGATATCCCGGAGGTGGATGTGGTAATCACCATGGGCTGCAATGTCCAGTGCCCATTTCTGCCTTGTTCCCACCGGGAGGATTGGGGCTTGGAAGATCCCAGCGGTAAGGCCGATGAGGCCTTCCTAGAGACCATCCGCTCAATTGAAGAAAAGATTCTTGAT
>JAZOWQ010000147.1:0-2113 GCA_045659325.1 Faecousia sp. | reverse complement strand
ACATACGCCACGCTTCTGGGGGGAAGGTACGGTAGTAGCCTTGTTCTCCAGAGTGTTCAGACCTCTCTGCAGAGCAGGAGCGGTGGACTTGTAAGCGACCTGCTGACGGCCATGTCTAACAAGCTGATTAAAAGTAGGCATTCATTTTCTCCTTTCTTTCGTTCTCGCCTTTCGGCGGATCTATTCCACGGACAAGTCCGTAAGAATCAAGTAGAAATAATTGTTGCTGCAGCGGCGGCACCCACATCGATTCCGCAAATCTTTCCAAGCTGGGCCATTGTCTTTACCCATGCAACGGGAACGGAACAGCTGTTGCACAATTCAGCAACCGGTTCTGTGACGGCAGGGTCGGCATCGGCAGCAAAGAATGCTGACTGAACACGGCCTGCACGCAGGGCTTTTCTCAGTTGTTTAATACCAACAACCACATTATCCCGGCGGATTTCCGCCATAGTATCGCATTTTACAATGCTAATATCCTTTTTAGTGTCCATACAGAAATCTATTATACGCAACAAATGGAAAAAGTCAACATTTTTTTGCAAAAATGTATGCAAATACAGGGCTTTCTCTCCCCTACTCCCATATGTCCGCCTACAAAAATACAACAGGCCGCCCCAAAACGACACTCTTCCCGACCGAACACAAAAATAACCGCCACCTTTTCAGGTAGCGGTTATTCTTATTAGGAATTAGTCAGCGGAAGCTTCTTCAGTATCTTCTTCAACCACAGGTGTTTCACCGGGCTGGAAGTCGCGGTATGCCATCAGGCCGGAGCCTGCGGGAATCAGCTTACCGATGATAACATTCTCCTTCAGGCCAACCAGGTGGTCAACCTTGCCCTTGATAGCGGCATCGGTCAGGACCTTGGTGGTTTCCTGGAAGGATGCTGCGGACAGGAAGGAATCGGTTGCCAGAGATGCCTTGGTAATACCCATCAGCACCACAGTGCCCTCTGCCAAACGCAGGTCTGTTTCACCGGCATCAATCCGGGCCTGAACCTCAGCGTTGGCATCCTCGAATACGAAGGAGTCCACAACAGTGCCAACCAGCAGGCTGGAGTCGCCGGGATCTTCCACGCGGATCTTACGCATCATCTGACGGATAATAACCTCGATGTGCTTGTCGTTGATTTCAACGCCCTGCTGACGGTACACAGCCTGAACGGACTGCACCAGATAATCCTGCACAGCCTCCACGCCAGAGATCCGGAGAACATCCTGGGGATACAGTGCGCCATCGGTAATGGGCTCACCCTTCTGTACGGTCTTGCCGTTCTGCACCTTCAGGCCAACAGAGTAAGGAACGGAGTAGCTCTTCACTTCGCCGTCCTCTGCGGTAACGGTGATGTTACGCATAGCAGAGCGGTGAGATTCGTCGATAGAGACCACACCGGTAACCTCGGAAATCTGGGCCATCTTCTTGGGACGGCGGGACTCGAACAGTTCTTCAACTCTGGGCAGACCCTGGGTGATATCGTCACCTGCAACGCCGCCGGAGTGGAAGGTACGCATAGTCAGCTGAGTACCGGGCTCACCGATGGACTGAGCTGCGATAATACCAACTGCTTCGCCCAGGTCAACACGCTTGGAGGTAGCCAGGTTCATACCGTAGCACTGAGCGCAGACACCGCTTCTTGCGCGGCAGCCCAGAATGGTACGGATATAAATCTTCTCAATACCGGCCTTCTCGAACTTCTCGGCATCCTCGGGCATCATCATAACATCCTTGGAGTGAAGCAGTTCACCGGTAACAGGATGCAAAACATCCTCTACAGGGTAACGGCCGCGGATACGGTTGCCGAAGGTGTCAATCACATCGCCGTTCTGATAAACAGCGCCTACCCAGATACCCTTGGTGGTGCCGCAATCGTGCTCGCGAATGATAACTTCCTGAGAAACGTCAACCATACGGCGGGTCAGGTAACCGGAGTCAGCAGTACGCAGAGCGGTATCGGTCATACCCTTACGAACGCCTCTGGAGGAAATGAAGTACTCCAGAACAGACAGACCTTCACGGAAGTTCGCCTTAACAGGAATCTCAATGGTACGACCGGCGGTATCGGCCATCAGGCCACGCATACCTGCCAGCTGACGAATCTGAGCCATACTAC
>JAZOWQ010000146.1:0-1817 GCA_045659325.1 Faecousia sp. | reverse complement strand
CAATTGTATCTTACTGTATCTGTTATGGTGCGGGTGTTCTTATGGGACTTTTGGCAAAGTGCGCACATACCAATACTTTTTTTGAAATCAGACATTTTCAAAATCAAGATGCATCCGATATGGATGCATCTTGATTTTGAGGTACTATCCCTTCGGTCGGGCCGCTCTTTCGAGGCCCTTGCGAACAATATAAAAAGAGTTATCCCGCATGGGATAACTCTTTTTATGGGAATAGACTCTGAAATGGAAGAATTCGCACCCACGGGGTGCATTTTGATTCCAGGTGGGGTACATTTTCAAAATTTGCACCCCAGAAAAGCAATCCATGAATATTTGATTTCTATAATTCTATTAAGCTTCTTTTTCCTTGGGCATAATCAGGTTCATGATAATAGCTGCCAGGAAGACAACTGCAACGCAGTTTTCAGCAAAAATAGTACGAACCAAAGTGGGGAAAATATTAAACATATCAGGGACTTGAGTGAAGCCTAGGCCAATACTCAAGGACAATGCTGCAATGGTAATGTTGCGCTGGGTAAAGCCGCAGTCGCCAATCATCTGTAAACCGGAGATAACAATGTTACCGAACATCATGATAGTGCAACCGCCCAGAACTGCTTCAGGCAAAGTGGCCAGAACAGCACCAAATGCAGGGAAAATACCAGCCAGAAGCAGGATACCGGCACCCGTAGCAATAGTGTAGCGATTGACAACCTTAGTCATTGCCAGAAGACCGACATTCTGGCTGAAGGAAGTAATGGGCATACAGCCAAAGCAAGCAGACACAGAACTGATCAGACCGTCACATGCCAGAGAACCGGAAATTTCGCTTTCACTGGCTTCACGGCCAAGAACAGTGTTTGTCATTGCAGAGGTATCGCCGATGGTTTCGGTTGCGGAAACCAGGAAGATCATAACAACGGAGATGATCGCGTTGACATTGAAAACAGGCTTATAAGGCAGGATCTGGGGCAGAGAAACCAGTGCAACCCCCTCCAGGGAGGACAAGTCAACCTTACCCATGCACAGAGCAACAATATAGCCTACTACAAGGCCAAACAGAACAGACAGCTGTTTCAGATGACCCTTTGCAAAGACATTAAAGAGAATGCAAGCAACCAATGTAATAGAACCCAGAATCCAGTTCTGTGCACTACCGAAGTCAGCTGCACCAACACCACCAGCAAAAGAATTTGCACCAACGCTCAGCAGGCTGAAACCGATTGCGGTAACAACACAGGCAGAAACAATGGGGGCAATGATGCCACGCCAGTATTTCG
Source organism: Faecousia sp. (assembly GCA_045659325.1). Classification (GTDB taxonomy): domain Bacteria; phylum Bacillota; class Clostridia; order Oscillospirales; family Oscillospiraceae; genus Faecousia. Next base: position 537 of record JAZOWQ010000146.1, on the reverse strand, counting down.
CAAACAAGCCCAGCAGGCCCTCAATGATGCCGCCCACAATAACAGCACCGATAACAGCCTCATATCCCCACTGAGGACCTACATAGCAGAATACAGATACAAAGGTAAAGCTGATACCCATAACGATGGGTAGCTTTGCACCCAGCTTCCATACAGTAAACAACTGGACCATAGTGCCGATACCGGCCATGATCATAGCAGTCTGGATAAGAGATGCCATTTCCTGAGTGGTCAGACCACAGGCGCCGGTGACAATCATGATAGGAGCAATGTTAGCGACGAACATTGCCAGTACATGCTGAAGACCAAACGGGATGGATTGCAGCAGCGGCACTTTGCCATCCAAGGAATAGATATTATCCATGGATGCCTGGGACTGATTTTTTGTCTTGGACATGATTTGTAATACCTCATTTTCTTTTTTATTACTTGTTAAGTATATAGATATACAGAAGAAAAATCAAGAAAAAAGTCAATATCGCATAAAAAATCAATATAGCATAAAAAAGCGGCAAGTATTCACCAGCCACTTTAGCC
>JAZOWQ010000145.1:0-12172 GCA_045659325.1 Faecousia sp. | reverse complement strand
CTGCTATGTGCTGTGGGAGATCTCCGACCCCCTGAAGTTCTATCAGACATTGGGCAGCTCCTCCGTAGCCGAGCAGCGTTTGGGCGATCAGACCTACACCGCCCTGAAGAATGCTATGGGTACTTTGGCTCAGGCGGACATCATCAATATGGAAGACGGCGGCAAGCGGAACGAGGTCTACGATGGTATCGCCACCACCGTCAACGAGAAGGCCCAGGCCTACGGCATCAATGTGCTGGATGTGAAAATCATGCGCTTTGACCTGCCGGAGAGCAACCTGAATGCGGTGTACTCCCGTATGATCTCCGAGCGGAATCAGATGGCCACCAAGTACACCGCCGACGGCAAATATGAGGCATCCATCATCCGCAACGATGTGGATAAGCAGGTGAATATTATGGTGTCCAACGCCCAGGCGGAGGCCGCCAAGCTGGAGGCCGAGGGCGAAGGTGAGTATATGCGCCTGCTGGCCGAGGCTTATGATTCTCAGGACAAAAAGGATTTCTATGAATTTATCCTTGCCCTGGACGCCCTGAAGACCAGTCTTACCGGCGAAGACAACACCGTCATCCTGGACGCAGACTCCAAGCTGGCCCAGATGCTGGCAGGTAACTAAAAAGAAATCCCGGGAGGGGTCTCCCCTCCCGCAAGCAAAACACAAAGGAGGTTACACCATGTCACTGAACGGAATTCCCACGAACATAAGCACCGGCGCAAGCCTATCGAGAATATACGCTAGAGAACGCCGCAGAAGAGGCGGCGACGACGGTTGCTACGTGGCAACTGCGGTCTACGGCTCCTACGATTGTCCCCAGGTTTGGACGCTTCGCCGCTTTCGAGACGACACCCTTGCCAAAACCTGGTATGGCAGAGCGTTCATTCGGCTCTATTACGCCATCAGCCCAACGCTTGTGAAATGGTTTGGCCACAGCAAATGGTTCAAAACCTTCTGGAAAGTTAAGTTAGATAAAATGGTTGCTAAACTGCAGCGCAAGGGATATGCATCCTCCCCTTACCAGGATACACCCTGACAACAATGAATTCCCGGGAGGGGAAATCCCTCCCCTACGAAATACCCCTTTATAAAACTTTTAAATAACACAAACAAGAAAGGAATATTGCTATGGATCTGTTTTTTGGTATTGCAACCCCCGTCGCCATCATTATTGCGCTGATTCTCATTGGCTATGTAAAAGCACCCCCCGATACCGCCTATATGATTTCCGGCTTCCGGAAGCCCCGGATCCTCATCGGCAAGGCCGGTGTCCGTATCCCCTTTCTGGAGCGAATGGATAAACTGTCCCTGAAAATGTTCTCCGTGGACGTCAAAACAACGGATTTTGTCCCCAACGCCGAGTATATCAATGTAAAAGTGGACGCTACGGTGAAAATCCGCATCGGCCAGAGTGCAGAAATGATGGCTCTTGCCTCCAAGTTCTTCCTGAACGAGAGCGAGGAAATGATTATCCGCCGAGTGCAGGACACCCTGGAAGGCAATATGCGTGAAATCGTAGGCCAGATGCGTCTGGAGGAGATGGTCACCGACCGGAAAGCCTTTGGTGAACGGGTGCAGGAAAACGCCATCCCCGACCTGCAGAAGATGGGTCTGGAGATGATCTCCTTTAATGTCCAGTCCTTCTCCGACCAGAACAATGTGATTGAGGACCTGGGTATCGACAACATCTCCCAGATTAAGAAGGGCGCTGCCGTGGCAAAGGCCCAGGCAGACCGTGACATCGCCATCGCCCAGGCTCAGGCTGCCAAGGAGGCCAACGACGCCAAAGTCCAGACCGAAATGGAAATTGCGGAAAAGCAGAACTCCCTTGCCATCCGGCAGGCAGAGCTGAAGCAGCAGTCCGATGTGAAGAAGGCAGAAGCCGACGCCGCCTACTCCATACAGGAGCAGCAGCAGCGGAAATCCATCGAAGTTACCTCCGCCAATGCAGATATCGCCCGTGCAGAGCGCACCGCTGAGCTGCGGGCCAAGGAGGTTGAGGTCACCAAGCAGACCCTGGATGCAGAGATCCGCGCCAAGGCAGACGCTGAGCGGTATGCCGCTCAGCAGCAGGCAGAAGCCGAGCTGTTCCGCCGCACCAAGGAAGCAGAGGCCCAGATGATCGAGCGCCAGCGGGAGGCGGAGGGTATCCGGGCCGTGGGTGAAGCGGAGGCCGAGGCCATTCGTCTGAAAGCTTTGGCAGAAGCCGAAGGTATTGACCGGAAGGCAGAGGCTATGAAGAAGTACGGCGAAGCTGCTGTCATTGAAATGATTATGGCTGCCCTGCCGGAAATCGCCAAGAATGTGGCAGAGCCTCTCAGCAAGGTGGATAAGATTACCATGTACGGCGAAGGCAACAGCGCCAAGCTGATTTCCGACATCGTCAACGGCACAACCCAAGTCACCGAGGGAATCAGCGCCGGTATGGGTATCGACATCAAGAGCCTGATTATGGGCGTTCTGGGCGGCAAGCTGGCAACGGATAACCCCCCTGTGGTGGTGGTGCAGAATGAAAAACTGCCGGAAATCACCCAAACCACAGAAACCATTGAAGAATAACACTCTTTTGGGGCGGTCTTGCGACCGCCCCAAAAATTTGCACTTTTTGTCAAATCCTATTTCTTGACATTGGGGCAAATTCCCGATACTATGAACGTAGTAAAGGATGTGTTACCTATGAAACACAAAATTTTGAAAATTGACCCCTATCTTGCCCCTTATCAAGCAGATTTTGACCTGCGGGTCACCAAATACAAGGAAAAACTGGCCCAATTAGGGGATTTAAGTGAATTTGCCAACGGCTATGCCTACTTTGGCTTTCACAAAACCGCTGACGGCTGGTACTATCGGGAGTGGGCGCCGGGAGCGGACAAGCTGTACCTCACCGGCGATTTTTGCCAGTGGGAGCGGTATGCCCACCCACTGACACGGCTGGAAAACGGCGTTTTTCAGGTGTTTCTCCCCGGTGACGCCTTAAAACACGGGGACACGGTGATGACCGTGGTGATCTCCGGTGGCAGGGAACTGGAACGAATCCCCCTGTATGCCAATTATGTGGTGCAAGACCCGGCAAACCACAGCTGGAACGCAAACATTTACGACCCCTCCCCTTTTTCTTGGTCTGACGAAGGCTTCAAGCCCCAAAAGAAGCTGTTTATCTACGAATGCCACATCGGTATGGCTCAGGAAGCAGGCAAGGTGGGCTCTTACGAAGAATTTCGTGTGAATATTCTCCCCCGAATCAAAAAACTGGGCTACAACGCCATTCAAATTATGGCCATTATGGAGCATCCCTACTATGCCAGCTTTGGCTATCAGGTGACGAACTTCTTTGCTCCCTCATCCCGTTTCGGTACACCGGAGGAACTGAAAAAACTCATTGATACCGCTCACAAAATGGGCATTGCTGTGCTTTTGGATGTGGTCCATTCCCACGCCTGTTTGAACACCCGGGAGGGTATCAATGAATTCGATGGAACAACCTACCAATTCTTCCACGAGGGCGACCGGGGTAACCACCCCGCCTGGAACACCAAGTGCTTCAACTATGGCAAGAACGAAGTTATTCACTTCCTGCTGTCCAATCTGAAATACTGGCTGATGGAGTACCATTTTGACGGCTTCCGCTTTGACGGCATCACCTCTATGCTCTACCTTGACCACGGTTTGGGCACGGCATTTACCGATTACGGCAAGTATTTCTCTATGAACACCGACTTAGATGCGGTGACCTATCTCCAGCTTGCCACTACCCTGTGCAAGCAGGTGAACCCAAACGCGGTCTTAATTGCCGAGGATATGTCTGCCCTGCCCGGGCTGTGCCTGCCCATCAAAGACGGGGGCGTGGGCTTTGATTACCGCCTTGCCATGGGCGAGCCGGACATGTGGATTAAGCAATTAAAAGAAATCCCCGACGAACATTGGGATTTGCACCATATCTATTACGAACTGACCACCCGCAGACCCAAGGAAAAGGTCATCGGCTACTGCGAATCCCACGACCAAGCCTTGGTGGGCGACAAAACCCTCATGTTCCGCCTGTGCGACCAGGAGATGTATTGGTCTATGGCCAAGGACAGAGAAAGCCTTGTGATTGACAGAGGGATCGCCCTGCACAAAATTCTCCGCCTGCTGACCATGACCCTGGGCGGCGACGGATACCTGACCTTTATGGGCAACGAATTTGGTCACCCCGAGTGGATTGACTTCCCCCGGGAGGGTAACGGTTGGAGCTATCATTACTGCCGGCGGCAGTGGAGTCTTGCGGATAACAAAGATTTAAAATACCACTACCTGCAGGATTTTGAAAAGGCGGCCGTAAAGTTATGTAAACAGAGCAGACTTCTGGGCGCTGCCGACAAACAGCTTTGGGTAGACAATGAGAAAAAGGTGTTGGTATACGCCAAGAAAGACCTGATTTTTGTCTATAATCTCCATCCGGAAAAGGCCTATGAGGGCTACCGGATTCCCACGGATTCTATGGGAGAATATAGCGTTGTTATGTCAACTGACGACGGCGCTTTCGGCGGCTTTGACAGAGTGGCCCACCAAAGCTACACCGCAGATAAAAACGGATTCCAGCTGTATCTTCCCCCAAGAACTGCTACCATCTTAAAAAAGGTATAATAAAAAACCGACCCGAGTTTTCGGGTCGGTTTCTGCCTTATTACACTTTTTCAATTGCCTGCTTCAGGTCAGCAATCAAATCTTCCTTATTTTCCAATCCGCAAGACAAACGAATCAGGTCTGCGCCAACACCGGCGGCCTCCAGCTGCTCGTCGGTCATCTGCCGGTGAGTGGCAGAGGCCGGATGCAGGCAGCAGGTACGGGAGTCTGCCACATGGGTCTCGATAGAGCCCAGCTTCATATTCTTCATAAAGGTTTCCGCTGCCTTGCGGCCGCCCTTCAAACCGAAGGAAATGACGCCGCAGGAGCCACCCGGCATATACTTTTGGGTGAGTTCGTAGTATTTATCGCCCTTCAGGCCACCGTATTTCACCCAAGCCACCTTCTCATTGGCGGCTAAGAACTCTGCAATTGCCTGTGCGTTCTCACAATGCTGACGCATACGGAAAGGCAGGCTTTCCAGACCCAAATTCAGATAAAATGCGCTCTGGGGAGACTGGATCGAGCCCAAATCCCGCATCAGCTGAGCGGTACACTTGGTGATGAATGCGCCCTCCAGGCCGAACCGCTCCGTGTAGGTAACCCCGTGATAGCTGTCGTCGGGAGTACACAGGCCGGGGAACTTGTCGGGATACTTGGTCCAGTCGAACTTACCGCTGTCCACGATACAACCGCCCACGGCAACGCCGTGACCGTCCATATACTTGGTGGTGGAGTGGGTGACGATATCAGCGCCCCATTCGATAGGACGGCAGTTGACAGGGGTGGGGGAGGTGTTGTCGATGATGAGCGGCAGACCGTTGTCGTGAGCCGCCTTGGCAAACACCTCAATATCCAGCACATTCAGCGCGGGATTTGCGATGGTCTCACCGAACACCAGCTTGGTGTTGGGGCGGATTGCGGCGCAGATCTCCTCATAGGTGGCATCGGGGCTGACAAAGGTTGCCTCGATACCCATCCGCTTCATAGTCACGGAAATCAGGTTGAAAGTACCGCCGTAAATGGCAGAGGATGCCACGATATGGTCGCCGCAGGAGGCGATATTGAACATAGCGTAAAAGTTGGCCGCCTGGCCGGAGCCGGTAAGCATAGCGGCAGAGCCGCCCTCCAATGCGCAGATTTTTGCCGCCACCATATCGCAGGTGGGATTCTGCAATCTAGAGTAGAAATAGCCGGAAGCCTCCAAATCAAAGAGCTTGCCCATATCCTCGGAAGTGGCATATTTAAAGGTTGTACTCTGAATAATGGGAATCTGGCGGGGCTCGCCGCTCTCGGGGGCGTAGCCGGCCTGAATGCACAGGGTTTCTGTGCGCAGTTTCTGATCCATAAAATCACCTCAAGAAATAGATAGATTTATTGTAATGTGGGGAAAGTCATTTGTCAAATGGAATCCAATACCGCCAGCAGGTTGTCCACAGCCTCCCCGGTGGTGGCCCAGGAGGTGGCAAAGCGGACGGTGGTGTAGTCCGGCTTGGTCTTTTCCCAGAAGCTGACAACCACCTTTTCCTCTACCTTTTTATAAACTTCGTCGGGCAGCTCCACAAACACCTGATTGGTGGGAGAGCCAAAACATAGCTTCCACCCTTTTTCTGTTACCTTTTGACGAATCCTGTCCGCCAAACCAATGGCATCCTTGCCGATATTCTCATAGAAACCGTCGGTGAACAGCACATCATACTGTAGTCCTAAGAACCATCCCTTGGCCAGCATAGCGCCGTGCTGCTTGGTGAGGGTATAAAAGTAGGGAATCAGCCCGGGCTTGGGGAACACAACCGCCTCCCCTACAAAAGCGCCGCACTTGGTGCCGCCGATGTAGAAGCAATCGCAGAGTCTTGCCAAATCCGGAAGGGTCACATCATTTTCAGGACAGGCCAAAGCATAGGCAAGTCTTGCCCCGTCCACATAGAAATAGAGGCCATTTTCCCGGCAGACCTTGGCAATTTCTTCCATTTCCGCCAGGGAATACAATGTACCGGACTCGGTGGGCTGGGAGATATACACCATTCCGGGCATCACCATCATATCCTTGTTGCCGTCATTTTGGAAATCCTTCACCATTTTTTCCACATCGCAGGCCTTCAGCTTGCCATTGTACTCCGGGACGCACATAACCTTGTGTCCGCCGTGTTCGATAGCGCCGGACTCGTGAAGAGAAATATGGCCGGTATAGGGTGCGATGACCCCCTGATAAGGAGGCAGCAGGTACTTAATTACCATTGCGTTGGTCTGAGTGCCGCCTACCAAAAAGTGGATTTCTGCGTCAGAGGCATCGCAGGCTTTCCGGATTTTCTCCTTGGCGGAGGCGCAGTATTTATCCGCGCTGTAGCCGGGGTTTTTCTCCAGATTGGCGGCCAGTAGCTTTTCCAAAATCAGAGGGTGCGCGCCCTCCAGATAGTCACTGGCAAAGTTGAGCTTCTCCATGGTGAATTCCTCCTTGGTTCTTTGGGGAGATTGTAGCACAAGGGGAAGAAATTTGCAACCGCAAACCCCTTTCCTCTTGTAATAGGGCGCTTTTTGTGGTAGACTACAATAGAAATATTATGGGCCTATGGCCTTTGGAGGATACTATGGCAAGTCTTCACGAAGAAATCAGCCGCCGCCGGACCTTTGCGATTATCTCCCACCCCGACGCCGGTAAAACCACTTTAACTGAAAAATTCCTGCTCTACGGCGGCGCAATCGCCCAGGCAGGCGTGGTTAAGGGTAAGAAAAATTCCCGTGCCGCTACCTCCGACTGGATGGAAATTGAAAAGCAGAGAGGTATTTCCGTTACTTCCTCCGTCATGCAGTTCCAGTACGGCGGCTTCTGCATCAATATTCTGGACACCCCCGGTCACCAGGACTTCTCCGAGGATACCTACCGTACCCTGATGGCGGCAGACTCTGCGGTGATGGTCATTGACGGCGCAAAGGGCGTTGAGCCCCAGACCAGAAAGCTATTTAAGGTCTGCGCCATGCGACATATTCCCATTTTCACCTTTATCAACAAGATGGACCGGGAAACCCAGGACCCCTTCGACCTGCTGGACGAGGTGGAGCGGGAGTTGGGCATTGAGACCTATGCTATGAACTGGCCCATCGGCTGCGGCAAGGATTTCCAGGGCGTTTACGACCGGGAAAAGAGCCAGCTACTGTTCTTCTCCGGTGTGAACGGCAAGGCAAAGGCTGACAAGCTGGAAGTGGATTTGTACGACCCCAAGGTGGCAGAGCTGCTGGATAGTGACGCCAAGCACCAGCAGCTGATCGACGATGTGGAGCTGCTGTCTGCCGGTCGGGAGATGGATATGGAAGCGGTCCGCAACGGCCAGCTCTCCCCTGTCTTCTTCGGCTCTGCCCTGACCAATTTCGGCATTGAGCCATTCCTGGAGAACTTCCTGAAGCTGACTCCGCCCCCTCTGTCCCGGGTAGCAGACTGCGGTGAAATTGATACTTTCTCCCCGGATTTTTCTGCATTTGTCTTCAAAATCCAGGCAAATATGAACAAAGCCCACCGTGACCGTCTGGCCTTTATGCGGATCTGTTCCGGCAAATTCCAGCGGGATACGGAGTATTACCATATGCAGGGCGGCCGGAAAATGCGTCTTTCCCAGCCCCAGCAGCTGATGGCTGCGGAACGGGAAATCGTGGACGAGGCCTATGCCGGCGATGTCATCGGCGTATTTGACCCGGGCATCTTCGCCATCGGTGATACCATCACCGTACCGGGCAAAAAGTTCCTCTATTCCGGTATCCCCACCTTTGCCCCCGAGCATTTCTGCCGGGTTTCCGCAAAGGACTCTATGAAGAGAAAGCAGTTCGTCAAGGGTACGGAGCAGATTGCGCAAGAAGGCGCTATTCAGATTTTCAAGGTGCCCAATTCCGGTATGGAAGAGGTCATCGTGGGCGTTGTGGGTACATTGCAGTTTGAAGTGTTCCAGTACCGGATGAAAAATGAGTACGGCGTGGACCTGCGGATGGATATGCTGCCCTACGAGGAAATTCGCCTCATTGACAGCTATCCCGGCGACCTGTCCGATTTGAATTTGGGCTCAGATGCCGAGCTTTTGGAGGATTACCGTGGCAGAAACCTGCTGGTATTCAGTAGCTTCTGGGCCATTGATTTCACCTGCAAGCGCAATCCCGGCCTGCAATTAAAGGAAATTGTAGTAGAAGAAGGATAAACCCAAAGGAACGTGTCGGCCGACACGCTCCTTTTTATGTAATAATTCCTTGACTATTGACGGTAAATCCTGTAAAATTGTATATGGCGAAACTTGAAGAATTTACAATTAAATTGCTCAATGGAGGAATTATATGGATACGTCCTTAGCTTACTTCTGGAGCCAAATGACCGCAAATCCCCTGCTGTTTATTGCAGTGTGTCTGACTTTGGGCGTCATTTTGGTCAACGGCTGGACCGATGCCCCCAACGCCATTGCTACCTGCGTGGTGACCCGGTGTATGTCCGCCCGGGCGGCTATCATTATGGCCGCCATCTTCAACTTCCTTGGCGTGTACGTAATGACAATGCTCAGCCCCAAGGTTGCTCAGACCATCACCAAAATGGTGGACTTCGGCAACAACCCGGATGAGGCTATTATCGCCCTCAGTGCGGCCATGTTCGCCATCGTCACTTGGGCCACTGCCGCATTCGTCTTCGGTATCCCCACCAGCGAGAGCCACGCATTGATTGCCGGCCTGTCCGGCTCTGCCATCGCGCTCCACGGCAGCCTTGCCGGTGTCAACGGCGGTGAGTGGGTGAAGGTGCTCTACGGTATCGCAATTTCCGTCACTCTGGGCTTCGGCCTTGGCTGGGTTGTGTGCAAGCTGGTGACGCTGGCCTTCTACCGTGTGGAACGGCGGAAAACTGAGCCTGTTTTCAAATATGCCCAGATTGCCGGCGCCGCTTATTCCGCTTTTATGCACGGCGCTCAGGACGGTCAGAAGTTTATGGGCATCATCATCCTGTGCCTGTTTATGTCCCAGGGCAAGGACATCCCCACCGGTATGGAGCCTGCCACCTGGATTATGATTATGTGCGCGGTGATTATGGGTCTGGGTACTGCCATCGGCGGCAAGAAGATTATCAAGTCCGTGGGTATGGATATGGTGAAGCTGGAGAAATATCAGGGCTTCTCCGCTGACCTGGCTGCATCCTCTTCACTCCTGCTGTGTTCCCTGCTGTCCCTGCCTGTTTCCACCACCCACGCAAAAACCACCTCCATTATGGGTGTTGGCGCTGTGAAGAATGTGAAAGCCATCAACTTCGGCGTGGTAAAGGAAATGTGCCTGACCTGGGTGCTGACCTTCCCCGGCTGTGGCCTGATTGGCTTCTTAATGACCAAGCTATTTCTTGCAATCTTTTAATTAAGAAAGGAATTTGAATTATGGCTAAATCCGACCGTTTCTATTTTGAAAACTACGCTGCCGCTGCTCAGTGCTGCGGAAAGGCCGCTGCTTACCTGCAGGAGTGCCTGACAAACTATGACTACGCAAACATCAAAACTATGCTGGAAAATATGCACGCCATCGAGCACGAGGCTGACGGTGTGAAGCACGAAATGACCGCCGCTTTGGCAAAGGCCTTCGTCACTCCCATGGAGCGGGAGGATATGGCCCAGATCAGCGCTAATATCGACGAGGTAGCCGACTTCATTGAAGAGGTTATTCAGAGAATTTATGTAAACCGCATTCAGTCCATTATGCCTGAGGCCATTGCCTTTGCCGGCAAGATCGTAGAGTGCTGCGAGATGATGAAGGAAATGCTTGCTGAGCTAGTGAACTTCAAGAAGCCCAAGAAGCTCCACGATATGATTATCGCCTTGAGCCACAAGGAAGAGGAGTGCGACCAGCTGTATCTGGAAGCAACCCTGAAGGCCACTGACTTCTCCTCTGATGTCCTCACCGTCATTTTCTGGCGTGATATTCTGGACCGGCTGGAAAAGTGCGCTGACGCCTGTGAGCATGTGGGTGACAGCATTGAGACCATCGTTATGAAGAATAACTAATCCAAAAGCAAATCCCCCGACTCTCTTTTGAGTCGGGGGATTTATTTTTTTGATTGCCTCCGGCGGGTAACTTTCTTGACCGGCAAGAAAGTCACCAAAGAACCGGCCAAAGGGGATCACACGAGCTCCCGCTCGAGACGCCGTGCCCCTTTGGTATCCCCCAGGCTCCTTCTATTTCAGTACATCAAAATATTTAGGCCTTTCTATGGGGGTTATTTTTATGTTTTCTTAATAAATTTCTCCTTGCACTTGGGGCAGGTGATGGAGATTTTTCCCTTTCCCCGGGGCACACGCACGATCTGGCGGCAACGGGGACAGTCGTAATACCGATGCTCCCGGTCCTTCAGCCGGTCCACAAACTGCAGATATTTCCGGTTCTCCTGATACCGCTGATAGGTATTCCGGGAGAGCATCCGGAAAATGGCCCAAATCATCAATCCGTAAGCCAGAACCGTCAGCAGTAAATCAATGGGGGGCAGGGGATTGAGGATGGTAGACACCGAGCAGATTACACCGGCGGTGAGAATGGCCATATTCAGCTTATCCGTACCGTAGCGGCCCAGCATAAAATGGCGGAAACCGCTTTTTAACCGGGAAAAAAAATTGTTCATAAGCAACCGTCCTTCTCATTGTTGGGTTTATTATATGTAGCGGCAAACCGTTTTGCAAGTCCCCCGGGGGAGAATTTACGATTTATTCAAAACCAAGCCGCCTTTCATGTAAAAGCCATAGAAATTTTCCCTCAAAAGGATGGGAAAATGTTGGGAAGATTTTCGATCAAATGTATGATATAATATATGTGTAGCAAAAAAGCGGTAAATCCGAAAAGATATTGGCATTCCACGGTATTTTCCTCCTGCCCAAGGGCCGGTTTCCGCCGCCGGCGCCCGAAAATTCCAAAATTATCTTCCACCGGCTTGACTTTTCCACAGCCAACCCCTCCATTCCCTGTGGAAAAGGAACAAAATCAGGCAATTCTTTTTTTATATTGTATCTGGGGAAAAATTGCTTGTTTTTTTCCCAAATCTGTGATAAAATCTAGGGTGAGAAAGTATACCCTTTTTTTCTGCTACAAAAAGATTTTTTTAGACAGAAAGGAGCATATTATGTATTCATCAGCCTATGTTTGGGCAAAGGTTTTAAGCTATTTAGAGGAGAATCTCACCTCCACGATGGTCTCTGCATGGTTTGACGACGCAGAGGTTGTGGAGCTGAATGAGGAGCACCTCATTTTGTATACCCCCGACGAGTTCCGCCGGGACATTATCCTCCGCCGCTGCACCGAATATGTGCAGGACGCCCTGAAAAAGCAGTTTGATTCCGACGCCAAGCTGAAGGTGTTCGGTCAGGAGGAGCTGAAGGCCTACAAAACCAAGGGCAATCAATCTACCTCTATGGATTTCAACCCCCAGTTCACCTTTGACAGCTTTATCGTCGGTCCTTCCAACCGGATGGCCCACAGCGCATCCATCGCGGTATCCCAGACCCCCGGTCAGGTGAACAACCCCCTGTTCCTGTACGGCCCTCCCCGTGTGGGCTAGACCCACCTGCTGTATGCCATCGC
>JAZOWQ010000144.1:0-1998 GCA_045659325.1 Faecousia sp. | reverse complement strand
TTGCCTCATCATGATAGAATGATCAAGCATATGCGGATGTGGTGGAACTGGCAGACACGTATGATTTAGGCTCATATGTCGCGAGGCATGCAGGTTCAAGTCCTGTCATCCGCACCAAGCAAAAAGAGGAGGCGACGCCTCCTCTTTTGTCATTTATGCAGAACTTTACGAAGCACCGGGACAATCGCCAGTGCCACAGCGCCGCCAATGAGGGCAGTGAACAACTGGGGCCATGAGAACATGGTAGGCAGAAGCTTCAGCATGGGCGGTGCAAGCAGAACGATTTCTCCCAGCTTTTTACCCAGTAGCGCACCGGATGCTGCGCCGCAGATCAGTTCCACCACCAAAAGATACAGAGCCCCGAATTTTACGGCAGATGCGGCGACCACAGCCAACGGCTGTTTCCATACAGGCTTCATGGAGCGCCCCAAAATCAAATGGAGCAATACAACATAGCAGGCATTGCCCGCCATGATGGGAAGTACAGTGATAAAGTTGGGTGCAATTCCGAGTAGAAACGCCAAAATTGGCGAAATTACTGCAAGGGTCACGCCGCCGGAAAGACCGGTCACCAGCACAGACACGGCCAGCAAAGCATTGACAAAGGAGCCGGTGACCAACTGACCCAACGGTTTTGTCACTGCCTGCAGGGTTACCAGCAGAGCTAGCAAAACTCCGGTTTCGGCGATCCAACGAATTTTGTTTTTCATATTCCGTTCCTCTTTTCGTTATTTCATTTGACATTATAGCCGTTTCCGGGGAGTTTGACAATAGTTTTTCTTTTCCAAAAGCAGTCGGACGGCACAAATAATTGTTGCAATGTAGTGCCGGCTGTGTTACAATGTGTTCACAGAAAATACATATTTTCTGAAAACAGAAAACGGAGGCATTATTATGAACAGAACTGAACTGAAAGCAGCAGCAAAGCTGCAGATTTCCGGAAAGATCGGCGTCCTATTCCTGATCACCTTGATCATTGGCCTGATTTCCGGTGCAGCCAGCGCACTGCTGAATCTAATCCCCGGCGGCGGTATTATTGCAACCGTCATCATTACTCCTGCGTTTGCACTTAGCATCGTTCGCGTTTACCTGAGTCTGCTGGGCGGCACCAAGCCCAAGGCCGGCGATGCATTTTCCGGCTTTGATGACTTCTGGTCTGCATTCAAGGTCACTTTCCTGGTCGGTCTGTTTACTTTCCTGTGGTCTTTGCTGTTTGTGATCCCCGGCATCGTTAAGACTTATGCCTACTCCATGTCTATGTACATTCTGGCTGAGAACAAGGGTAAGTCTGCACTGGAGTGCATCAATGAATCCAAGGCCATGACCAACGGCCACAAGATGGACCTGTTCGTCCTGAACCTGTCCTTCATCGGCTGGTTGCTGCTGGTGGGCATTACCTTTGGTATCGCTGCCATTTGGGTCGTTCCTTACATGAACGCCACCATGGCGAACGCTTACCAGAGCCTGAAGCCTGTGCAGGCAGAAACTGTTGTTGACGCAGAGTAAGAATAAGGGCAAACAAAAGGAGCGGCATCGCCGCTCCTTTTATATTTCAAGTCAGAAAAATTTTGCATTTTTACTAGCCAGATGGGAATATTTCGTGTAGAATAAAAATGGTATCTTATGAGAGGAGGGATTGGATGCCTTCGACCTATGCCCATTACCGTATGGGAGCGGCTCTTTTGCCCATGCTTCCCGCAGATGTGCGGCGCGTGATTCAGCGCTTCCGCCGGCTGTTTGATGTGGGTCTCCACGGCCCGGATATTTTCCTGTACTATAATCCGGTATTGCCTACATCAGTCGGTGCGCTGGCATCGAAGCACCATGCCTTGACAGGCCGGGAATATTTCCAGCGGGTGTGCCGGGTGGCTCGGCTTGAAAAATCTGAGGCGGCGCAGGCTTACATATATGGTGCGCTGTGCCATTATGCACTGGACTCTGTCTGCCATCCCTTTGTCAATGAGCAGGCAGAGCAGGGAGTTGCAACCCATGGACAGA
>JAZOWQ010000143.1:0-24522 GCA_045659325.1 Faecousia sp. | reverse complement strand
GTGGGCATATCACCGGTGAGAATCTCGGAGGCATCGTGATACAGGGCGGCTACGGCGCACTTGTCCGGATCGGGGGTGGGAAGACCCAGAATATCCCGGCGAATCAGCGCCAATGCGTGAGCCAAAACGGCTACTTGATGGCTGTGCTCCTGAATGTTTTCGGAAAAGGTATTCCGCATCAGTCCCCAACGGGTGATGTATTTCATTCGCCCTAAGAGGGCGTAAAACTCGTTAGCCATTTTCAATCATTTCCTTCAGACAGGTTACTAAATTCTTGGGGTCATCACAGAAATAGGCTGCGCCCTCTTGGGCCAAGTATTCCCTGTCACGGAAACCCCAAAGTACACTTAAGCAGGGGACACCGGCATTTTTGGCGGTCTGCACATCCACCTCACTGTCGCCCACATAAATGCACTTCTCCACGCCGATGGCCTGCATTCCCCGGAATACCATATCCGGCGCAGGCTTCCGGGGGCAGTTAGCGCTTTCGCCCAAGGCGTAAATATCTTCGCCGAAATATGTTTTGCACATAGGCTTGGTGGCAATATCCGGCTTGTTGGACACGATGGCGATGGGAAATTCCCTGCGAAGTTCCGCCAAGGCCTCCAAAATGCCGTCATAGGGACGGGTTTTGATTTGGTTGTGGGTGGCATAGTACTTCTGATAGAAGGCCAGCACTTCGTCTACATCAAAATCCTTTCCGTTGTCGGGAAGGGCAGAGGCAATCAGCCATTTTGCGCCGTAGCCCAAGTAGCTGCAAATTTCCTTGGCGGTCCGCTCCGGGCAGTTATAGTGGCGGAGGGTGTAGTTCACCGAATCGGTGAGGTCCTCCAGGGTGCTCAGCAGTGTGCCGTCTAAATCAAATAAAATTCCGGTTTTCATAGTTCACCTATTCTTCAGTACGCGGATATCCTGTCCCACAAAGGGAAGCAGTTGGAATTGACCCTGTAGCCGGGAGGCAATCTGGGGGGAGTACCGCTCTCTGATTTCGCTGATATTCAAATTGGTGGAAATCACCGTAGCCTTGCCGGCCAGCAGCCGGTCGTTTACAAGGGAATACAGACTTGCTACCACAAACTGACCGGGCAGCTCTGTACCCAAATCGTCAATGATCAGCAAATCGCAACTCTCCAGCTTAGAGACCGCCATAGCGCTCTCCTCGTCCGGGTGGAAACGGTTCTTCTCCAGCTTGGCAAACAAGCGGGATGCGCTTTCGTAAGCTACGGAATAGCCCTTTTCCGCTACTTCACAGGCAATACAGGCGGAAAGGAGGGTCTTGCCCAAGCCTGTTGAGCCGTTAAACAACAGATTGCCGCTATCCTTAGAGAAGTTCTCTGCGTACCTCCGGCACACATCCAAAGTGTGGGTCATAATGGCCCGGGGGCTGGCGCCGTAAGCGGGGTCTTTTTCAGAAGAATAATATTCCAGACGGAAATCTGCAAATCGATGCTCACCGCAGGAAAGCAGGGAAATCTCCTTCTTCTGCTCCTGCCGGCACAGGTCAGCCAAGCACCGGCACATAGTAGAGCCGATGTAACCGGTTCCGCCGCACAGGGGACAAATGGGGCTGTCGTCCAAGTAGTCCAGAGGGAAACTTTCTGCAATCAGGTCTTTCCGCTCTGCCTGCAGGGCCAAGTTGGCCTGCCGTACTTGGGCCAGGGCATCTGCGCCGTCCTCGCCCTTTTCAAAGGCGGCCTTTACGGCCAGCACCATAGAGCCGGACAGCTGCTTATCAATCTCCCGCACACGGGGAAGTTTTTCGTATATTTCCTGCAAGCGGGATTCCTGCAGAGATTCCCGGTCAGCCTTCATACCATCCAGCCGATTCCGGGCGCGACGAACTACGTCACTGCTGTATGCCATATTATCCCTCCTTCAGTAGTTTTGCGATGGCGTCCAATTCAGCCTGGCCGGGCTTGCCGGAAGCGCCCTTGGGAGCGGCAGGCTTCTTGTCGCCGGCTTTCACCTGCTTCAGGGTGAGCAGGCCATCATCGTGCCAACGGGTGAGAATTTTGTTCATATAGGGCCAGCTTAAACCGCCGGTGTTCAGGCAGGTCCGCTCATAGGCCAAAGCGATTACATCGTCGTCAAAGCCCATTTCCAGCCATGCCTTGGCATACTTCTCCTCACCGGGGGTGAGATTTCTGCCCCGAATTTGCAAAAGCTGCATCAGATGGCTGATTTGGCTGCGACGGATATTCTGATTCTGAATAAAGGCAACTGCCTCTTCCATACTGTCAATACCCTGCTCGGCCCAGTAATAGGCCTCTTTTTCAATGGTGCGCAGGCTTGGATTGCGGAGATTTCCCTTGGCTCTTGCCCTTTCTTTGCAGTAGCACACCAGCAGAGAAATCACATCGGCAGGAAGGCCCAGATAATGGGTAAAGCCCAGCAAAATCTTCAGTTCTTCTGTGTTTAAGGTACGGCCCAGCACCCGCTGAATCTCCCCGTACAGAGCTTGAAAGCTCTTGTTGCCGTCCATGGCGGTGAGCACATCCCGCTCGGTGTACTGGGGCCGCTCACCGGAAATGAGGTTTGTCTTTTTCTCCTCCGGCCAAAGGCCCAGCTGCCGCAGTGTGGCAGCGGCGCAGGAAATGCGGGATTGAGAAAGCTGCAAGGCCTGCTCAGCCTGCTTGGGGTCGTTTCCGGCGGTTATGTACAGATATAAAAGAGCCACATCGGGATTCTTGGCCCACAGCAGCTTATGAACATGGGCCTTGGGAATATGTAGTTCGTTCATAGGCTGCTCCTTTCATCGCATAAGTAAACGTATTATACCACAGCTTCCGATTCCGCACAACGGCTCGAATGGAAAGATTTTATAGAAAAAAAGCGGCTATTTTTGGCATATCACAGGATATTGTGGTCAAAAAAATTCACACCACAAGAAAGTGTGCGTGGGAATTCATTCCCACGCACAGATGTTATTCAGATAAGGGTTTGATTTTCTTCTTGTAAATCCGGGCGAAGAAGATCAAGGACACGGTCATACTGACCACTTCGGCAATGGGGAAGGACCACCATACTGCGTGAACATCACCGGTGAGGCTCAGCAGGTATGCCACAGGCAGAATGACGATCAGCTGCCGGCACAGAGAAACGATGGTGGAATAAATGCCGTTGCCCATAGCCTGAAAGCTGGAGCTCAGGGCGATACCCACCGCAGCCAGGGGGAAGTGGATACTGATGATCCGCAGGGCGCTGCGGCCTAAGGACAAAAAGTCATCCGACGGCTGAAAGATCCCCAAAAGCTGGTTGGGGAACACCTGAAACACCGTCAAGCCCACCAGCATAATGGTCATTGCCGTACCTACCGCTAATTTCAGCGTTTTGGTAATCCGTTTCGGCTGCCGGGCGCCGTAGTTGTAGGCGATGATGGAAATGGATGCGTTGTTGATACCGAACAAAGGCATCAGCACAAAGCTCTGCAGCTTAAAGTAGATGCCAAACACACCGGCGGCGGTCTCGCCGTAACCCTTGAAGCCCAGCAGAATTTGGTTCATACCGAAATTCATCACCGAGCCGATGGCCATCATAATAATCGAGGGAATGCCCACGGTGAGGATTTTGCCCACAATGTCTTTCCGGGGGAGTATATTTTTCAGCCGCAACCGCACATCGGGATTCCGGGTGAAGTTGAAGATCAGCGCCATAATGGCGGCAACCCACTGGCCGATGACGGTAGCTACCGCCGCGCCGGCGATGCCCATAGGCTTGATACCCAAAGGCGCAAAGCCGAAGATAAATACCGGGTCCAAAATAATATTCAGCACTGCGCCAAGGCCTTGGGTAAACAGGGTGTAGACCGTGCGGCCGGAGCCTTGCAGCAGCCGCTCGCCAATGATTTCCACAAAGATACCCACGCAGAAAATGGAGCAGATGGAAACATAGGCAGTGCCGTTTTCAACGGTCTCCGCCACGCTGGACTGGACTTCGTAATAGCCTCTTGCGCCCACGAAGCCGAAGATCATAAAGGCCACCACAAAGCACAAAGACAAAAACAGTCCGTTGCCCGCCGCCTGATCGGCCCGCTTGCGGTTACCCTCGCCCAAAGACTTGCTGAGCAGCGCGTTCATACCGACGCCAACGCCGGTGGCGCAGCCAATCATCAAATTTTGAACGGGGAATGCCAAGCCCAGCGCGGTGACGGCACTCTCGGAGATCCGGGAAACATAGTAGCTGTCCACCACATTGTAAAAGGCCTGTACCAGCATAGAAATGGCCAGGGGCAGCGCCATGGTAAAAAGCAGTTTGCCTACGGGCATGGTGCCCATTTTGTTCTCTCCCACCTTGGGAGCGGTTGCATTCGCCATAAGTAAAACCTCGTAAACATTTTTCTCAACCTGTTTATTATACTAAAATTCTCCCGAATTGCAACAGGAAAAACCTCCGCCTTTATAAGGCGGAGGTAACATTAACTTTCCATCTGTTTGCCTAAGAAACCGGCAATGGTTTTGGTGAGATTCCGGTCGGCTTCTGTGATGGGGGCGCTGTCATCATTGAGTAACAGCATCACGCAGCCCATCAGATCCCCTTGGGATAAAATGGGGGAGGCCACACCCAGATGGTATTTTTCTGTGCTGTCGGTGGGTCGGACAAGAGCCTCGCCGGGCTTGCACATATAATGGGTTCGTTCCTCCATCAGCCGGTCCAGCTCCGGGGAATTGGGCTTGTCCATCAGCTCCCGCTTGGGGGCGCCGGACAGGGCGATGATGGAATCCCGGTCAGCCACCGCTGCAATCCGCCCGGTGACAGAGCCGATGGACTCGCAAATTTGCGTTGCAAAATCCTGCAAGTCACTCATAGGGGAATACTTCCGGAAAATGACACCTCCGTCTTTCTCTGTGTAAATCTCCAGCGGGTCGCCTTCCCTAATCTTGAGTGTTCTTCTGATTTCTTTGGGAATAACAATACGACCAAGGTCGTCCACACGTCTAACGATTCCTGTTGCTTTCATATTATCTAATCTCCTCATTTATCTGTTTTTCTTACAATTCCTGTTGCGGTACCCGACATATTCGTCGGCTTTCAAAAGCCTTCCTCATCTGTCGACCGCGGCCACTCGCTCGGGTCACTCCTCCCGCCACAGGCGGGGCTCCCATCGCTCCCCAGTAGCTTTCATATATATCTATCTCCTTATTTTACAAATTACGCTGTTAGTATCTGTAAACAAAGTGGAATTATACTGAACAAATATAAAACCGGTGGTTTGAATTTTAGAAAAACCTATTGTGTTATGGCGGGCGATAACGGCAGCAACACCATTTGTTCTGCCTTCCTTATAATAAGGGTCAATAGCGTTTGCGGCATCGAAAATATTCACTATATACAGTATATTTTATGCATTTTTGCATACACAAAAAGAGGTGAAATTATAAAAAATACCTGTTTTTGGACATTGTGCATAAAACTAGCCGTAGAATTACAGCCATTTTTGTGAGTGAAAACGATGAAAAACAGTGAATAAGGGGTTGCATATTTATTCAAGCTGTGCTACAATTTGGTTACATTACAAAAACACCTGCAATCTTGAGGAGGAAATGCGTATGAGCAAGAAAATTGAAAAGGTCGTTTTGGCCTACTCCGGTGGTTTGGATACTTCCATTATCATTCCCTGGCTGAAGGAGAACTACGATAATCCCTACATCATTGCCGTTGCCGGCAACGTAGGTCAGATGGACGAGCTGGAAGGCCTGGAAGAGAAGGCTTATAAGACCGGCGCTGACAAGTACTACGCACTGGACCTCAGCGACGAGATGGTCAACGATGTGATCGTTCCCTGTATTCAGGGCGGTGTGATTTATGAGGAGTACCTGATGGGTACTGCCTTCGCCCGTCCCATCATCGCAAAGGGTCTGGTAGAGATCGCTAAGAAAGAGGGCGCAGACGCCATCGCCCACGGTTGTACCGGTAAGGGCAACGACCAGGTTCGTTTCGAGCTGGCAATCAAGCGCTTCGCTCCCGATATGAAGATCATTGCTCCCTGGAGAGAGTGGGATATCAAGTCCCGTGAAGAGGAGATCGACTATGCCGAGGCTCACAACGTGCCTCTGAAGATCAACCGGGAGACCAACTACTCCAAGGATAAGAATATGTGGCACCTGAGCCACGAGGGTCTGGATCTGGAAGATCCCTGGAACGAGCCTCAGTACGAGAAGCCCGGTTTCCTGGAAATGGGTGTATCTCCCCTGCAGGCACCCGATGTACCTACATATGTTACCATCGACTTTGAAAAGGGCGTTCCCGTTGCTCTGGACGGCAAGAAGATGACCGCTACCGAGATCATTTGGGCGCTGAACAAGATCGGCGGCGAAAACGGCATCGGCCTGCTGGACATCGTAGAAAACCGTCTGGTCGGTATGAAGTGCCGTGGTGTTTACGAGACCCCCGGCGGCACGATTCTTTACAAGGCTCACAGAGTTCTGGAAACCCTGTGCCTGGATAAGATGACCGCCCATAAGAAGCAAGAACTGAGCGTATGTTATGCAGAGCTGCTGTATAACGGCCAGTGGTACACTCCCCTGCGTGAGGCTCTGACCGCTTTCGTTACCGAGACCCAAAAGACCGTTACCGGTACTGTCCGTCTGAAGCTGTACAAGGGCAATATGATCAATGCCGGCGTCAAGAGTGCCTACTCTTTGTACTCCGAGGACATCTGCACCTTCGGCGAAAGCGACTACGACCAGTCTCAGGCCACCGGCTTTATCAACCTGTGGGGTCTGCCCACCCAGACCCAGGCTATGATGGAACAGGGTAAGCTGAACAATGGCTAAGATGTGGGAAGGCCGGTTCAGCAAGGCGCTGGACCAACAGGCCGACGATTTTAACTCTTCGATTCATTTCGACAGTCGTATGTTCCGACAGGACATCAAGGGCTCTATGGCCCACGCAGCTATGCTGGCCGCCAAGGGCATTATCGCCCAGGAAGATGCCGATGCCATTATCCCGGAGCTGGAAAACATTCTGCAGGATATTGAGTCTAGCAAGCTTCCCATTGATATGACCGCCGAGGACATTCATATGTTTGTGGAGGCGGAGCTGACCAAGCGACTGGGAGATGTGGGTAAGCGATTGCACACCGCCCGCAGCCGGAACGATCAGGTGGCGGTGGATATCCGCCTGTACTTACGGGAAGAGGCAAATGGAATTATTGAAATGCTGAAAACCCTTTTGGAGGCCATTCTCCATCAGGCCAAGCAGCACACCACCACCATTATGCCCGGCTACACCCACCTGCAGCGGGCGCAGCCCATCACCTTCGCCCACCATCTGCTGGCATACGGTATGATGTTCACAAGGGACATCGGCAGAATTGAAGATGCCGTGAAGCGGATGAACTACAATCCCCTTGGCTCCTGCGCCTTGGCTGGCACTACTTACAATACCGACCGGTATATGACCGCCCAAAAGCTTGGCTTTGACGGCATCACCTTAAACAGTATCGACGGTGTGTCCGACCGGGATTTCTGTGTGGAGCTGCTCTCCGCATTTGCAACCATTATGATGCACCTGTCTCGTTTCTCCGAGGAAGTGATTCTTTGGGCAAGCTGGGAGTTCAAGTTCATCGAGCTGGACGACAGCTATACAACTGGCTCGTCCATTATGCCCCAGAAGAAGAATCCGGATATTGCGGAGCTGGTTCGGGGCAAGACCGGCAGAGTCTACGGCGATCTGATGGCCATGCTCACCGTGCTGAAGGGCATCCCCCTTGCGTACAATAAGGATATGCAGGAGGATAAGGAGAGCATCTTTGATGCCGTTGATACGGTAAAGCAGTGCTTGACGGTGTTCCCGCCGATGCTGAGAACCCTGAAGGCTTTGCCGGAAAATATGCTGAAGGCCGCACAGAAGGGCTTCATCAATGCCACCGACTTGGCAGACTACCTGACCAAGAAGGACATTCCCTTCCGTACCGCCTACAAGCTGGTAGGTCAAATCGTAGCCTACTGTATTGAGAAAAACACAGTGCTGGAAGCGCTGGATATTTCAGAATATCAGCAGTTCCACGCTTTGTTTGAGCAGGATGTTTTTGAGGCTATCAGCCTGAAGAAATGCGTCGAAAGCCGCATTTCCACCGGCGGAACCAATCAGGCATCCGCAGAAGAACAAATCAAATATATTGAAAACTATATTTAGGAGGTAAACAAAATGAAAAAGTTTATCGCATTGGCACTGATTCTGGTTCTGTGCCTGTCCCTGGCTGCTTGTGGCGCAAAGGGCCCCACTTTGGCTGATGTTAAGAAGGCCGGCAAGATGACCGTTGCAACCTCTCCCGACTTCCCTCCCTTCGAGAGCTTGGAGAACAACGAAGTTGTGGGTATCGAAGTTGAGATCATGAAGCTGATTGCCAAGGATCTGGGCGTTGAGATCGAGTTCGTACAGATGGACTTCGACTCCGTTCTGGTTGGCATCGAGGCTGCTAAGTATGACTGCGCTATGTCCGGCATCACCGTGACCCCCGCCCGTGAGAAGAATATGCTGTTCACCAAGCCCTACTACAACGCCGCTCAGGTGATCGTTGTTAAGGCTGACAGCGCGATTAAGGGCAAGGCTGATCTGACCGGCAAGACCGTTTCCGTCCAGACCGGTACCACCGCAGAGGCTGGCTGCCAGGACGAAGAGATTGCCACCCAGGGCTACACCGCCAATGCTGACGCAAAGGCTGCCCTGACCACCGGCAAGGTCGATGCTTGGGTTGTTGACAACCTGACTGCTCTGCAGATGGTTGAAGAAGGCGACGGCCTGGTGGTTCTGGAAGAGAAGATGACCGAAGAGCCCTACGCATTTGCATTTGCCAAGGGTTCCGAGGACCTGGTTGCTGAGATCAACAAGAGCTTGGAAAAGCTGATCAACGACGGCACTGTTGAGGGTATCTTCACCCAGTTTGGCGAAGCTTACGCAAAGCCCTAACCCATAGAGAAAAGTATTGCGGCTCCGCGCAAAAACTGCGCGGAGCCTGCTTTCCCTTTCTTGGGAAAATATGAAATGATAAGGAAATAAAACCAATGAGTTGGATTGATCAATTAAAAGATACATTTCTTGAGGACAACCGCTATATGTGGATGGTGGAAGGCCTTGGAAATACCCTGCTGATAACCATCGGCGCATTGGCCATCGGTGTGGTCATTGGCGCAATGATTGCTATTGCCAAGTATTTCAGCGAAGGCAACAAGAAGCTGCGCTGGCTGAGTGTAATTTGCGATGTGTATACCACGGTAATTCGTGGCATTCCCATGACCGTTCTGCTGCTGCTGTTCTTCTTCGTCATCTTTGTGTCCGCCCGAAACGGTGTGCCCGTGGCCATCGCCGCCTTCGGCATCAACTCCGGCGCCTATATGGCAGAGCTGATCCGCAGCGGTATCAACGCGGTGGACAAGGGTCAGATGGAGGCTGCCAGAAGCCTTGGCCTTTCCAAGGGTCAGGCTATGGCAAAGATTATTCTGCCTCAGGCTGTGAAGTACATTTTGCCCGCCATCGGCAACGAGCTGATTGCGCTGCTGAAGGAAACCTCCGTTGCCGGCTATGTGGCCGTGGTGGATGTGACTAAGGCAGCCACCAATATCCGCAACAAGACCTACGATGCCATTAACCCCATTATCCTGCTGGCGCTGGTATATTTGGTGATGGTGGTTGCGCTGACTCAGCTTTTGGCAATTTTGGAGAGGAGGCTGCGGAAGAGCGATGGAAAATAATGCTGTGATTCAGGTGAGAAGCCTGAAAAAGAACTTCGGCCAGAATGAAGTGCTGAAGGGGATCGATATTGATATCAACAAGGGCGATGTGGTTTGTGTGATTGGCGCTTCCGGCTCCGGTAAGTCCACCTTCCTCCGCTGTCTGAATATGCTGGAAGTCCCCACCGAGGGCGACATTTTCTTTGAAGATGCCAACCTCACCTCTGACAAGGTGGATTTGAACCTCCACCGGCAGAAGATGGGTATGGTGTTCCAGCAGTTCAATCTGTTTCCCCACCTGACGATTTTGGACAACCTAACACTGGCCCCCATTATGCTGAAGAAAATCCCCAAGCTTGATGCCGAGGAGAAGGCATTGGCCCTCCTTGACAGAGTAGGCCTTGCCGACCGGGCAAAGGACTACCCCAATCAGCTCTCCGGCGGTCAGAAGCAGAGAGTTGCCATCGTCCGTGCTCTGTGTATGGAGCCGGAAGTGATGCTCTTTGACGAGCCTACCTCCGCTCTGGACCCGGAAATGGTGGGCGAAGTACTGGAAGTTATGCAGAGCCTTGCTCAGGCTGGTATGACCATGGTGGTGGTCACCCACGAAATGGGCTTTGCAAGAGAAGTATCCAACCGCGTGGTATTTTTGGACGACGGCGTGATTGCCGAGGAAGGCGCTCCCGGGGAGATTTTTGATAATCCCAAGTGCGAGCGTTTGCAGTCCTTCCTGTCTAAGGTGCTGTAAAGGAGCGTTTTTATGAAAGGCAGAGATTTTCTGAAGCTGCTGGACTACACCCCCGAGGAAATCTTGGGTCTGATCGACCTGGCAGCGGATTTGAAAGCAAAGAAAAAAGCAGGCATCCCCCACAGAATGTGCGAGGGCAAGAACATCGTCCTGCTGTTTGAAAAGGACTCCACCCGTACCCGGTGCGCCTTTGAGGTAGCCGGCGCGGATTTGGGTATGTCCGTCACCTACTTGGGACCCAGCGGTTCCCAGATGGGTAAAAAGGAGTCTATTGCCGATACCGCCCGTGTCTTAAGCCGTATGTACGACGGTATTGAGTACCGTGGCTACGGACAGGAAATTGTGGAGGAGCTGGCAAAGTATTCCGATGTGCCTGTGTGGAACGGTCTGACCAATGAATTTCACCCCACCCAAATTTTGGCGGATATGCTCACCATTCGGGAGCGGTTCGGTAAACTTCAGGGTCTGAACTTTGTGTATATGGGCGATGCCCGGTACAATATGGGCAACTCCCTGATGGTGGGCTGCGCCAAGCTGGGCCTGAACTTCACTGCTTGCTGTCCTGAGAAATATTTCCCGGACAAGGCGCTGATTGCAGCTTGTGAAGAGATTGCGAAGGAAAGCGGTGCTGCGCTGCGGTTTGAGACCGACCCTGCCGCTGCGGTAAAGGGCGCCGATGTGATCTGCACCGATGTTTGGGTGTCCATGGGCGAGCCGGACGAGGTGTGGGCAGAGCGAATCAAGGAACTGTCTCCCTACCAGGTGAACAAAACTCTGATGGCAATGACCGGCAAGGAAAGCACCGTGTTTATGCACTGTCTGCCTGCCTTCCACGATCTGAACACCAAGATCGGCAAGGAGATCGGTGACAAGTTCGGCATTGACTGTATGGAAGTCAGCGACGAGGTGTTCGAGAGTGAACAATCCATCGTCTTTGACGAGGCGGAGAACCGTATGCACACCATCAAGGCGGTTATGGCCGCTACGCTGTAAAAAACAATGAAAAAGAACGGCTTGGGGATTCCCTAAGCCGTTCTTTTTCACGTTTAATCGTGGCGCTGTTCGCCGTTTTTGTAGAACACCCAGCTGTCGCTGTTTTGGTATCTTCCGTAACTCTCTCCATCGGCCATAGCCGGAACCAGGAGCTGGTCAATTACCGTGTTTTCGTTCCACAGATACAGGGTTTCTCCCTGCTTCAAATTGAAATTGCAAATGTAGTCGCCAATGGTATGGGCATTGTTGACACAATTCACGGTTATAGTTTCACCGGGCATTAAAGTGATTGCCGGCATTTGGAATTTCTTATCATCGGCCAGAGCATTGGAAAGCCAATACTGCCGTAGCGCAACAGGGGAGTGACCGCAGTTGACTACCTTGATCCAGTCGTTGCCGCCCTCTGCCGATACCTCACTGATGACCAGCGCCGGTTCGGTTACCTTTTCGGAAACGGCCTGGATCTCAACTATGCCGTCTTTCGCCATAGCATCGGAAACGGTGAGGATTTCTTCGTCATAACGCATACCGTTTACCACCCAATGGCTAAAGCGGTAGCCGGGGTACGCAGAGGCGGAAATAGCATATTCTGTTCCACGGTAATAGTTGTTTTCGTAGGCTTCGCCGCTGTGAAGCTGTATCTGGTTCCAGGAAAGGGTCACGCCCTCTGCATTTTGCACAGATACACGATAGATCTGCTCCATACCGAAATATTCCGCAAAATCCTGTCGGATGATCGTTTCTCTTGTGTTGATCGCAGCTTTCAACAGCGCAATATAGTGATCCTGGGAAGCCAGCTCCTCTGCAGTATAATAAATGGCTGTTTCTGGCCGGATCCGGGCATACTCTTCATCTACGATGGACAGCAGGTTTTCCTTTTGGAAGGAGGTGTTCAGCAGGTCTGAAACAATGGTCAGGAACTTATCCCGGTAGTATTCCGATTCCATCACATGGGGGAAAACGGAGCTGTGTGAGTGCACTCCGGTTCCGTCCATGAGTAAACGGAATGTGTCTTGATTCGATCCCTCGAAAAATATGGGGATGTCTTCACAGCTAAAGACCATGTCCATATCGTACAGTATAAACCGGTAGCGTCCGTCGCTGTAGGGAGCGTTCGGATTCGGCACGCCTGTATACCGCCATGCCATAAAATTGTTTTGCGGCCAATCTGTGTTGTTGGCTAGGATTTCGATGGCATAGTAGAGCAGGAAATTGTCCATATCCACATGCTGCTCCAGCGCTTGCCGGTTTTCCGGTACATTCAGATCGGCAGAAAAATAATCCGCCACGCCGCCGTATTTCAGAAAATTGATCTCCACAGCTTTTATAGAAATGATCTGTTCGCTGTCCGGCAGGCCAAATCTGCGGCGAAGGAAGGAATTGGTAAAATTCTGTTGCAGGTCATATACACCCCAGCGTGTGCCATTGAGGTACACAATACACCGCTGGGAGGTGGAACAGCCTAAGAAGCCACTTTGATCAGCCACCCGGCTCATGAGTGCCGAGCGGATGTTACCCATCCAGATATCCTGACTTCCCGACCGGAGTTTGATGTTGTTATAGGTATTTACAAAGGATAGGGGAGACGATTCAACCTGGGAAAACAGCTGCAGATTCAACTTGTCGTATGTGTCGTCGTAAAGCAGGCCACCCACCAGCTTGAGGGATTTGAATTCCAGCCTTGCGGAAGTGCCTCCCGAAACCGCCAGACCGATTCCTTGCTCCAGCATCACGTTTCCCTGGGTATCATACATGGTTACATGTGCCTGGCGTTCCCATTCCTCGGATCGCTCATCATAGTGTACCATTATGCCGGTTTCCGGATTATACAGATTGTCCTCGTCGCTGGTGATACTGATCACAGGCAAGGAGAACCGATCAAAAATGTTATTGCCCACAATGTAGTTTTGCTCCACGATAGGGCTGTATTCGCCCTTATAGTAGACCACAGCCTTCAAAGGATACACTGTGATATCCTCTGCCGGGGCTGTAAGTTCTATCGCTTTTTGATAGAGGTTAGAGTCCACAGTGGGATTGTTGCCGTCCAGGGTGTAGTAGATCTGAGCGGCTGCCGGAATTTCAAAATCCGGTATGAGATTTATAGATACAGAGCCCTCATAAAATCCGCTGGGCGCACTGAATGTGAGCACTTCTCCGTCCACCAACGCCAGCACATGGGACATGTCCTGCCACTCATGGGCAAAGAAGGCCAGCACAACCACCAATAACAGCAAAAATATGAAAATGAGCGCTCTTTTGTTGATCTCTCTTTTCATGGATTATCCTACAGTTTCTCCGGATTCGATAAGATAGTTCACAGATTCCACACCGACCAGCTGCTTCAGCTGTTCGATCACTTCTACATTGAGTTCACCTTTGGTGCGCAGTTCAAAGATATACTCCTGATGGTGTTGGTTTTTATTGGCGGTTCTGAGCTTGCTGTCCAGAACATAGGGATTCAGCTCTTGCATAAGCTGCGCAATATCGATGGTCTCTGTACCGCCGGTCACGATGAGCATATATTTCTGGAATATCTTGGGTAGCAGGCTGGCAGCAATAATCACCGCTGCAATGAACAATGATGAGACCAGTGCCAGCTTGGAATTCTGAGAGCCGACGCACAGACCCTCTGCAATCGCCCAGAACAGGAAAATGGTATCCCGGCTGTCTTTTACCGCTGTGCGGAATCGGACGATGGACAGCGCGCCCACCATACCCAGAGACAGCACGATATTACTGCTGATCATCAGCATAATGACCACAGAGATCAGCAGGCTGATCACCAGTGTCAGGTTAAACTTCTGGTTATAGGCCACGCCCCGATATGACACGTAATATGTAAAATAAAGGATCGCGCCGATCAGCAGACCTGTGGCCATGATAAACAGGGTAGATTTGATGCCCAGGTTAGCATTATTGGTGTAAAAATAGCGAAAGATCTCTTCTTTTGACATAATAAATTCCCTCTCTAGTAGTTGATGTCGTAAAATATTCTTCGTCCGGTGCAGTATTTGCTGACGGATACTTTGGTAAGGTGGTAAGGTATGAGCACCTGGGAGATGAAGCCCATGAGCTTTTGGTTGTATTTTACCTCCAGCACCACCTGCTCATCCAAAACCGGCGTGAAGATGGGGTCAGGGTCGAACAGATCAAGCTTGCCTTCTACACTTCTGACATTCATATCCAGTGTCAGCCGGGTGTTGAACCGGGGATAGGTGTAGGCAATGCGGTCATATTCGATCAATGCCACCGGGCGGTAACCGCCCAGCATCATGGTCTTGTACATATACACTGCATTTTGGGATTGGGAGAAATATTTGGTCAACACACTGCAATCGCCCAGGGAAAGCGCCTGGGCATCTTCCTTGGTAACGATCAGACTGATCTTGTGCTGCAGGTCACCGTTTTTCTGTTT
Organism: Faecousia sp.; assembly: GCA_045659325.1. Classification (GTDB taxonomy): domain Bacteria; phylum Bacillota; class Clostridia; order Oscillospirales; family Oscillospiraceae; genus Faecousia. The sequence continues at coordinate 9,695 of JAZOWQ010000143.1, read as the reverse complement.
GATCTCCAGCTTGCACACCGGATCCTGGGGATTGTAGATGCGTAGTCGAATCTTCTTGCGGATCTCTGTTCCGGCCAGTTTTGTGGAAAAGTCAATATGGGAGATGGAATCAAAGTAAAGACTTCTTACCACATATCCTGTGTCAGCGGAATGGGCATCCTTGTGAAGAAGCTTGTCCAGCTTGTCCTTCAGGGACAGCGCCTGATCGTAGGAGAGCAGATATTTATCTTCGCTTCGGAAGACACTTAGCTCGCCAGCCATAGTCTCACCTCTGTTTTTTCAGCAGTTTGTCTTTTGCAAAAACCATAAGAAGCTGAGCAATTTCATTCTTGCACACAAGTAGCACTGTGCCGTATCCAATACCGCCGCAGGCTACGGCTAAGATGGTTCGAATCCATAGATCCGAAACAAAATGGGAGATGGCCAGGGTTGTCGCAACAATAACAACGCACCCTAAAACCGGCGCGGTAAACAGATTGTGCAGGGCACCAATACGTACTTCCTTTCCAACCTTTACTGCCAGAATGATCAAAAGAATCAGTTCGGATATAGCGGTGGTTGCAGCGGCAGCGCAAATGCCGAAATAAGGAATCAACAGACCGTTGGTTACCACATTGACTAAGGCAGTAATGCAGCAGGCCATCATAAAATACCGTTCCCGCTTAGACGGCAGCGTAATCATATTCCCCAAAAAGCCGCCGCCATAGAGGGAGAGCAGCAATGCCAGTGTCAGAATCCGCAAAGCCGGCGCGGCTGCCAAATAGGATTCACCGCCTACGATCTGTACGATCTCTTCGGAAAGAAGGAAGACACCCGTTGCGCAGGGCAGACCCAGAACAGTAATGAAACCAAGGATTTTTCGCAGCAGGGAAGATATCTTTTCCTGATCTTGCTGCGCATAATATAGGGACAGCCGGGGTAAGACCACCCAAATCACCGAGGTAATCACCTGATTTATAATGGTGTAGATCTTTACAGAGGTGCTGTACAGACCCACCTCATAATCGCTGCGCATCAATCCCAGCATGGTAACGTCAGCCTGATGGAAGATGTTCTGGGATAGAAGCATCACAAACATCCACAGAATTGGCATAAAATGCCGCTTCAGCTGTAGCTTTGTGGTCAACCGGACACGGCAGTACCGTCTGCGATAGAAAATATTCAGTACATTGGAGCCGCTTCCGGAAATGACGGTTATGATGGCGTATTTGATATAGTCATCCGGCGTCCGCACAAAGATAAACAGCAGCGCCAATCCCAAAATTTGGAAACCCACCGTCCGTAGCGTTATATAACGGAAGTCCTCCATAGCGGAATTGAGCCAATCAGTGCCCAGGGTGGCAAACAGAATGGCAGAACTCTGGATGACAATTAGCGTCCGATATTCCTGTAAAGGCTTGGAAAAAATCAGTGTAAGGCCCAGCAACACATAGGCAATCAGCGTTGTCATCATGTTGATGGAGAACAACTCGCTGGCAACCTTATTCAGCTGCTCTTTGTTGTTTCTTGCGCCAGCGCATTCCCGAATGGCATAGGTGGCCAAACCCAGAGAAGAGATCAGGGTAAAATAGCTGACCACAGACAGAGAAAAGTTTACTTTTCCAACGCCCTCCGCCAACAAAACACGGGAAGCGTAGGGAAAGGTGATCAACGGGAAAATAACCGAAGCTGCCGATTTGATTATATTGTATATTGCATTTTTTTGTATGCTTTTTTGTTCCATAGTTACCTCAAAAAAGGGGGCAGAATGAGAAGTTTTAAAGCATCTTCCGCTTTTTCGACAGTTTTTCAGAATACAAGTATTTTATGCTTGATATGCTGAGAATTTTGTAAAACCGAGGAATACAATTCGCAAATAATTGTATATCAACCTTCCAAAATATCTGCGATCCGCTGAGAGGCAAAGCCGTCACCGTAGGGGTTGGAGGCTTTGCTCATTTTGTCGTATTCCTCTGCGTTTTCCAGCAGAAGCTTGAAGCTGTTGTAAATGGTCTCCTCGTCGGTACCTACCAGCTTCAGCGTGCCGGCGGCAATACCCTCGGGGCGCTCGGTGGTGTCCCGCATTACCAGCACAGGCTTGCCCAAACTGGGGGCTTCCTCCTGAATTCCGCCGGAGTCGGTGAGGATCATATAGCTTCTTGCCAGGAAATTGTGGAAATCCAGCACTTCCAAAGGCTCAATAATGCGGATACGGTCATAGCCACCCAAAATGGAGTCGGCGGTTTCCCGCACCGCAGGATTCATGTGGATGGGATAAATTGCTTTTACATCGGGATGCTCGTCCATCACTCGGCGGATAGCACGGAACATATGCTGCATAGGCTCGCCCAAATTTTCCCGCCGGTGGGCGGTAATCATAATCAGACGGCTGCCCTCTGCCCATTCCAGCTCGGGGTGCGTGTAATCGTCCCGGACGGTGGTTTTCAGAGCGTCGATGGCAGTGTTGCCGGTGACATAGATACTCTCAGGATTCTTGCCCTCATTCAGCAGGTTCTCCTTGGAACGCTCGGTGGGGGCGAAATTATACTGGCTGATAATGCCAACAGCCTGCCGGTTAAACTCCTCGGGATAGGGGGAGTAAATGTTGTAGGTACGCAGACCGGCCTCCACGTGACCCACGGGAATCTGCAGATAGAAGCAGGCCAGCGCGGTAACGAAGGTGGTGGAGGTGTCGCCGTGAACCAGCACCACATCGGGCTTTTCGGTTTCCAGCACTTCCTTAATGCCGTTCAGGATGTTGGTGGTCACATCGAACAGAGTCTGACGCTGTTTCATAATGGACAGGTCATAATCCGGCACCACCTGGAAGGTTTCCAGCACCTGATCCAGCATCTGCCGATGCTGACCGGTGACGCAAACGATGGTTTGAATGGATTTTCGGGTTTTCAGTTCGTTTACCAGCGGGCACATTTTGATGGCCTCAGGTCGTGTGCCAAATACCAGCATTACTTTTTTCATACAGTCTTCTGCCTCCTGTTGATACGTTGTCGTATTCATAAAGCATTACGCATCATTCAGTATAGCGTTATATGCTTCTTGTGTGTGTTTTGCAGCATTTTCATAGGATATAAACCGGAACAGGCTCTCGTCATATTGCCGTTTTGGATCGCGATAGGCCTTTTTAATGGCTTTCCGGATAGAATTCAAATTAAAAGGATTGCAAACATAGCCGTTTTTGTCCAGCTGATAGTATTTGATGGGACAGAAATTTTCGCTGGAAACCACAACGTTGCAACCATAATACATAGCCTCCAAGGTAACAAGGCCGGGGGACTCCCGCAAGGAGGGCAACACGTGGACCTTGGCGGCGCTGTAATAGTCGGCAATTTTTTCCTGAGGCATTTCTCCCAGGAAATGGACATTTCCCCGTTTGTCGGCTAATTTTTTTATCTGAGCATAGTAACGGGGATCTTCAATTCTGCCAATAAACACAATGGGAATATCGTTGCCCATACAGGCTTGAATCACACCGCCCTGATTTTTTATATGCTCAATGCGACCAACCTGCAAAATGCAGTTCTGATAGATTTCCGGAACCTCTTTTACACAATCCCGTTCTACCAGAGGCGCAATGGCATTGGGAACAGTGCGCACCTGATAATCGAAGTGACCGAAAATCCGCTCAACAACCTTTGCTTCCTCATAGGAGTTGGGAAGAATCATATCTACAAGCTGCAACAGTTCCCGGTAGGATTCGATGTTTTTTCGGTCGCCGATATCCCGTCTGCGGAGCACATCCATCAGCAACGCCATGATGTTTTTAAAGGGTCTGAAAAGTCCCCATACCCGCACATCTGTAGCAAAGCGCATCATACGTGCGACATATTGCACATCGGAAAAATCCCAGTAAATGGTGGAAAGAAGAGTTTTCTTTCCGCAGTCCTTGGCTTTTTTCAGAAAGTTATATGTCCAATCACGATGCTGCATATTGAAAACGTGAATCACTTTTATATCCGGGTAGTTTTCAATTTCCTCCGGTGTTTTCAGGACAATAATATTCGTTCCGTAATTCTTTTCCAAATACTGTTTAGTGAACAGGAACTGAAATGTATCGCCGCCGATTCTCTCCTGATAATCCTCTCTGATTGCAAACAGAATATCCATAGGAACTCCTTTATTGTGTTTTTGTGAAATCTCTGCTGTGGTATTGGCTTAGCGGGACGCAAGGACTTAGCTTTTTCCGTTGCGGTTATTCCACTGCTTAATCCATTCCAGATACTTGCAACCGTTGTGCTCCGTAGGCTCCAGAATCATACCCTCTGCCCACTCGTTCCAGGCGTTGATAAACACGTATGTATCGTCCTTCACGCTGTCGGCATACTGCATAAAATTCTCCTTGGAGGGCTCTGTGATGACATACCCACGAACACCATGTCGGGGTGTGTTGTCCCAAGAGAAGAACGCGCCGTGACAAAGGTCTTTGCCCTTCAACTGACGGGTACGCATAATGCGGTAAAGACGATCGCCGCTGTATTTGTTTACCCAACCGACCAGACCCTTGAGGGAAAGCCGATGCATAACAGCCCGCCAAAGGCGGAGGGGGGAATGCATACGCGTGCGGTTTGCGATGCAGGTGGAGTAAGACGGTTCCCGGATATAGAGCTTTTGCGTCTGGGCGCAGACATTGTCCCGGAATTTCTGATAGTTGTGGGGATCAGTGGCGTCAGCAAATGTCTCAATGATATAGATTCCCGCGAAGCCGGCATCCTGACATCTCTTCTCGAAGTAATCCACCATCGGCTGCTTTTCGGGGAAGTCGGGGGCATAGATCATAAATACGGGTTTGTTGTCAATTTTTTCGTACCGCGCATCCTGAAAGAAGGGGAGCAGATACTGGAAATGGTCCTCCCAGTCCTCCTGGGTGCCATAGGTCTGCTCACGCAAAACCTTCTTTACGCCGTTAATAGCCTGATACCAGGTGTGATTTGCCCAGCAAAAGAAGAAAGGCTGGTCAATATCCGTCCATTTCAGCAGATTTTCAGCAGGCTTTTCCAGAAGCTTTTGTCCGCGGAAATAGTAGTGGTAGTAAACAAAACCGTCCACACCGTACTGCTTCATCAAAGAAGTCTGCCATTGCACACTTTCTTTGTTCATCAGGTCATAGTAATTTTTATCTAACGGCGCAATGGGCTGACGATGGCCCTTGTACAGGGGTTTTGCTCCATTTACGTGAGTCCACTCAGTAAAGCCCTTGCCCCACCACTCGTTGTTTTCCTTTGTTTCGTGAAATTGGGGCAGATAAAATGCAAACCAACGCATAACATCATTTCCTTCTTACTCTTCTTAAATTCGGGAATAAACAGCCATCATAAAATCATAGGCAGCCGGGCAGATACGAAGCACGGAAAGCTTAAGTCTTTCGTTTTTACTCAGCGTTTGCAGGGCGCTTTCCGGAAGAGCACCTTTCATTTCCGCAATCATTTGCTTTCTGCGCTCTGCGCATTCCACCACGCCTTTGGACTTGTGAATGATGTCCAGACAGACGGCAATATAGCGGCCCATCGCTTCGTCGTACAGTTCCGGGTGCCGGACTTTGTAATCTTCGGCTTTCTCCCGGGCAATGTCCGCTTCCGCCATTCGCCGCAAGTTGTATGCACCACGGATGGTACTAACTTCTGTCATCATATAGTGGTACTTGGGAACAGGGTCGTAAACCACAGTCTGCGCCCGTTCCACCAGCTTGGGGAGAATTTCCATATCCTCGTAAATTTTTCCCTCGGTCATGCGAAAACCATTCCAAATATCTCTGTGATACAGCTTGTCGCAGGGGCTGTAGGTGACTCGGAAATTCTGCAGCATTTCCCGCAGGGCATCGTGGGTCTGGAATACCCGCACCTGATGATCGCCGGGATACAGATGGTTAAAATAGGCAACACTGCCGTTGGGATAATCCTTGTACACGCCGCAGCAGGCAATCTGTGCATTGTGCTTTTCAATCAGTTCATATAGCCGGCTGTACATATCCGGCTCAATCCAGTCGTCGGAATCCACGAAGCCCACATATTCGCCGGTCATATTGTCTAAGCCTAAATTCCGGGCGGAGGACTGGCCGCCGTTTTCCTTGTGAAAAACCCGAATACGGGAATCCTCTTTGGCATAGGTGTCGCACATCTCACCGCATCGGTCGGGAGATCCGTCATTTACAAGTATAATTTCCAAATTCGCATAGGTTTGATTGCGAATACTCTGTACGCATTTATCAAGGTACGCTTCTGCTTTGTATACCGGCACGATGACAGAAATCAGCGGCTGATTCATGGCGTTTCTCCTTAGAATTTGAAAGTTTCTCCTAAACCCAGCCACTTCTGGTCCTTTTCGCTCAGGTTCAGGGGCGTACCGTCGGAGAGGGTGTAGCCCTCAGCAGAGGCAGAGCCCTTATATTCACCTACCAAATTCGGCCACTGGATACCGATGGCAGGGTCGTTCCAGGCTAAGCCGCCCTCGTCATTTGCGTGATAGAAATCGTCGCACTTATAGCAGAACTCAGCGGTGTCGGTGAGCACTAAGAATCCGTGGGCAAAGCCCTTGGGAATCAAAAACTGCTTTTTGTTCTCTTCCGTGAGAGTAACGCCGTACCACTTGCCGTAGGTTTTCGATCCTGCCCGCAGGTCAACGGCTACGTCAAACACAGCGCCCTTAATTGCGCGGACCAGCTTGGTCTGAGGATACTGCTTCTGAAAATGCAGACCCCGCAATACACCCTTGACGGACATACTCTGATTGTCCTGCACAAAGGGAATGTCCAAACCAGCCTCAGCCATATCTCTCTGGCTGTAGGTCTCCATAAAGTAACCGCGGTTATCACCGTGAACGGCGGGCTGAATGACACACAGACCCTCAATTCCGCCCACATTTTTCTCAACAGTAATCTGTCCCATAGAATACACTCCCTTATGTGTGTTGTATTATTTTTGCAACAGTGCCATTACAATACCGGCGGCACCGGCATAGTATATCGCATTTGCCCGGTTGTCCTTCAGTTCCTGTAAAAGCGCCAGACAGCCGGCAATCAAAGCGAACATCAGGTAGGTAAAGGTGCGTTGCGCAGAGGCATAGATTGTAGCGGAAAAGCCCATTACAATTCTGGAGCCGCCGCCTAAAATCAAAAGGCTGAGCAGCAGCCACCGGGTGTTAGCACTGCAGACCTTGCATATGGTAAATATGGCGCTGAACAGGCAGAAGCAAGAAAAAATCAGGCCAGCCAATCCGCCCAGGGATGAAAGGGGCTTCAGCTCTGCCAATATGTGATAGAAATAATTAAAATGAACAAAACGGTCTTTGCCCAGTAGATGCACCAGCAAAAATCCGCAAAGAGGCAAGGTGGAGATGATGCGGCACCATAGATTCCCTTTTTCCTGCGCTAGCAGGAACAGCATAAAGAAAAACAAAACAGGAATGGTGGTGTCGTCAAAGAAAATGTGGGCAAATGTGGAGGTAAAGCCCCTATAAATTTTCTTTGGGATACTCCAAGTTGCAAATTCCGGGAGATATAGCTCCATTTCCGTAGGATCTGACATACGGTTTAGATGCCCCGGAAGCAGGAACATAACGATATATCCAGCTAGCGCTACAAAAAAATAGGTGGCGACACAGCCGATAATTTGCTTGCTTTTCGGTGACAGGAAGCTTACATACAACAGTAGTAGCAACAGCCCGCCTACCAGGATACAAGCAGCCTGATCCTGATTGAGCAGATATGCCATCACCGGAAGTAGCAGAAAATGTCGATATAGCGGCACTTTTTGCCCGGTACAAAACACCTTCATTTGGCAGGCAATGAGCAACAGGCCTGCCAAGGGATACAGATAATTGGTGCTGGTGGCAATATAACCCGCTGTACCCAAATACCACAGAGGAAATACCATCACCAATCCGCAGGTCAGCAATGCTGCTTGGGGCGTCTTGTCGGTAAACAGATGCGTCAGCATCAGGGCGACCAACACAAATACGCCGGTGTTGCATACCTTAAAAACCAAATAGGGTGCGTGATAAAAGAAAAATGCCAGATAATCCGTAAAGATTTTGCCATTGAAATGATACAGGATTTTGAAATGCTCCAGAAATCCCCGGTTTCCGATAATGGTTGCAAAATAGGATGCATCGTCGCCTTGTATAGGAAGGGGCAGATGGCTCAGCAGCATGTACACCGCAAAGCAAGCATATATGGCTGTCACAGTGAGCCACGCCTTCTTCTGAGAGGCGAGCCGGTTTTCCCGGATCATTCTTCGATCTCCTTCAGATAACGGGTTAAGGCATCCTGCCAGGTGGGCAGGGGGGTAAAGCCGTTGACAATCAATTTGGACTTGTCCAAACGGCTGTTAAAGGGTCGGGCTGCCTTGGAAAGACCGTACTCGGCGGTGGTAACGGGGTTTACTTTGGTTTCATAGCCTGCCTGACGGAAAATCTCGCAGGCAAAATCATACCAAGAGATATAGCCGCCCTCGTTGGTGGCGTGGTAGTAACCGTATTTCTCGGTTTCAATCATATCTACCAGCAGACGGGATAAGTCATAGGTGTAGGTGGGCGTACCAATTTGGTCGCAGACCACCCGCAGTTCGGGGTATTTCTTGCCGATGTTCAGCATAGTCTTGATGAAATTATTGCCGTTCAGACCGAATACCCAGGCAATTCGCACGATAAAGTATTTGTCCAAGGTGTTTGCAACTGCCAGTTCGCCCTCCAGCTTGGTCTGTCCGTAGACGTTCAGGGGCTTGTAGTCCTTGCAGTCCGGCTGCCAGGGAGTCTCGCCCTGTCCGTCAAAGACATAGTCAGTGGAGATGTAGACCATTTTGCAGTTTAAAGCCTTGCAGGCATCAGCAATATTCTGGGTACCACCTGCGTTGATGGCGCGGACTTTTTCTACCTTGTCGTCGTCCTCGGCCATATCCACAGCGGTCCACGCAGCGCAGTGCACCACCACATCGGGGGCGATTTCTGTCAAAATGGCGGAAACGGCAGCCTTGTCGGTGATATCCATAGCCACATATTGGCACTTGGTAACGGCAGAGCCGTCCTGCACGCCTGCATATTCCGGTGCAATATCGCTGCCTACGGCGGCATAGCCGCGGCCGCAAACTTCATTCACCACATCGTGGCCCAGCTGACCGGCAACACCGGTAACAAATACTTTCATAATAACTCCTTAGCGGTTAGAGTACATCTTTTCGTAGTAGCTCTCGTACTCACCGGAGATGATGGTCTGCCACCATTCCTTGTTGTCCAGATACCACTGAATGGTTTTCTTGATGCCGTCCTCGAACTTGGTTTCCGGCAGCCAACCCAGCTCGTTGTGAATCTTGGTGGGGTCGATAGCGTAACGCATATCGTGACCCTTTCGGTCGCCCACGTGGGTAATCAGACTCTCGGGCTTGCCCAGTTCCTTGCAGATGATCTTCACGATCTCGATGTTCTGCTTTTCGTTGTGACCGCCTACATTATACACTTCGCCTACGAGACCTTTGTGGATAATCAGGTCGATAGCCTTGCAGTGGTCCTCTACGTACAGCCAGTCACGGACGTTCAGACCCTCACCGAAAACGGGCAGAGGCTTGTCAGCCAGAGCGTTGGCGATCATCAGGGGGATCAGCTTCTCGGGGAAGTGATAGGGGCCGAAGTTGTTGGAGCAGCGGAAGAGGGTCACATGCAGACCGGAGGGGCGGAGATAAGCCTTAACCAGCAGGTCAGCGCCTGAGGAC
>JAZOWQ010000142.1:0-6733 GCA_045659325.1 Faecousia sp. | reverse complement strand
CCGTCGACCTCCAGCGTGACAGGCTGGCGTGCTAACCGACTGCACCACCGGGCCAAATATGGTGGGAACAACAGGGCTCGAACCTGTGACCTCCTGCTTGTAAGGCAGATGCTCTCCCAGCTGAGCTATGCTCCCAAACATTGCCGCTCGGTGCTGCACACCTCAGCGACGTGGTTTATTATACACATAGACGTTTTATTTGTCAAGAGGTTTTTTCGTTTTTTTCATTGATTTTTTATCAGCCGTCCGGCGGTGTCCGAACGGCTGATAAACAGGGTTATTCCTTCTCCAATGCGTCTACCTTTGCCATCAGTTCCTCCAGCAGATCCTTCATTCCCCGCTTAGCCAAAACCTGGGGTAAATCAAAGCCGGATCCGCGGTTGCCCTCAATCAGCAGCGGGCCGTCAGGAGTGATGGCCACATCCCAGCCCACAAAGTGGATCTGATCGTTAACGAGTGCCGCCTCCAGGCACAGTGCCTTGATTTCTTCCCAGTAGGGAACTTCATAGCCGTCATATCGGACACCGGTGGAGCTGCATTCTACCCAATTGAGTTTTTTATCCACGCCGTGGCCGGTGAGCTTACCGGTTTGCATATCGATGAGCACTGCGCTGCCACCCATATGAAAATTATCTACAACACCCTTACCGGAGCCAATGCGTGTCGCGGCGTACATCAACCAGGACTGCCCCTTTGCCGCGCCGGTCATAACCCGCAATGTGTTCACACAACCGGGGCACAGGGCCTCCCAGGCCGGGTGCTGGACAACCAGCTCCTCCAGGCAAGCCTTGGTGTCCACTACTTCCTGAAAAAACGCCTTTCTATCAGTAATTTCCGCCGTCACATATTTAGCCACATCCTTGCCGCCCAAGCCAATCTGCGGCTTATAGATAAACACCTCATGACGGTCCAGAAATGCTTCAAAAGCCTCGTAGCCTGCCTCAGGATCGTAGTAATCCCGGCGAGTATATTTACTGTAGTTCTTGTGGAAATTCGCCTTATTAGAGATATAGGGCGACCACTTGATATTGGAAAGCTTGGTAATCACCTTGTCCACATACCCAATGCTCACATAGGTTTTCCGCTGGGCGTGTTTTTTCTCATAGAAGCGATAGTTCAAATAGTCCTGCATACCGGAGCCGTAAAGTACCATACAGATTGCTGTGTCCAAGAACATAAACCACGCAGGCTTATGGGTCTGCTTGGACAGTTCCTTCAAATCGTCGTAGTAGCGCTTATAGTTTCCTTGCAAGGCAAAACTGATCAGTCCCATATTACGCCTCCTTCATCTTAGCAAGAAGTCCTTGGATATCCGCCGGCGCGAACAGGTATTTTTCATCACAGAACTGGCACTCCACAGGAAAATCCTTGCCTTCGTTCATAATCTCTGTCAATTCCTTGGTGCCTAAGCTAATGAGTGCGCCCTCCACCCGCTCACGGGTGCAGTAACACTTATATTCCACAGGAGTGGTCTCCATAAATACCACGCCCAAGTCGCCGCAGACCTGGCCCAAGATATCCTCAGGAGTCAAACCGGCTTCCAGCATGGCCGTGACTGCGCCCGCCCGCTTGATACCGGCCTCCACCTTGTCGATGGTTTCATCCGGCGCGCCGGGAAGCAACTGAATCAGATAGCCGCCTGCCACCTTCACGCTGCAGTCTGTATCCACCAACACACCAAGAGCGCAGGCGGTGGGAATCTGCTCAGATTGGGCAAAGTAGGCAGTTATATCATCACCAATTTCACCGGAAACCAAAGGAATAGAACCAACATAGGGCTCTTTCATCTGCAGATCACGAATGACTGTCAGCATACCGTCGGTACCTACGGTTGCGCCCACATCCAGTTTGCCGGGATATTTTTCCACCACAGGAACATTGGGCTCATACACATAGCCCCGGACATTGCCGGTGGGGTCGGACACGCAGACGATCGTACCGATCGGGCCGTCACCTTTAATCTGCAGAGTCATGGACCCGTTTTCCACCTTCTGCATATTGCCCATCATAGATGCCGCCGTCAGTGCGCGCCCAAAGGCTGCTGTGGCGTTGGGAGCGGTTTTATGAATGGTTGCGCCCCGACGAACAAGCTCTGTGGAGCGGATGGCAACCACCTTCACAAAGCCGTCCATACTCATTCCACGCACTAAATAATCGTTCATTTGATTTTACCCTTTCTTGCTTTTAAGTAAATTCTCTGTTCTCCTGATTCGGGAGGAGTAAGTTTCCGATCACCAAAGACCTCAACGGAAGTAAATCCGGCAGTTTTCAGGTAGGATACAAGCTGCTGGGCGCTATACGCGTATTCCCGATGCTCCTCGTAGCTGCGATGCCACACATCTTCTTCCCGTTGGAACAAGTCCATCCAATAGGTGCAGATGTTGGTAGCCTCGTCAAATTCCCCACGCCAGACACAGTACACATCATCATCCTCATCCAGGAACACTTCACCGTCCATAGCCTTCAGCTTTTCCGGTGTATTTACATCAAAGATAAAGCAGCCGCCGGGGTTTAGAACCTTATACACTCGCCGGATTGCCTCCTGGCAGTCTTTGGGGTCCGTGATATAGTCCATACTGTCCAGTGCGCAGACTGCCAAATCCACACCTCTGGGCAAATGCAATTCCTGCAGCTTTTGACAGACGAATATCGGTCTGTTTTCCCCGCAGTCGGCCTTTTGGGCGGCCATACAGAGCATTTCCGGAGACATATCCACACCGGTTGTCTGCAGACCCTTTTGCGCAAGGAGCAATGTCACAGAGCCTGTACCACAGGCCAAATCCACTGCGGTACGAGGCACAAGGCCCTCCCTGTCCAAAAGCTGCCAATAAAATGCTACAGTTGCTTCATAATCCACATCGTTGGTCAGCCGGTCGTAGCTGGCTGCCAGTTCACGGTATGCATCCATAGGATTCTCCTTAGGGTGAGAGGGCTCGAACCCAAACAGGTTTTCAGACGCCTGCATTCCTCAATACATCAGAAAATCCCTTGATAATACAGGAAGTATTGTCTGTGTGATTTTCTTCGTCTTGGAAAATGCAAGCGGCTGAAAACTGCAAGACACCTCTCAGCGTGGAATTTTTGAATGATTTTTGGCGCAGATGACGCCGCCTTGCTTGACGCAAGGCAAGAAAGATAAGGCAAAAAGCAGCAAAAAGAGCTGCTGAGAGGCTGTTTCGGTTCGAGCCCTCACACCCTAAAAAAAGGCATCCCGAACGGGCCGTCCGGGATGCCGCAAAAATCTGTATTAGCGATTGAAGATGTCGAAGATAGCGTCAATATCGTCGCTGACCTTAGCGCCGGTGCCGGAGGTCTTGGTCTCAACCTCTGCTTCCTTCTGCTCAAAGCCGGTAGCGATAACGGTAACACGCATCTCGTCCTCAAACTCTTCAGAAGAAGTAGCGCCGAAGATGATGTTTGCATCGGGGTTAGCAGCCTCCTGCACAATACCTGCGGCGGTTTCAACCTCGTCCAAGGTCAGATCCAGAGAACCGGTAACATTCACCAGAACGCCGGTAGCACCGTTGATGGAGGTCTCCAACAGAGGGCTTGCAACTGCAGCCAGTGCAGCCTGCTCAGCCTTATCCCGGCCGGAAGCAATACCTACGCCCATGTGTGCGCGGCCAGCTTCCTTCATAATGGCGGAAACGTCAGCGAAGTCCAGGTTGATGATCACGCGCTCGGAGTAACCAACCAGCTCAGAGATGGAGGTCACAGCCTGCTTCAGCACATCGTCAGCGATACCGAATGCGTTGGCGAAGGTGATCTTCTGATCGGTAACGTACTTCAAACGGTCGTTGGGAATGATAACCAGGGAGTCGACCTTCTCGTGAAGAGCTTCGATGCCGGCCTCTGCCTGACGCATACGGTTTGCACCTTCGAACTTGAAGGGCTTGGTTACGATACCAACAGTCAGGCAACCAGCTTCACGGGCCAGGTCAGCCACGATAGGAGCTGCGCCGGTGCCGGTACCACCGCCCATACCGGCAGTGATAAATACCATATCGGTGTTCTCCAGAATCTTGGCAATCTGCGCTCTGGATTCCTCTGCGGACTTCTGGCCAATCTCAGGCTTGGAGCCTGCGCCCATGCCGCCGGTGAGCTTTTCACCGATCTGAACCTTGTTCTTACAGTTGGACTTATTCAAATCCTGCTTATCCGTATTGATAACTACAAAATCAACGCCGCCTACGCCGGCTTCAATCATACGATTAATAACATTGTTACCGGCGCCACCGACACCAATTACTTTAATCTTAACCACGCGCTCCTGAAACATTTCTGCCATTGTGCTTTTCCTCCTATGTATCGTTTTGCAAACCGGTACACCCAATTTGCCACAATTACAATATTACTTGTATATTCTATCGCAAAAATTGGATTCGGTCAATAGAAATTCTTATTTTTTCGTCAAAAATTTTATTATTTTTTTGGTGTTGTGTTTTCAAAGGGTCTGTAGCCAACCTCATCAGGCCAAATCGTAAAGCTTACATCCAAATATCCACTTTGATACTGACCCATTTTTGCAACAGATGCCTTCATCGCGCCAATTTTGTATTCCAGTCGCGAAGTATCACCCAAGGTAACCTGATAGCGGTTATCATACATAAGAGAAAGCTCACCAGGCGAAGACACATCTACAGAATCCACCGTTCCCATCACACCGTTCTTCTCCAGCGCTGTGAGAATCTGAATTGCTGCGTCAAACTGCTCTCTTGCCGATATGGGCGGCAGAGTTGCCGTCAGCTGACCGGTAGGCTGGGGATTGGATTGTGTTTCCGGCTCATAACCGACAGCCTGCTCACCCACCGTACCGCTTTGGATTTTCACACCCACAATGCGGGTATAGTTCTTAACAGTAGCCGTATCGGTTTTGTCCACAATTCGGCCACCGGCATCCACAAGCCACCAAGCGCCGTTCGCGTCCTCAACCCCATAGACCACTTCCAACATCTTAATTTCAATATTAACCGTATCCGGCAATTTTATTCCTACACGGACATCACCAACATATGGCAGTTTTTCCCGAATTCTGGCAGCAATCTTCGCTTTGCTGAGACTAAGCAGGGCATCTCCCTCCTGAATGCCGGCCGCTTCCTTCACTTCCCACTCTTCATATTTTTCCGAGCCGGAAACCACAACCAGTCCCACCTTGAAAAAGATGGACATTACCAGAAAAACCGCCAGCACTACTGCCAGAACGGTTGCCATATGCAGTAAAAACCGGTTTCGATTAAAGGGTTTTGCCGGTGTATACTGCACCTGCACCTCCGGTTCCTTCTTGGGACGGCCGGTTTTGTTGCGATTTTTTTGGCCGGTGACATGCATTTTATTTCTTTCCTTGGTTTGCATTGTGTTTCTCCTTATTTCTTTACCAGCTTCTCCAAGGCTGCGCACAAACGCTCTGCGCTGTCCGGCACGGCCATGGAATACAATGCTTTTTCCATATTTGTATAAGTCTTTTTATCTGCAAGCAGCTTGGAAATTTCATCAAATAAGCGCTGGGCGGTACATTCCTTTTCCGGAATCACGATAGCCGCACCCTGGGCTTCCAAAGCTCTTGCGTTCTTTTCCTGATGATTATCCGTCACATTGGGGGATGGAATCAGTATACAGGGAGTGCCGGAAGCTGCAATTTCGCTGCAGCTGGATGCGCCTGCCCGGCTGATAATCACATCAGCCGCCGCCATAACGGTGGGCATATTATAGATATATTCCTGCATGGTAATGGCAGGACTGTCTTTCAGATTCACACCCTGTCGGGCCACATAGTCCGGCATCCAGTCCCGGGCAAATCCGCCGTATGCGTGGATATGGCGAAAGGGAAAGCCTGCCGATTGCTCTATTGCAAACAACTGAGCTGTGACCTCGTTCATCGCCTTTGCGCCTTGACTGCCGTAAGCTGAAACCACCACGGGGCGGTTATCCAGCTTCAGTTCTGCCCGGGCATCGGCCTTTTTGGTATAAATAAATTCCCGGCGGACGGGCATCCCCACCACTTCCACCTTTTCGGGGTTGCGATAGTGCTTTGCGCTTTCCGGGAAGCACACCAGAAGCTTATCCGCCCATTTGGCTACCATACGGGTGGTGAGGCCAGGCATTGCGTTGGCCTCGTGAACGCAAGTGGGAATGTGCAGCTGCTTAGCCGCATAGAGCGCAGGGAAACTGGCATAGCCGCCCGTCCCCACAACCACATCTGCGTCAAATTCCCGGATGAGTTTCTTACATTTTTTAACAGAAACCATCACACTTTTCAGCGCTTGCAGGTTGTTACGAATGGCATTGAAAGAAAGGCTGCGTTCCAAGCCGTAGGCCGGCATAACCACCAATTCATAACCCGCCTGGGGTACCAGCTTTTCTTCCATATAGCCTTCGCCGCCGATGAAGAGAATCTTACAATCGGGATGACGTTCCTTCAAGGTATTGGCAACTGCAATGGCAGGGTTTATATGGCCGCCGGTGCCACCGCAGGTAAATATCACATTCATATCAGTTCCTCCTGTTGTGCAGTAGCATTCCGGTAACGGGAAACACTGAGCACAATCCCCATCTCCCCCAGATTCACCGCCAGCGCCGTACCGCCGTAGGAAAAGAACGGCAGAGCAACACGGGTGGAGGGATGCAGATTTGTCACGTCACCTAAGTTGAGTAGGGCCTGGACCGCAATTAAAGTCACAAGGCCGGCCGCCAGCACCGTACGGAAGCGTCTTCCGCCGTGGAGGGCAATCCAATA
>JAZOWQ010000141.1:0-16449 GCA_045659325.1 Faecousia sp. | reverse complement strand
CCTTGTCGGTCCAGCTGCGGATCTGCAGCCGGCCGGACACCACTGCCATGCGGCCCTTGGTGAAATACTTGGAGACGAACTCTCCGGTCTGACGCCAAGCGACACAGTCAATGAAGTCGGTTTCCTTTTCGCCTGCCTCGTTCTTACCGAAATCGCGGCCAACCGCAACGGTAAAAGAAGCAACAGCGACGCCGCTGCCTGTACGGCGCAGCTCGGGATCACGGGTCAAACGACCCATAATTGTGATGTGGTTGAGCATATTCTTACTCCTCCACTGCGGTGGTCAGGCAACGCATAATGCCGTCGGTGATCTTCATCACACGCTCCAGCTCTGCAGGGAACTCGGGCTTGGACTCGAAGTTCATCAGAACATAGTAGCCCTCAGCCATATCATTGACCAAGTAAGCCAAGCGGCGCTTGCCCCACTCATCAATGTTAGTCAGAGTACCCTCCGCTTCCACCATTGCCTTGAACTTGTTCACCAGTGCAGCAGTCTCCTCTTCGCCCAGAGTAGCGTCGATGATATACAGCACTTCGTACTTACCAGTGATCTTAGCCATGTTGATTGCACCTCCTTTTGGACTTTTGGCCCACGGTCGCGCCGTGAGCAAGGATTGCCTGCACACGCAGGCTAGAACATTATAGCCATCTTCACGACAAATGTCAAGGGATTTTATCCAAAAAATTCCGCATATCCCTACGATTTGCGGGTAAAATCAGGTGTAAGAGGTGGTATTTTTGATTTTATCCTATATCCGGACGATTTTACTGTATCTGGTTTTGATCGCGGTGGTACGCATGATGGGCAAACGGCAGATCGGCCAGATGGAGCCGTCAGAGTTTGTGGTCACCATGCTGGTGGCAAACTTGGCATCCATCCCTATGCAGGACGGGGCGATCCCCTTGTATTCCGGCGTGGTACCCATTGTGACGGTGCTTGGTGCAGAATTGGTCCTGTCGGCCCTGTCTATGAAAAGCACCAAATTACGAAAAATCCTCTGCGGAAAGCCGGTGATCCTGGTGGAAAACGGCAATATTCTGCAGAAAAATCTGAGAAAGACCCGTATCACCTTGGATGAGCTGACAGGGCACTTGCGGGAAAAGGATGTGCTGGATTTACAGGCTGTGCAGTATGCCATTTTGGAGACCAACGGCAATCTGTCTGTATCCCCCTTCCCCAAGGAAAAACCGGCCTCCGCAAAGGAGGCCGGTGTACAGGTGAAAAAGCAGTATCTGCCTGTCACAATCATTTCCGACGGAGAGATTATGACCAAGAATTTATCCAAAGCAGGCAAGGACACGGCTTGGGTTCACAAAGTTTTGCAAGAACGGCACTCTACGGTGGAGGAGACTTGGCTGCTTACCGTAGACGGCAGTGACAGAATCGTATTTTACCAAAAGGAGGAGAACTAAATGGCTCGGGGTTGGTTTGGTTTGGCAATTTTAGTGGTATTTCTTATTTTGGGGTTTGTAACCGCAGGTGTTATGGACAACGCCCACCTCCCCACAGAAAAGTTGCTGGCGCAGGCAGCAGAAAAAACATTAAATGGGGATTTCGAAGAGGCGGTTGCCTTAGGCCGGGAGGCAAAAACCCGTTGGGACAAACACTGGAACGGCACGGCAACCGTAGCAGACCACTCTCCTATGGACGATGTGGATGCCCTGTTTGCAGAAATGGAAACTTACGCAAAAGCCAAGGAGGAACCCCACTTTGCCGCAATTTGCAAAGAGCTTTCCCAGCGGATTCAGGCAGTGGCCGGCGCCCACCGGTTCAGCTGGTGGAATATCCTATAACTACCGGCTTCCGTGGGCGAGGGAGATAATCCCCTTCACCAGCACTTCTGCTGCGCCAAGGGCCTCCTGTCGCGTATTCCCCGACGCGCCCACCTCCACCAGCATAGCGCCAGAGGATAAATCCTGATTAAAACGCTGGGTACGGAGGTTGATGTTCCGGCAGATACCGGGGCAGATGTCCTCCAGTTGGGTTTGCAGTTTCAGGGCAAGGGCCAAATTTTCCTGCCACTGGGGGTGTTCCAAACCGCCATAGTCTGTACCCACCACCAGCATTAGCGGCGCCAAGGTCTCTCCTTGGGCGAACACCGTCTGCACCACCTGATTCCCCGCCTCGTCCTCAATGGAATCCCGGTGCAAATCCAGCACCAGACAGATCGAGGGATATTCCTCCAAATAGGCCTGCACACTTTTGCGGCTGTTGTTATAGGAGGCATTATACGATGGCTCGTCGTGAAGGGTGGTATCGTGGAGCACTGAAATCCCCGCCGCCTCTAGTTTTTCCGCCACAAAGGACCCTACGGACACCATATTATAGTCCGTGTTCAGGGTATGATAGGCAGTGGTTTCCTGATACTCCCCGGTGGGGGCAAAGCTCTCCGAGCCATGGCTGTGGACAATCAACACCTTGGGCCCGTCCCCCGTCAAATTCCAGTTCAGCGGCTTTGTGAGGAGCGCCGGCAAATCTGCCGCATAAGAAAAACCGGCTGTAATACCGATTGCATTCGCCTCTCCGGCAGAAAACACCGGCAATTCCGGTTCTGTGGGGGGTGGTGGCGCAGGCTGGGTTTCCTCCAGTGGCTGGGTAGGCTGGGGAGAAAAAGATATGTTGTTGGGGCGCACCACCCGTCCGGTCTGCATAAAGATCATAAAAGATACAATTTTCGGAGACAAATTGGGAACAAAGGTGTCTGCCATTCCGCAGATCAGCCGCAGCACAACGGCGCAGACCACCACCCATGTGCCGGTACGCAACACCTTTTGTTCCATAGCATCCTCCTTTGTAAATGAGAAAAAGAAAGAGAGCGTAAAAAACGCTCTCTTTCTCCTTATTCCGGTTTCTTCCACTTGGGCCTGTCCTTTAATTGCTCTCTTAGATTCTTAAAAAATGCTGTCAGCAGAGCCTTGGAGCCTTCCTCCAGAACGCCAAACTCCACCTGGGGCTGGTGATTGAACGCCATAGAAAACAGGTCGCACACAGAGCCGCAAGCGCCGCACTTTTCATCCTTTGCGCCAACCACCACCCGGGGAATCCGGGCATTGATGATTGCGCCGGCGCACATAGGACAGGGCTCCAAGGTCACATACATCTGGCACTCCCAAAGCCGCCAGCCGCCCAAATTTCTACAGGCATCGGCAATGGCCTCAATTTCTGCGTGACCCAAAGCAGTTTTTGCGGTTTCCCGCCGGTTTCTGCCCCGGCCTACAATTTCACCCTTGCGGACGATGACACAGCCAACAGGTACTTCTCCATCCGCCGCTGCCTCTTGGGCAAGCTGCAGTGCCTGCTCCATAAAATACTTATCGTCCATAGCCCACCTCCGTTTCCAGTATCATACTAAAAAGGAAGCTGCCCGTCAAGTATACCACGATTCTTTTTCGAAACAAACCGAATATTGCAATTGCGGATTTGGCAATTTCGTGTTACAATAAACAAAATATGTTCCTTTTTAAGGAGAACGCTATGAAAACCCTGCTGCATATCTGCTGCGCCCCCTGCGCCAATCAATGTATCGCCACCTTACGGGGCGAAAATATAGATGTCACCGGCTTTTGGTACAACCCTAACATCCACCCCTTCACTGAATATCGCGCCCGACGGAACTGCCTGCGGGAGTATGCTCAGACCGTGAATCTGCCGCTGATTGAGCAGGACCAATATGCCCTGCGGCCCTTTGTCCGGGAGGTGGCGGAGGACATCGATAACCGGTGTGTGAAATGCTACGAAATGCGCCTGTTTGCCACGGCAAAAACCGCCAAGGAGCAGGGTTTCGACAGTTTTACCTCTTCCCTCTTCATCAGTCCCTATCAAAACCACGAGCTGATGAAGGAAGTGGCCCAGCGGGCCGCTGACACCTACGGCATCGAATTTCTGTACCGGGATTTCCGGGAGGTCTTTAAGGCCGGACAGAGCTTTGCCCGGGAGCACGATTTTTATATGCAGAAGTACTGCGGCTGTGTCTTTTCCGAAGAAGAAAGATACCTGAAGAAAAATAAGATTATCCCTTAGGAGGGTGTTACTATGCAACTGATTGCACCTTGTCTGTTCGGCCTGGAGGGTCTGGCAGGCGATGAACTGCGGCGTTTGGGCATGCAGGATGTACGGGTGGAGGACCGGCGCGTTCTGTTCACCGGCGACGAAAATGCCCTGGCAAAGGCCAATATCTGCCTGCGCACCGGCGAAAGAATTATGGTGGTGCTGGCTCAGTTTGAGGCCAAGTCCTTTGAGGAGCTGTTCCAGGGCGTCTACCACACCAATTTGGAAGATTTCATTCCCAAAGACGGCCAGTTCCCGGTAAAGGGCCACTGTCTGAACAGCCAGCTGATGAGCGTTTCCGACTGTCAGGCCATTATCAAGAAAGCCGCCTCCCGCCGTTTGGGAGAAAAATACGGTGTCAGCTGGCTGCCGGAAACCGGTGTCAAATTCCAGCTGCACTTTACCGTCCTCAATGACAAAGTCACCCTGTCTCTGGACACCTCCGGTCAGGGCCTGCATAAGCGGGGCTATCGGGCTATCGGCAACGATGCCCCCCTCCACGAAACCTTGGCCGCCGGTATGATTCAGCTGGCCCGTTTCCGGGGCAGAGAGTTCTTCTGGGACCCCTTCTGCGGCTCCGGCACTATCCCTATTGAGGCGGCGCTGATTGCCAAGAACCGGGCTCCCGGCTTAAACCGCAACTTTGCTGCGGAGAAATACCCCTGGATGCCCGAATCCGCTTGGAAACAGGCAAAAGAAGATGCAAAAGACAGAGAGTTTAACGGCAACTACAAGATTATGGGGTCTGACAACGACCCCACCTGCGTATCCCTGGCCTTTGCCAACGCCCGGAAGGCCGGCGTTGCCGATTGCGTCACCTTCAAGGACGGAGACGCCACCAAAATGGGCCTGCCCGCCGAAAGCGGCATTCTCATCTGCAATCCCCCTTATGGTGAGCGAATGATGGAACAGGCCAGCGCCCAGCGGCTGTATCGTGAGCTGGGTCGGCATCTGAAATTTGCCAACGACTGGAAGCAATTCGTCATTACCTCCGAGCCGGAGTTTGAGCATTATTTCGGCCGTCGGGCTGATAAAAAGAGAAAGTTCTATAACGGCAAAATCAAGTGCGATTACTATATGTTCACCGACAACTCCCGGAGAAAGAAGTAAGAAAATGAAACATCTTTTCATCATCAATCCCGCCGCCGGCAGCCGCAATCAGACGGAAAGCTATCGGAAAAAGATTGCTGAGATCTGCAAAGCGAAAAACATAGACTATTCCATTGAAGTATCCGGCGCCCCCGGTCAATGCAGGAAAATCGCCAATCGGGCAGCAAAGTCCGGAGAAGAATACCGGATTTACTCCTGCGGCGGTGACGGCACTATGAACGAGATTGTAGGCGGTGTCGCCGGCTACGACAATGTTGCGGTGACTATGTTCGCCGGTGGCAGCGGCAACGATTTTGCCCGTATCTTCTCTCAGCCGGAGGCTTTTCGGGATTTAAACCGCCTGCTGGATGCAGAGGAGGCCACTTTTGACTTGATCCGTGTCAACGACGATTACAGCCTGAACATCTGCTCCGTGGGTCTGGATGCCCGCATTGCCGCAGATGTGTCCAACTATATGCGCCTGCCCTTGCTCAGCGGTTTCCGGGCCTATGTGGCATCCACCATTGTGAATGTGCTGAAGGGAATCAGCGAGCATTACATAATCGAAATCGACGGAGAGCGGATTGACGGGAAGAAAACCCTTATCTGCGCCTGCAACGGCCGCTTCTACGGCGGTGGCTTCAATCCAGTTCCCGAAGCTGACCCGGCTGACGGAAAACTGGAGGTGCTGGTGATTGAGGCGGTAAACCTCCTGCAGGTTGCCAAAGTGGTGGGTAAATACAAAAACGGCCTGTACAAGACCCTCCCTCAGCTGGTGAAGCACTACTCCGTGGACCGGCTGAAGATTTACTTCGACAAGCCCACCTTCATCAATCTGGACGGAGAACAGCGGATGGGTGATATGATGGATGTCTCCGTTGCCAAGGAGAAAATCCGATTCTTCTACCCCAAGGGACTGACTTGGGCGAAGCTTCCCCAGCAAGAGCCTGTAACTGTATAAGGAATCCCAACGCCCTGCTGCAACATTTGCAGCAGGGCGTTTTTGTGCCATTTATAGAATCTGAACAAAAACAAAGCTTTGTACTTGTGCAAGTACACAAATACAAACATTTGTTTTATTTTACCCTTGACATTCCCGGCGTTATCCCCTATGATTAGGGTACAAATCGTACTTGAACAAGTACAAAAGGGGTGACTATGGGCGTCATTTACCAAAGACCCGGACGCCCGGTGTGGGAAGGCCCACGGCCGGGTTTGCGGGATTTACAGGGGGCAATCCCCCGTTTCTGGTGCGCAAGATGCGGCACCGAGGTATTTAGAATCGGCAGAGAACTCTGCCCCAGATGCAAGAAGGAGGCGTTAGAAAATGATGAACAATCAAAGTCCCTGTAAGGGCTGCACACGGGTGCTGAATCCCGACGGATGCGAGAATAAATATTGTAAGGAATGGAAGGCGTGGTTTCTGCACCGCTGGGCCTTAATCCACCGCTACGGACAAACACACGGCTGCACCGGGAAGGGGAAAAACTATGAACTGGAAAAATGAAGCTATGGAAAAGCTCCGCCGCTATGATGTTATGCGACAGGCGCTGCGAAATATCCCCGAGGAAATTGACCGTCTAAAAGCAGAGGCCACTGTTTTGCGGGGCGCGCTTGCCGACACCCCCCATGTAAGAGGCAGCGGCGGCAGACGGGAAGATGCCCACATTAACAATATTGTAAAGCGGCAGGAGCTGGAACGGACGCTGCGGCAGGTCAAACAATGGCTCAGTGTTGCTGACCGGGGACTTTTGGCGCTGGATGCGGACGAACGGCTGATTCTCCAGCATCTATATCTTTACCCGCAAAAAGGAGCCATTGAACGGCTGTGCAGCGAATTGGGTATGGAACAATCCTCTGTTTATCGCAAGCGGGATCAAGCGCTCCACCGGTTCACCGCCGCCATTTACGGTTTTTTAGAAACATAACTGCGCATACTATCCTCAGACGAACTATGGAGGTGTCCTATGCACACATCATTATGGGAGGATAGCGCAAGTCTGCCGGAATTCCCCAAATTGGAGGGTGACCTAAAAACCGATGTGCTGGTGATCGGCGGCGGTATCTGCGGGCTGCTTTGCGCCTATTCTTTGAAACAATCCGGCGTAGATTGTGCTCTTGTGGAGGCAGAGAGAATTGCCGCCGGTGTTACTTCCGGCACCACTGCAAAAATCACCGCCCTTCACGGAAATATTTACAGTGATTTAGTAACAAAATACGGTCTGGAAACCGCAGAAAAATATTATTATGTCAACCAAAGTGCCATCGCCGACTTTGCAAAGCTCGCAAAAGAGGCAGATTGTAATTTCGAACAGCAAACCGCCTACACCTATTCTCTGCAGAACCGGGAGAAAATAGAGCGGGAATTTTCGGTATTGCAGCGATTGGGCGCAAAGACGGAAATCAAATACAAGTCTCCCCTGCCCATTCCCTTTGCCGCGGCAGTGGGATTAAAGGAGCAGGCCCAATTCCATCCACTGAAGTTCTTAAAGCACATTTGCAAGGATTTGCAAATATACGAACACACCCGGGTCACGGAATTTACTCCCAAATATACCCTTTGCGGAACAAGCAAAATATTTGCAAAAAAGATTATTGTTGCCACCCATTTCCCTATGCTCAACAAGCACGGTCTGTACTTCCTAAAATTATACCAGCACCGCAGCTATGTGATGGGCATAGAAGGCGCTCCCTGTCCTGAGGGAATGTATGTGGACGAACGGGATAAGGGCTTGTCCTTCCGCAGCCACAACGGCCTTCTGCTGCTGGGTGGCGGCGGCGGACGGACAGGAAAACCCTGCGGCAGTTGGGGGGAACTGGACAGGTTTCGAAAAAATTTTTATCCCGAAAGCCAAGTGAAATATCAATGGGCAACCCAGGACTGCATCAGTCTGGATCGCATTCCCCTCATCGGCCGGTATTCCCCCAACACACCCAATCTGTATGTGGCCACAGGCTTTAACAAGTGGGGTATGACTTCTTCCATGGCCGCCGCTAACATCCTCACGGATATGATTTGCGGCAGACACAACGATTGCGCCGACATTTTTGCCCCGGACAGAAGCATTTGGAAACCGCAGCTGTTGGTCAACGGTTTTGAAACCCTCACCAATTTCCTCTATCCCACCGTAAGACGCTGTCCCCATTTAGGCTGCGCCCTGAAGTGGAACAAGCAGGAGCGCAGCTGGGACTGCTCCTGTCATGGCTCCCGCTTTGATGCCGAGGGTAAGCTGCTGAACAACCCCGCCAATAAGGACAAGCCAAACAAATAACTTCCAGTTTTTGTGTGATTTTCCGAAAAGAAACAATTATATTTTCTCGCCAACAGGCAAAGCTATGGTTGCGGAAAGAAAAAATGCTTTCTTCGGAAAGTGTTTCATCTTTCCAAGAAAGCGAAGCTTACTTGCAAAAGTGAGGCTAAGAAAAGGAGAGAAATGAAATGAGCAACAAGAACAACAACCAGATCAACATTCCCCAGGCTCGTGAGGCTATGGACCGCTTCAAGATGCAGGCAGCTCAGGAAGTTGGCGTTAACCTGACCAACGGCTACAACGGCCACCTGACCTCCCGCGAGGCCGGCTCCGTAGGCGGCCAGATGGTCAAGAAAAACTGTCCCATACGAACGAGGAACTTCACCCGCCATAACCGTATTGCCACAGGACATATTCAGACCGTGCAATACATAGCCTCAATAACTGTATAAATTTGCGTTACAAACGGAGCAAGCCACCCTATGCTGATAACCAGCTTAGGGTGGCTGTTATTTTATCCTGCGAATAAGGTTGCTTTTTTAGGGCTTGTCCAGAAATAGCGGGTGTCACCGGCACCGTTTTTGCCAGCCCAGACACAAACATAGGCCTTGTAATAGCGGCCAATGGTTCCGCTGTACTCGATATGTCCAGTGTGATGGTAGTCATCATATCCAAGCATATCGGAATAATCTTGGTGTTCAAAGGTTTTTACCCATGTCCAGGTTTCGTTGTCCTTGGACTCATACAGTCGGATTTCCAGAGCGCCAATTTCATCCATATAGTTGGTTCCATCAACGGAAACCCAAACCTGTACCTTCCCCCAACCGGCAGGGTAAATATACGCGCTGTAAGCTTCCAGATAATCACTTGCTCTTGTTTGTAAAGCGAAGACATCGGTGGGAAGAACAAGTGTCATTATCAAGATCACAATAGCAATCTTAACAATTAAAGATCTCTGTGTTTTCATGCGGTGCTATCCTTTCTCGATAGAATTTATCATCCTTTTCAGTGTATCGATAGTCAGTTCACCTGTAATTCTGCACTCATAAGAATCCACCACCCATACGGCCTGTGTCCGTTCGTTGTTTTCAAACAGATAATAGGCAATTCCGGAGACAGTGTATTCTTCGACCAATCCGTCGCTCTGCTCCACATAGACCGGCTCTCCATCCAAATGGTCTTGTACGGTAATTCTAAGAACATTTTCTCCATTTGCATATATGGCTGTATATATCTTTCTCAGTGGGCTTCGTTCTGCTGTTATATCTACCATTTCATAGTCATCAGGAATCCACATTGGTGCAAGTGATATAGGTATATTTCCTTCTTCCAATGCCTCCTGAAGGGAGGCAAACTGCAAGTTGCTATTAGGGTCAGAATTGCCCCAGTCACCAAAGTGGAAGGTCTCCTGGGTCCACTGAACGACGGCTTTCCAAATGTTGAAACCAAAAGCCTCTGCCGTTACGGAGCCCGCAATTAAAATAGCCAGCACCGCGGCGGTGGCAACCAATCCGCGTACCCAGCGAGGACAGTTGCGTTTGGTCCTCATAGGAATTATATTACTATCCGTTTCAGGCATATAGTTCTGTTTGAAGGATTCGTATGCTTCGAGTGCTGTATTTCCGGTGTGACTGTTATTTCTTTTTCTTTCCGTCAACACCTCCATTATGTAAAGAATCTTATCTGTATCCGATTCCTGCCCCTGGGGCATTTCGGCATCCAACCGCAGAATCTCCTCCAGTTCTTCTGTTGCCATAGAGTCATAGTTTGCAAATGCCTTGATTCCACAGTTTTGTTTTTCGGACATTCTTGTTCCTCCTTTCACCTATATATGTATGGATATTGTCACACAGTGACATTAAACTTTGATTCTTCTCTGCAAAGTTTCCTTTGCCCGCTGCATCCGTTTTTTACAGGCGTCCACCGATATGCCGCGGCATTCCGCCATTTCCAAATGGGATCTTCCCTCGATTGCCATCTCCACCAATAGCTTAAATTCTTCTGTATCTGCTATATTTTCATAGAGAATGTGTAAATCAACACCATCCTCCGAAAAAGAAGCATCCTGAAAATGCAGCTTCAGATACTTATCCAGAAGTTTTCTCGCAGTTGCCTGATTGCTTTTAATATTGCAGATAGTATATTTGAGGGTCTGAATCAACCAGCCTTTTGGATTAACGCTTTCACACAATTGCTCCGGTTTTTGGCAAGCAATGCGGAACGTCTCCTGTACAGCCTCCTCCGCTATCGCTTCATTTTGCAGACTGCTTCTGGCATAAGTCATCATTTTTTCAAACATATCCAGGTAAAGTTCCTCTATTTTTTGATTTTGCGCCGGATTCATCTCTATTGGACACCTCCCTCTTGTATATGACATATTTTAACAAATATTTATATTTTTTCAATCCTTTTTTCTTCTTTTCCCCAATATCTGTCACTAATTTGGTTCTTAAAACATATATAATATAGCGAGATTTACAGGAGGTAAAACTTTGGATAGCGCATTTTTAGGCAAAAGACTTAGAGAGACCCGGCTAAATAAAGGCTATACCCAGCAGGCGTTGGCTGAGATATCCGGTATTAGCAATGTGTACCTTGGGGAAATTGAGCGTGGATTAAAAATGCCCAGTCTGAATACATTTATCAAAATCATTGAAGCAATGGGCATCTCCGCAGATCTTATCCTACGGGACGAACTAACCTCCGGCAAAGAATACATTTTTGACGAACTTACACACAAGTTAAAAAATCTCACCCCAAAGCAGAGGAAAACTGTTGCGGATATTATTGATAAGAACGCAGTTTTACGCTCAACTAACAACGGCTCAAAAAGAGATTTACGAAGATGTAACCGCATATACTAGTTATTTAGAAACCGTCGGACCCAAACTGGCACATTACTGCGGTTATGTTTGGGGCAACACCATTCTCTGCCAGTTAGTTCCGGGATATCACGCTGACCCTGTACAAACCGCCCGGTACACTGCAATGATAAGAGAATATTTCGGAAAACAAATTCTCCTACCTGTCTTATAGAGATTGCCGAAGACATTCCAAACAATCATTTGGGGAATCGAATGTGCTGTTTCATCCGAACATATTCATATGTAAGGGTCTGATTTCATTGTGCATCATATGAATCTTGTCAATCTTCTTATCAATATGATAGTGTCCACAGTACCACACCACATAGCTGAGTCTTTTTTCCAATGTTCCAAGCCATTCTTCTGTAGAGCGGTCAATGTCCGGCTGAAATGCTTTCTTATCAGCCTTCTTGCCCCCTCTTTTTTTCATCTTCATTCTCTTTGGTTTATTTTTGATTTCAGCATTTTGGCGTGTGGACATAAACATTTCTGTTGGCAAATAATCAATCGGACAGGTGTGCGTCATAACACCGTAAATGCTATTATTCTCTCCCCCGAGTCTTTCCTCCACTTTGGCCTTTACTGATTCATCTG
This sequence comes from Faecousia sp., assembly GCA_045659325.1. GTDB lineage: Bacteria > Bacillota > Clostridia > Oscillospirales > Oscillospiraceae > Faecousia. The sequence continues at coordinate 4,603 of JAZOWQ010000141.1, read as the reverse complement.
GCATCTCATCGTCCCAAAACGGCTTGCCTTCTGCTATGCAGCGCATTTTATCAACACTGTGCGCGCCACCAACTACAATGTACTTTTTACCTTCAAATGTGTATATCTCTCCATCAATTGCAAAGTAGATATTAGGGTACTTGGGTTCATAGTAAACTTTTCCGCCACAGAAACTCCTGATGCCATATGTGGGTATATTTTGTGGTCTTTTCTCCTTGTTGCCATGCAAGCAGAATAACGAGATTTTCAAGTCTGCCGCCTCTTTTTTGAGCATATCATCACGAGAATCCTCAAAATAATTAAATCCTGCATCGCCAAGAATGATCAGCACATCCTTTTTCCGCGTGTTCATATCCTGACAAAAATTTTTTACATAAGAGATATTGCGATGTTTGTCTCCTGTGATATAATACTTAGGGGCGGTCCCGTCGTCATAATAGGTAATAACCTTTTCATGTTCCCATGTGCTTTTGGCCACCAAGTACAGAATGTAGATAACCTCTCCGGTCAAAATTGCCAAAAGCATACAGGACAGGATGGTTACCATCGTTACCGGTTGTACTGCAACAACGGAAACGAGCAAGCCAGCTGCCGCACCGGGAAGAATGATCCGTTTTGTATTTCTCTGTATGTTCTTATTAATTTTGCTTGTCTTTAGGCAAATACAGATAAACCCAAGCACAGACAAAATGAAATTAATAACAATTACTGCAAGCTGCATTATATTTCTCCTCTTTTCGTTATTTCTACAGGGTATATTTACTATATAAATTAACCCTGACAGCTACTGTCAGGGTTATTTTTTCTTTTATTTCTTTGCTGATTATGATATAATTGTTTTAGAACACTTACTCAGTACGATTAAAAGTATTAGGAGGGAGCAAATGAAAAAAGAAATTTTAACAAAAGAAAACATAACAAGCGATTTAAAATCAATATTGATTAAAGAAATAATAACGTTAATCACCTTATTACCTCTTTTGATATTTGTTTATTTACTAACTATTTTTGGCCTCCATTCGCCTTTTGGCCTCCATTTGCCCTTTATGTCGATTTTCTATATAATTTTTTGTAGTTTTTTTACTCTACTTTATATTTATGCTATTGTCCGCACTGTTGTACCATTATGCAAAATTAAAAATTTTACAATTTCATCCGATGTAGTGACAAATAAATTAGAGACACGCCGGGGTCACCCCCGTTCTTTAATCATACCTCGTCCGTATACGTTAGTGCTTTCCCGTGGAAGTAAATACCGCATTCCTGACGTGAGTAATTATAAATGGTCAAATATCTATGAAATGCCGGATGAAGATGTTTTTTTCTATACTGATTTAATTGATGATTTCTATTTAATAAATGTAAGTAAGCGTAAAAATATTGTAGCATATAACAAAAAAATGTTCGAATATCAAAAATTTGAAAATGGCGGCTGACTCTGCAAGACAGCCGCCATTCTTTTTAACAATTTGCTATTGATTAATTAAGTCGCAAACATCATGCAGTCTATATGTCGTTCCATTTTTCATTTCAAATAAAACATCATATCCTGTATCACATGCACAATAATTAATAACTGCCTTACTGTAGCTTAAATCTAAAGTCATTGCATCCGATAAGTCTTGCAAGCTATCATATAGAGAAACGTAGTTATTTGCCCAATCAATAATGGTATCCTTAAAATGTTCTTCTATTAACTGGCCCATCACTGTACCAGAAATATATCCAGCGAGCTCGTTTTTCACTGTATCAAAATCGGTAGCCAATGCAACCACATGAACTGTTGTTATAATGTTTATTCCAGTTGATATCATTTGACCGATAAACGTTGTACCAAAGGCAATTCCGATAATTGTACTTGCAAATTGTAATAATTCAATCCAAGTTCTAGCATCATAAATTGGATGCATTCCAAAAATGGTTTCTGACTCTGATAAGACATCGTTTATTTCTTCATATTCAGTAACTTCATACCAAACGCCTTCCAATGTTCTTGCAAAATATTTAGGGTCTCTTCTGAATAAAAGTCTAAAAATATCATCCTTATATTCCAAAATGTCTTCTAAACCATTCTTAGTCAATTCTGCGTATTTGTTCACATAATGTGCAACACCATACGGATCAATAGCATAGAGCAACTTAATTTCGTCATCTGTATATTCTTTGGGCGTTTTATCCGAATTAAAATCATCTTCTTCATCAAAATACGTAAAGAAATTGTGATATGCGCGATTCATAGTCATAGTATCCAGCCTATTTTCCTCATTGAAAACCAAATCAGAATTTACGCACTTCCACACTTTGCCAGAAGACTCAAATACTACATTGTTATAAAAACCATCCTTCTTAATTGTAACACGCTCAATCTTAACGGATACCGTACAATCTGCCGTAAATTCGCCATCAACGGTGGTTGCTGTAATTGTAGCGGTACCTGCCGAGTTTGCAGTGATCTCGCCGGTGTAATAATTAACACTGGCAACATCTTCATCGCTGCTGCGCCAGGTTACCCGTTTATTTGTTGCATCTTCCGGGCAGATGCGCACACAGATTTTCTTGGTCTCACCCACATTCATCGTCAGTTTTTTTGCCCTAAGGCCAATACCTGTTACAGCTACCGGCGGATTCACAGTAATGGAGCACTCTCCCCATTCACCGCTGCCGTCACATGCTACCGCCTCAATTGTGGCTTCACCTGCGCCTTGGGCTACAGCTCCATACCTACTTCCCCAATTATGGGTGAAAATGGTAATCAGTTTTTCTACGCAGTTGTCTTGGTATAAACTTTCAATATAATATCTATCAACAAGTCTATCCACACCGTGACCTACCATACTGATTTTATAGTTGAGGACGGTTCCATGTCATCACACAGAACCGTCCCCTGTGCCATTGAAATAGCTAAGGAAACAACTCTTTGTCTCCCCGCTACTTAAAATTCAAGACATAAATCAATATAATTCTGCACTTCCAACCAGTCCCTCACCTCATTTACAAAATCATTATACGCCCTCACTGCTCTTTCGCGAAAGCTCTCAATTTGCTGAGAAGTCCATGGTGTCCCTGCTGTAGGATCATCCCAGTTTAAAGAAGAATCATATTCCCTACATAAGCATTCGATTGTTTCCTTTAAATCATTAGAAACAGAAATTTTGCTTAGGGGAATGACTCCCTCGCCTAACTTGTTTACCGCCTCGCAATCGACTGCCCATAAGCAGGAATTTGCGCCATAATCAAACATGAATTTTACAACACTCATATACTTATTCCTCTTTCTTAAAAAAACTTTATTCCGCTAATACTATTAGATACATTATACGCATCAACAATATATCCATTATTTGCTATTACAATATTTAAATACTTTTGATTTTCAAATGCGTAAACCAATCCAGATTCCCCATATGTTCCCACAGGAGCCTGGGTTGAAACTGTGTTATAGACCAATGTAGATAACCCACTTTCAGAAGACACATTGAAAGACGAAAATTCACTAACCGGATGTCTACTCGTAATATGTTTAAATCCAGCGCTTGTTGTTCCTTTTTCTAACCAGCAAACTTTACCATCATATGTTTCACTAATCCACATAGTATCTTCTTTTGTATATTTTACTCCTTTGGCAGATAGCTGTTCAAATAAATCATCTGTTTCGGAAACCATAGTATTATAATCTTCAGAATAATATGTTTGGGTGGTATTCATAGACATTTTTGCTACTTTTATCGCAGATACAATATTGTAAATACTATATGCCATAGTAACAATGGCCAACACTAATTGAATCTGATTTGAAATCTTGTTCGCTTTCTGCAAGAGACGATTTGATTCAGAAGCCCAAATGCCATAATATTCAGCACTGTTGTTATTAATAATACCATCAGAAACCATTGCATCAACACCAAGTTTTGCCAAATGATAATAATAAGGAGCAACAAACATTATCGGAGTATCTTGAAAAAGGGCCTCTTGGGTATTTAGTTGATCTATTAAATCGCTATCAATTTTAAATGCAACATTTGCCCGATCTGCTGCAAATGCCTCAAAATATTGTCCCGAACTCAATTTAGACTTAGTGACAATCGTTATAATATCGCTATCTCCTCCATATAAAGACATGTCATATTTCTTAATTCGCAAAAACTCAATATTACTGGGATGAAATAAGTCGGTACTACAAACCGTAACCGCAGAATGAGCTATGAAGCCACCATCAACTGTAGTTGCGGTAATTGTAGCGGTGCCGGCCAATTTGGCTGTAATCTCTCCGGTGTAACAATCAACACTGGCGACATTCTTATTGCTGCTACACCAAGTCACCCGCTTGTTTGTTGCATCTTCCGGGCAGATGCGCACACAGATTTTTTGGGTATCCCCCACATTCATCGTCAGTTTTTTTGTGCTAAGGCCAATACCTGTTACAGCTACCGGCGGATTCACAGTAATGGAGCACTCTCCCCATTCACCGCTGCCGTCACATGCTACCGCCTCAATTGTGGCTTCACCTGCGCCTTGGGCTACAACCAGACCGCTATTGGGATTAACTGTCGCTACACGTGCATCACTGCTTGTCCATTCTACACCCTTTTGTGTCGCATCCTCC
>JAZOWQ010000140.1:0-8683 GCA_045659325.1 Faecousia sp. | reverse complement strand
CGACCCATCTTTTCTGCGGTCCAAGTGGAGAGGTACTCCAGCGATGCGCCGTGGAAGCCGTACCGACGAATGGCGTGCTCCTTGCTCAATTCCAAAGGAATGGAGTACAGATAAGCCTCGGGAGGCATATTGGCATGGAATGCAGTTTCGAAAGAGCCGATCATCGGGGTGTCGGGCATCAGATTCTTAAACTGGCGAATGGCGGCAATATAGGGCGGATTGTGGGCAGGAGCAACGGAGTTGAAATCCGCCATAGCTCGCAGTACTTCTTCGGTCAAATACTGCACACCGGTCACGCCTTTGGCATGGACAACCTTAAAGCCCACACAGGAAATCTCGGAAAGAGAACCAATACAACCGCAAAGAAGCTGTTCCAACATAGCGCAGATTGCTTCACGATGAGTGGGGAATACTGCTTCTTGATTAACAGCATCACCGGTCAAATTGTGTCTGTGATAAAACAAAGATTTTTCTGCGCCTACGCGCTCAGCGCCACCGGCGCACAGCACCTTTTCTCCTGCGTCCATATCAAAAAGTTGATACTTAAGGGATGTGCTGCCGACATTACAAATTAAAATATTCATAGAGTACTCCTTTGAAGACTAAGCATTTCTGCCTTTTCTTTCTTATTAACAATGATTAAGAACATTACAAGTTCTACAGAAAATGTTATGATCCAGCTGACTGGGTAGGACTTATATAGACATGCAAGCGTGTGATATTGAGGTACTTGGAAAATGGTATATACCCAAAGGATTCGCAATCCGCAAGCACCCATAAGGGTAATAACCATAGGGACAAAGGAATATCCAAGCCCGCGCAGTGCCCCGGTGGTTGTATCCATAAGACCCAGCAAACAGAAGAACATACCGATATAAATCATACGCGTAACGCCGTGGGCGATAGCTTCCGGATTATCGGTAATATACAGGGACAGTAACGGCTCCCGGAACAGATAGAGAAGCGCGCTGATGGGAATTGTAAGCAAAGCCATACACAAAAGGCAGATGCCGTAGGCTTTCTTCGCCCGATTGAATTTATGGGCACCGGAATTCTGTCCGATGTATGTGGTTGAGGTAGCATAAAAAGCGCCGGTAACAGATGTGAGGGGTCCTTGCAGATTTTGGGCTGCTCCATTGCCGGAAATCACCGCTTCAGACCCAAAGGAATTGATAGAAGATGTTATGATGACATTGGATACTGCAAACAGTGAGCTCTGGATGCCGGCAGGCATACCTAATCGCAGAATTGTTGAAAACTGTTTTTTATAGATATGCATTTTTTTGAATTCCAGCCGACACATATCTGTTCTGCGAGTCAGTGCGATTACCGCCATAACAGCAGAAACGGCCTGAGAAATGGAAGTTGCTAAAGCGACACCCGCAACATCCAGCTTCAGAACGATTATAAAAAACAGATTCAAAATAACATTCAGAACACCGGCGATGGATAAAAAATAGAGAGGAAGTTTTGTTTCTCCAATAGCTCGCAATATGGCAGCACTGAAATTATACACCATATTAAATACCATACCGGCAAAGTAAATACGCATATATAATGCCGAAAGGTGGAGCACACTTTCCGGGGTGTCCATCCATTTAAGGAATGTAGACGAAAAAACGATACCGATCAGGGAAATAATTCCTCCGCAAATAACGGCAGTGGGCAAAGCGGTGTGAACAGTGCGATGGACCTCTTCAGAATTTTGTCCACCGATTGCCCGGGCAACGGCAACACCGGTGCCAACGGAGATGCCAATAAAGAAATTAACAATTAAATTGGTAAGCGATGTGGTTGAACTGACAGCGCCAACAGACAGGCTGCCACAGTATTGCCCAACAACGATTAAATCAGCAGTGTTAAAGAATATCTGCAGAAGATTTGTCAGAATTACAGGAACAGCAAAACGCAGAATTCCGGAAAGTAGACTGCCGTTGAGCATATCTATATTCTTTTTCATAGCATAATGACCTCTTTTATATGCAGCGTATTATTCTTCACATAGAAACGAATATCAAATCCGGCAAAGGTAAGGCCATATACTCTGTCTGACTGTGCCTGATAAGAAGGTCTGGGATCGTGAGACAGAAGTTCCAATGCGGCATCCCGCTTATCTTCCGGTAGTAATTCCAGAAGGTGCTGAGGAAAATCAACAGTCAAAAGAAAGTCGCCGGCGGTAGAGGTAAATCCACCCAAAGCTTCCGGGTAACTGTCACTGTAAGGTATGTATGGCTTGATGTCAAAAATGGGTGTGCCGTTCATCAGATCTGCGCCTGCAACGTGAATGACTGTGCCATTTTCTTCGGTTTGCTCCAACCCTACGATTCTAACACAGGACAGGCCTAAAGAATTGGGACGGAAAGGAGAACGGGTGGCAAACACCCCCATCCGCCTATTTCCACCCAGGCGTGGCGGACGGACGGTAGGTGTCCATTCGGTGCGGACAGCTTCGGTGAATTGCCAAATCAGCCAAATGTGAGAAAAATCCTCTAAACCCCGTAATGCATCCGGATTGCGGTATTCCGGCTCAAATACAATGGTAGAACGGAGACTTTCCACCAATCCGCTTTGTCGGGGGATGCCGAACTTGGTAGGGAAATCACTGCGCATAACCGCAATGGGACGAATGATAGCTTCCATATCAGCAACGCACCTTTCTCAAACCGAAAGATATGGCGAAAATACTCGCCAAAACCAACGAAATAGCAGCACCGGCAGAAGTGCCAAGATAATAAGAGATAATTAAGCCTGCAATGCCGGCAATCAAAGCAAAGAGAACGGAGAAACCGTGATATTGCCGTAAATTTTTTGCGATATTCCGGGCAGAGGCTGCAGGTAAAACCAGCAAAGAGTTTAGAATTAACAATCCTACCCAAGAGATCGCCAATGTAACAATCACTGCAATGGCGGTAGTAAACAGGGTCTGGGATACATTTGGGGAGAACCCTCTTGATGAGGCGAGGGCAGGGTGGACAGCAGACAGTGTCAACCGATTGCTGAAGAGCACCCAGAATGCCAAGACAGCTGCCAAAATCAACGCTAAAGCCCCGATTTCTGATGGGGTGACAGATAAAATATCTCCAATGAGATATCGGTTATATTTCGTAAAACTACCGCCGCCTAAAGTTGCAATAAAGATACCCAATGCAACGGCGGTGCTGGAGAATACACCAATCAGCGTATCGGCTGTTTGATGACTGCGGCAGCGGACATAAGAAAACAGTAGCGCAAATCCAACCGCAAATACCACGGCAACCCAGGTAGGGCCGCTTACACCGCAAATACAACCGATAGCGATTCCTGTAAAGGCGGAGTGGCCCAATGCGTCGGAGAAGAAGGTCATACGTCCGGTCACTATCATGGTGGATGTCAGACCAAACAAAGGTGCCATCAGGAGAACAGCCAATAATGCGTTGCACATGAAATCCCATTCAAGCATTTCTGTGGGAAAAATGTGACAGAATCGATACCAAAGCTCCATTACAGCGTGCCTCCTTTTCTGTGGAATACACGACGGAATGCCTCGGAATTCAACACCTCAAAGGGTGTGCCCTGGCATACCGGGCGGCCGTCCAGCAGGAGCACCTGATCAGCATATCGGCTGAGCATAGAAAAATCGTGGGTAATCATCAGAATGGAAAGATCATAGGTCTGCCGGATTTCATCCAGCATATCCATAAGGGTTTCCATACCCTCCACATCCACACCGGACAGAGGCTCGTCCAAAATCAAAAGATTAGGCAGCGGCTCCAATGCCAATGCCAGCAGTACCCGTTGCAGCTCACCGCCGGACAGGGTGCCCACTCGCTTGTCAATGAGATTTTCGCTCCGTACCCGCTCCAGACACATTAAAATCTTTTCCCGCATAGCCTTGGAGTGGCCTAAGAAAGCAGGCCGTTTGCTCATACAGCAGGCAAACAAGTCTGCCACACTGACAGAATCCCCGGCATCAAAGGTGGGGCTTTGTGGCACATAGCCAATTTTTAGCTTGCGATTTCGCTGTCCGGGTACAGAAAAGGAAATTACACCTTCATAGGGTTGCTGTCCCAAAATGGATTTGATTAATGTGCTTTTACCAGCGCCGTTAGGACCGATTAAGGCAACCATTTCACCGCAATGCACGTGGAGATTAACATCTTCGATGATGGTATTGCCGCCGATTTTGACCGATAAATCCTGTACCCGAAGGCAGCAGGCATGACCACAGGCGCCGCCGTGGATTCCTGTATTCATTCCAATGCCTCCTTTACAGTGTCTATGTTGTGATACATGGCTTCAAAATAACTGTCACCGGCCATAGCCATATCCAAAGTGAATATTTTAGCGCCGGTTTCTTTTGCGATAATCCCCGCAGCTGCGGTACTTCCATTTGCTTCTGTAAAAATAGCAGGCAGGTGATTGTCGTTCACCAAACCAATTAGTTCAATCAATTCTTTGGCTGATGCCTCGCTGCCGGATTCTTCTTCAACGGCTCTTATGATGTGCAAATCAAAACTCTCTGCAAAATAAGAAAATCCGTCGTGGAAAGTAATTAAATTGCGGCAGTGCAAGCCGCTTAATTCCGTTTCTCCATATGCCTGCAAGGCGTCCAGTTTTGCAAGCAGCGTCTCAAGATTGTTTGAAAATGTATCTGCATATTGGGGGTATATGCTTGTCAGGCTGCTTGCGATATTCTTGCACATCTGCTTAGCCATTTGGGGAGAGAGCCATATATGGGGGTCGTGTGCGTGGTGATGTGTGTCTTCATCGTGGTGGTGTCCGCAGGTAAGTTCCAATCCTTCGGATGCATCAATCACACAAGAAGCGTCTGTCAGAACGTCATTTAAAAAATGCTCCAGCCCTGCACCATTGATAATCACAGCTTCTGCGGATTCAATCGCCCGCATTTGGGATACCTGTACAGTGTAGTCGTGTAAACAGGATACATTCTCTGTTACCAGTCTGGAAACGGTAATGTCAGTTCCCTCGCACAAGGTCGCGGTGAACTCATATACCGGCAGCGTGGTAGCCGTAATTCGGGCAGACTTTTGGGGTGCGCAACCCATCAAAAGCAGAGCAAACAATATAGATAAAACAATCAGCTTTTTCATATTCCAAAACCAGCTTATTTCTTGTTATTTCTATCTTTTATTGTATCATATATGTCAAGAAAAAAGGACCGCCAAAGCGGTCCTTAATGATATTATTTATGGCTTTCCAACCATTCGTCAACTTTGGATTTTGCCAGACGAACGATGTTTTCTTCAGGGTGTATGGAATCCTTGCCGCCGCAGATATATACAAAGAAAAATCCGTCAGGTGTTTGATAAAGTGTTTCCTCATAACCTGCAGGGTCGCCGAAATAACTGTATGTGAACTGCTTAATAAGAGTTGCGGTTTCGGTGTTATACTCTTTTTTGCCAATGATCTTCTTCAAGGAAAGTTCCTCCTATATGTTGGTTTTAGACTTATTATACGCTAAAAATCTGCAAAACCAAGGGAAAACTGTCAAATAATCCATTATGATAATTGACAGTATGTGTTATGATAAATAGGAGGTGATGGTATGCGGGATTTTCCTATATTTACAACAGAAAATGGTGTGGGTAGTATCACATTGAAGGAAGTGCCGTATAAGGGGATTGCTTATATAAAAATACAGTCAACCCAGCAACCGGAGGCATTCTTGAAAGACTGTGTGGACTTCTGTAAAATGACAGGGGCCGAAAAAATTTATGCTACAGGCCACGAAATGCTGGAAAAATACCTCATGCATACTGCCGTTTTGCAGATGTCTGTACTCCGTGAAAACTTACCAGACACGAATGTGGCATTGTTTCCTGTTACAGAAAAGACCGTAGATGAATGGCAGCGCATTTACAATAAAAAAATGTTCCCCATTCCCAATTCCTCCACAATGACCCGTCTCGATATGAAGACATTGATACAGCAGGGTGGCGGCTATTTTGTCCACCAAGGAGAAGAATTGTTAGGTATCGGTATTGCCCGGGGAGATACGGTGGAATCGGTCATTGCCACAAAGCCGGGAGCCGGCAGGGAAGTGATACTGGCGCTGTGCAGCAGTTTACATTCAGAGAGAGTTGTTTTGGAGGTGGCTTCCACCAATGCAAGAGCCCTTCGGCTCTATGAAAACCTCGGTTTTATAAGAGTTGCAGAACTTTCTCGTTGGTATGATGTGCTGACAAGAAAAAATACTTGACAAGTATGCAATTATAGTGTATGATGTGTCGGGTGTAAAGGAAAAATGATTGACAGGAGGCATATGTATGGATACGGTTGAGATGCTGCTCCTGTTTGATTACTACGGCGATATGCTTACAGACCGCCAGCGTATGTGCCTGGACCTGCGGTATAATCAGGACCTTTCTCTGGCAGAGATTGCCGACGAATTGGGCGTCAGCCGTCAGGGCGTTCACGATAATATTATCCGCGCAGAGGCCCATCTGCAGAAGATGGAGGCCAAAACCGGTTGTGTTCGCCGATATCTGCAAAGCCGAGAAGCGATGCAAGCGATATTGGCGTCTGTGAAGAAACTGGAAAACCACGCAGACCCGCTGGTGCGGGAAACTGCAATAGCGATTGCCAATGCGGCAAAATCCATTGAGGAGTAAGCGATGGCATTTGAAGGATTAACCGAAAAAATTTCCGCTACCTTCAAAAAGCTCAGGGGCAAAGGCCGACTGAAAGAGTCCGATGTAAAAGAGGCTATGCGAGAAATTCGTATGGCGCTGCTGGAAGCGGACGTCAGCTATAAGGTAGTAAAGGATTTTGTGAAATCTGTGACAGAGCGGTGCGTAGGCGCGGATGTTTTGGAAGCGCTGAGCCCCGCGCAGATGATTGTAAAAATCGTCAACGAAGAGTTGACCGCCCTGATGGGCACGGATACCAAGCACATTACCATTAGCCCAAACGGTCCTACAGTGGTTATGATGGTTGGTTTACAGGGCGCTGGTAAGACCACCAACGGCTCAAAGCTTGCCGGTCTTATGAAAAAGCAGGGCAAAAACCCCTTGTTGGTTGCTTGTGATATTTACCGACCTGCTGCGATTCAGCAGCTGAAGGTCTGTGGCGAAAAGCTGGGCATCCCGGTTTTTGAAAAGGGTCAGATTGACCCGGTACAGATTGCCAAGGAAGCAGTTCTTTACGCCCGTCAGCACGGTCACGATATGGTGTTTCTGGATACCGCCGGCCGTCTGCATGTGGACGAGACCTTGATGGAAGAACTGAAGAATATCAAGTCCACGGTAAAGCCTGATGAGATTATGCTGGTGATCGATGCCATGACAGGTCAGGATGCGGTGAACGCCGCCCAGAGCTTTAACGAATGGTTGGATATCGATTCAGTTATGCTTTCCAAGCTGGACGGCGATGCCCGTGGTGGCGCAGCGTTGTCTGTTAAGGCGATTACCGGTAAGCCCATTAAATTTGCCGGTATGGGTGAAAAGTTAGAGGATATTGAAGCCTTCCATCCGGATCGTATGGCCTCCCGGATTTTGGGTATGGGCGATGTGCTTTCCCTCATTGAAAAGGCAGAGCAGGCATACGATGCCAAGAAAACTGCCGAGATGGAAGAAAAGCTAAAATCTAATAAATTCACCCTGCAGGACTTCTATGATCAAATGGTTCAGCTGAAGTCTATGGGTTCTATGCAGGATTTGCTTGCCCAGCTGCCCGGCGGCGCAGGCCTGAAAAATGTCCAGCTGGATGAGAAGGCTATGGGTCGCACCGAGGCAATTATCCTTTCGATGACTCCCAAAGAGCGGGAAAATCCCAATATTATCGGCGCCAGCCGGAAAAAGCGAATTGCAAATGGCGCAGGTGTGAAAGTGGAAGATGTAAACCGACTGCTGAAGTCCTTTGATCAGATGAAGGCTATGATGAAGCAGTTCTCCAGCCCGGGAATGGGCAAGAAGATGAAGCGTATGGGTAGGTTCGGCGGTTTTGGCGGATTCCCTGGCTTCTGATAAATTGTTCGCTGAAAGCAAATTGCTTTGCGATATAGATTTTAGAAATATTTATGGAGGTGAAAACTCATGGTTAAAATCAGACTGAGAAGAATGGGTGCAAAGAAGGCTCCTTTCTACCGTATCGTTGTTGCTGATGCTCGCTCTCCCCGTGACGGCCGCTGCATCGAGGAAATCGGTACCTACAATCCTCTGACCAACCCCGCTACCATCAATGTGGACGCAGAGAAGGTTCAGGCTTGGATTAAGAACGGCGCACAGCCCACCGATACCGTACGTGGCCTGCTGAAGAAAGCCGGCGTGCTGTAATTACCCGTAAGGAGTGTTCCAATGAAAGAGCTTTTGCTGTATATGGCAAAGAATCTGGTGGACGAGCCTGAGGCAGTTACAGTGACCGAAGTTTCTGATGAGGAAGGTAAGGTGCTTGAGCTGCGTGTTGCCCCCGGCGACATGGGTAAGGTCATTGGCCGCCAGGGTCGGATTGCTAAAGAAATCCGTACCATTGTGAAAACCGTTGCCCAGCGCACCGGCGAAAAAGTCACGGTGGAAATCGTGGATTAACGGCTTATGCGTGACGCTTGGCGCCACGCATATTTCGTTATTTGGAGGATGTTATGAGAAAAAGCTTTATTGATGCCGGAGAAATCGTTACCACCCACGGCGTCCGTGGTGAGGTGAAGGTGCTTACATGGTTGGATTCTCCGGAAATGCTTTGTGAA
>JAZOWQ010000139.1:0-3343 GCA_045659325.1 Faecousia sp. | reverse complement strand
GGCGTATTAAAAATGGAGCAGCCGACTGGCTGCTCCATACATAAGTGCGCTATGTGTTGTTGGTCATATTAGGCGTTATCGCCCAAAGCTTCGGCAATATAAACTCTTAAAATAAATACCCCGTCTTCCGTTTCAAAAACGCATCCACCTCTGTTTTGCTTGGCAATGGTTTGGATGCTGCGACACCCGTATCCATGATTGGCCCGCTTGGTAATGGGAAGCCCGTCTTGCATGACGATTTCGCCAACAAAAGGATTTTTGATCTCGATCAAAAGGTTGTCCTGTTTGATCTCGATGTATAACTCGATCCATTTGAGAGAAGCTTCCAGGCCGGAAACTGCGTGAAGCGCATTTTCAAACCCGTTGGAAAGGATGATGCACAACTCCATGTCAGAAAGGGCAAGGTTCTTTGGGCATGCAGCATTCACGCTCAACCGGATTCCTGTGCGATTTGCCTTGTCGGAAAAGGAAGCACAGAGCAGGTTGACCAGTTCATGCTCACAAAAACGCTGAACGGTAAGGGAGTCGATACCATCCTGTATCTCCTTGATATAATCCCTTGCCTGTTGTACCTGATCGATGGATAAAAAAGCATCGATGGCGGTCAGGTTGTGGCGCATATCGTGTCGATAAACTGCGGTTTTCATCTGCGATTCGTTGAGGGCCGAGAGCTGCGCTTTTGCGACCTCCATCTGTTGGTTGTACATTGCCGCCGCAAGCTTGGCCTTTGCTGCAGATTCAACTTGATGGAAAATGTAAATGATCAGTGCATAAACCAACAGCATCAGCAGGAACACGATCAGAAGCAACGGGTAATTGCTGGAAAATCCTTTGGGCGGCTGAGTTGTCTTATGTATGGTAACGATCAGTACCTCGAAAAAAAGAGGAACCAGAGAGAATACCCACCAGTTGATATTGGGCGTTTCAAGGATCTTGCGGTGAAACGACTTGAAATACTTGTTGTAGAGCAGCAGATGCGCAAAAAGAAAGGCAATCACCACCAGATCTTCAAAGGTGCTGCTGCGGAAGGTGATGTCATTGATCAGCTTGACACTATTGGCGATGATAGCGTAAACGGTGACCCAATACCAGAAGTTGAAAAACACCTGCGAGATTTTGTCGGTTGAGATAAATAGGAAAATCAAAAAATAGGGAGCGGCCACGGTGAAAATCATGACGCTCTGGAAGACCTCCCGGCCAAAAGGAATGATGATGCAGGCATTGGCAGCTATGCAAATCAGCGTCACAATAGCAAATATGCATAGGAGTTTCCTGGTCGAAATGCGGTAACTGTGCATGACATAAACATTGGCCGTACACAAAATCAGCGCAAGAAGTGTAAGAATCATATAAAACAGGTTGCTCATGTATTGTTCTCCCGGGTGAATAATAACTTGACATAGTCATTCTGCAACTGCTGATGCAGCCCACGCGATATAGGGAGTTCCGTGCCCAGCACCGTTTTAGCGGCAGTGGGTGACAACTCGATCACCTTCGTCAAATTGACGATGTACGAGCGGTGGATCCGCTTGAATTCGGGTCTGGAAAGCAGAACCGGCTCACATTCCCGCAGCGTACCGGATACATGCTTCACTGTTTTATCCGTTAAATGGTAGTAGAGACTCTTGTTCATGACTTCCACATAAACGATCTGTGAAAAGGGAACACGGATCAGTGTAGCGCCGGATTTCAGCAACAGATCTTCCTGCGGGTTGCTTTCCTGCAGGGAAAGGCGGTCAAGAATGGGGAAAAGCTTCTCCGGTTGAACGGGCTTGAGCAAATAGTTTAATGCTCGCACATCGTAGCTGGCATAGGCAAACTCCGGGGACATGGTGAAAAAGACGATATCCGCCGCCTCATCAAAACTGCGAATCTCCCGCGCCACGGCGATACCGTCCGTTCTGGGCATCATTACATCCAACAGGTATAGGGAGAAGGGATCTTTTTCTGACGCTGCTGCGTCGAGCATCTCGGCAGCACTTTGGAACGTTTTGAAGCGCAAAGTGGTATTGTGTTCTTTTTCCCACATATGCAGCAAATTTACAACGCGTTCCAATTCGTTGATCTGGTCATCGCAAATTGCGATATGCATTACCCTACACCTCGTTCTCTAACATAGACTATACCATTATTATAATATCATAACCCCCTTCGTTTTGCCAGTGTGCGCCTCTGCTATTAAGGGGTAAAACCATACAGTTCGCGCCGCACACAACAAAAGCGGGGAAGCACATGGTATATTATCATATGATAAATTTGCCATGGTTGTGTGAAGGAGGTGTCCGTGTGGTCCTGTGGCCGATTTATTTGATTGCAATCATATCTACTGTTGGATGCATTATCCTCTGGTTCCGAGATGTTCGGCGAGTTATGCGGGAACAAGAAAGCACCGTGGAAAGTGCCCACAGGGAACTTGCAGTATGGCGGGACAAAGCACAAAAAGCGCAAGGTGACCCTGAGAGCGTGGCTATTTGCGAGAGGTGTGAAGATGTCTATCAACAAGCCGTGGCTATTTACAATCGAACCATGCAAAAGCCCTTCCATTACCTGCCTGCCCGTTTGATGGGTTTTCACCGTATTTTTATCGTTTGCGAGGAGGAGATAACATGAAGAAAAAGCTTTTAAGTTTGCTTTTGAGCCTTTGCATTTGTACATCCCTTTTGACCGGGATGGCTTCTGCAGCGGGATTTACGGATGTGAAATCCACCGACTATTACGCCAAACCGGTTGAATGGGCCGTTGGAAAGAGTATTACCAACGGAACCTCTGCCACCACATTCTCACCCAACCAGACCTGCAACAACGCCCAGATCATTACCTTCCTCTGGCGCGCCGCCGGTTGCCCCGCATCCCGGTTGTACAGCGGCAGCTTTAACCCCTTCTTCGATGTGCCCGATGACGCATGGTATCTGGATGCCGCCAAATGGGCCTTGGGAGAAATCGTTTTTGAGAGCAATTTCAAGCCTGATGCCAAGTGTACCCGCGCATCTACCGTGGAGTTCTTCTGGCGGGCTGCCGGCAGTCCCGAAGTGGACCCTGTGCCTTTCTCTGATGTGAAGGCAGACAGTCAGCTGGAACAGGCAGTATCCTGGGCCATCCGCAACGGTGTGACCAATGGTACATCCGCTACCACATTCTCTCCGAATGACACCGTCACCCGCGGCCAGATCGTCACCTTCCTTTATCGCCAGTATGTAGCACCCTTGGATAACAGCGAACTCATCAACGGCGCACCCGCACCCAAGCAGCCCACCGACTACGACGGCGAGTTAGACCCCCTGCCTCCCGAGGACTACAAGAAGGGTCCTGCATGGTATGGCTCTCTCACCGACGTCAAGAAGCT
>JAZOWQ010000138.1:0-2974 GCA_045659325.1 Faecousia sp. | reverse complement strand
TGGTTGTCGAAGGTAACGGTAATGAGGGTACCGTCGAAGGATTTGACAGTGCCCAAACCGTGCTGGGTATGACGAACACGGTAACCGACATAGTTGGCACGACGACGGACAAACTGATAAACGGCTTGTTCGCCCCTTTTTTTCCATTCTTTCTCATAAAACTCCCCCTAAACGGTGTTTTCTGCCTCATATTCCCTATCATGGCATATTTTTCTCCGATTGAATAGTCTTGCTGCGCAAAAAAAGACGGCCCTTTGGCCGTCTTTTTATTTGGTTTTGGGGCGGCAAAGGAGTGCGCCCAGCAGGAAGCACACTGCGCTCACCGGAATCCAGGTCAGGTGATATG
Organism: Faecousia sp.; assembly: GCA_045659325.1. Classification (GTDB taxonomy): domain Bacteria; phylum Bacillota; class Clostridia; order Oscillospirales; family Oscillospiraceae; genus Faecousia. The sequence continues at coordinate 2,628 of JAZOWQ010000138.1, read as the reverse complement.
CGCTCAGGGGCAGCCAATTATAGAAATTTGTAAACTGCACATTGTTGATATTCAGCAGAGAATTGTAGGAATTCAGCACATCAATGAATCCCACCACAGCGGCGGCGATCATAGCAAATCGGGCGCCGCTTAACAGGCGCAGGCTGCCCAGCTTGGGGCAGATCACATAGTACAGCACCACCACGATGGCGGCAGGATAGCAGGCATCCAGCAGCGGGCCGATGAAGGTCACAATGTTGTTAAGTCCCACGCTGGAAACCAGGGCGCTGATGCCCACCATAATGAGGGAAACGATCTTGTAGGAAACACGGCCCTTGGAGACTTCAGCAAAGTATTCACCGGCAGAGCCGCACAGACCCACAGCGGTGGTCAGGGCAGCCAGGATCAGGGCGATGTTGAAGAAAATAGCGCCGGGTTTGCCCCAAAGCTGCATCACAACTTCACCGTACAATACAGAAAGGGTTTTGTCGATGGTGCCACCGGTGCTTGCTCCCACGATCATATGACCCAGATGGGTAATAGCCAGCATACCCATACCCACAAGGCCAATGCGGATCAGATTTTTATTGACACGGTTTTCAGAAACACCGGCTTTTTGAATGCCTTGAATGATTATCAGGCCAAAGAGCAGCGCCGCCGGCAGGTCACCGGTCTGATAGCCCTGCAGAAGGCCGTAGGCGATGGGGGATTCGGCGTAAGTTTTGGGCTGCCAATCTGTGGAGATGGGGGTGATGAGACCCTTGGCGATCACCAGCACCACGATGGCAATGAGAACGGGGAACAAAATCTTGCCAATTTTGTCCATGGTATCGGAGCGGTCAGCTAAGAACCAGTAAGCCAGGGCATAAAACAGGAAGTTAAACAGCAAAATCGGCAAAAAGCCGGAGAGTTCCAGGCCGGTCAATGCCACAATGGCGTCCCAGGCGGCGGCACTCATACGGGGCACCACATACAGCGGGCCCAAAACCAAAACCGTAACGGTACAAAATACAGAACCGAATTTGGGGGAGATCCTGGTGGTGATGGCGGCGAAATTGCCCTTGCCCCGGGCCAATGCGATGTAGGCCAGCAGGGGCAGCAGCAGGGCGGTCAGGACGATGGCTATGTAGGCGATAAACACCGATGTGCCGCTGTCCTTGCCCCAATTGACGGGGTAGAGCATACAGGACGCGCCGAAGTGCATGGAAAACAACGCGCCGCCCATGGTGAGTAATTGCTTTGCGGATAAATCCTTTTTTGTGTTCATAACGATTCTCCTTATGACAGAATTGCCCGGAATGCCCTTTGCCAAGGACTTCCGGGCAATTGTAAAACGATTACTGTTGCAATCAACATTCTACGAAGCGCGATACAAGCACTTTGGAATTTCTGAGATGTATTTCTCCTCAGATCTCGAATCTTTCAAATTCACTCATGCAGGGATTGCCGGGGGCCAGATAGAAGCAGCCTTCGGTCAGGTCCATAATGATGGCGAAATTGGTGACATATTGGCTTTTTACGGAGTCTTTCGGATTTTTGTGGGTGCAGAGGGAATAGGGATGTCCTGCGTGATCCCGGAGCATTTCCATCACATCTTCGCATTTGATCTTGCCGTGGGCTTCCTTTACCAGCGCTTTAATCCGCTGAAAACGAATGTAGGTGCTGGCTCTGGGACTTGCATTGTGAGCCTGATACATCCTGGGGCCCACATAGTGGTTGGTATGTACCCAAACGCCATCCTCCGGAAGGAGGGTTTCAGCGGTCTTGGAGTCCATCTCAAAGGCAATGGCCACACCGTCTCTGTGGGTGGCTACCAGGTGTCCTACGGAAGTGGGATTGTGGCTGCCTTGGGCATAAGCTTCGCCCAGGGTTCCGGCATCCAGCATAGCCCGCATACGGGTACGCAGAGGGATGCCATGGCAGGAAGTATCAGTGGTGAGGGCGTTTAACAAAACACCGATGCCCCGGTCATTCATACCAATGCCGCCGATCATACCGGCCTCAGACACCATAACGAAATTGGGTTTGTCCTCCTGATGAATGTGCACAATCACCAGACTGTCACGGAGCTGTCTGTAAAAATCCCAGTTCTGCGCGGCAATGACCCGTCCGTCTGCTGTGGCGGGGGGCATCAGGCTGAGTGTGGTGCATTCCTGGGCATCCTTCAGCTGGGCAAACATAATTTCTGTACGGGCGTTGAGGGCAGCAATGTCCAGCAGGTCAGTATTTGCGCCATCGGCAATACCCTGCATTTCTTTCACATAGTCCGGTGCAAACTCCCGGGTCTTTTCCAGGTAGAATTCAGAAAGTTTCCGGGCTTTTTCCCAGGATATACCTTGCAGTTCCTGGAAAAGGGCACCGTACACCCGGATGGATACGCCAATTTCTTCCCGGCATTGCTGACCGTAGGCGCATCCTCGCTCATAGGGCGTTCCCTGTATTGTAACTTCTTTCATTTTCGTAGTATTATTCTCACTCGATGGTACCGGTGGGCTTGGGAGTCAGATCGAACAGGACACGGTTGATGCCCTCCACCTCGGCGGTGATGCGGGCGACAATCTTGTGGAGAACAGGGTAGGGAATCTCCTCGATGGTGGCGGTCATAGCGTCTTTGGTGTTCACGGCGCGGATGATGGCGGGCCAGCCTTC
>JAZOWQ010000137.1:0-1795 GCA_045659325.1 Faecousia sp. | reverse complement strand
GGCAGTGCCGATCGTAGTTGCGCCAACAAATGCACCCGCAAAAATGGCAGACGCTACGGTTGGCGCCATGGTTGCTGTAAAAACAGAGGCAAGGGCAGTTCCCGCAGCAGCAAAACCTCCAGCGGTCAGTACCGTTAATACTGCGCACAAAGCAATAATTCCCGCTCCAATTACCCAATGATACCATTCGTGTCCACTCGGGGCGCAATAATTTATCGGATCGTTATTGCAATAGCAATACAGGTTCAGGCCGTTTACATTTTCGGGGTCGAGGTAGGCGGTATCATCGGGAGAAATAAATCTGCGCCATTTGGGGCTGTAATACCGGGCGTTACAGTAATACAGGCCGGTATCGTCATCGTAGTAATAGCCACGGTAACGAATGGGGTTGGCTTCACCCTTATTCTACCATCTCCCCCGCCCGCAGTCAAGAAAAAGGCTGACCCGCAAATGCAAGCCAGCCTTTTTTTCAAAATTTATCCGAATCTTCCGCAATGCTCCACACATGAATCGCCTGACTTGGGCAAAGATATGGATGCGGAAAGAAAAGAGTCGTTTTCCATGGGAAGGCGACCGGCTTTCCCAAAAAACGACAAAGGAGAGAAGATTATGAGTTCCAAGAACAACAATCAGATCAATGTCCCCCAGGCTCGTGAGGCCATGGACAAGTTCAAGATGCAGGCTGCACAGGAAGTTGGTGTCAACCTGACCAACGGCTACACCGGTCACCTGACCTCCCGTGAGGCCGGCTCCGTCGGCGGCCAGATGGTCAAAAAGATGTGTCCCGTACGAATAAAATTCGACAGAAATATCCGCACCGCGTTAGGACATAAGCAGACTGTAGCGTACATAGTAGGAATCACTGTATAATTCTGTGCGCCCCGCCGAATTGGATCGTATAAAGCCCTGGAATCTTACTGACTGCAAGCACTTCCGGATCATATCACAGATCGGATCAATCAATTTCCGTTTGTTATAAAACACAACTTGACTCGAATTTAATAGCGTGCTATCATTTCTATCGAGGTGTAGCAAATGCAGAAACATGATTTATGCGGTGCGCTGATCAAAAAGATTCACGATGAAATTGAGAAACAGGCAAATTCCCTTCTGCGGCAACAGGATCTAACGCTCTCCCAAATGAATGTTCTGATGGAACTGGATGCGATTCCCGGTCATCAGTTAACTCTGAAAGAACTAGAGGGTCTGCTCCATGTAGCCCAGTCTACGGCCGCTGGAATCGTGATGCGCCTGGAACAGAAAGGATTTGTGGAGAGCTTCACAGATAAGAATGACCGCAGGGTAAAGAAAGTAGCCATTACCCCATCCGGTATGGAATACTGTAAGAACGCTGCATCAGATGTGAGGCGTATGGAAACACAGCTGCTGTCTGGATTGACGGAAGCAGAAAGAGAGCAATTCCGGGAACTGCTGGAAAAAGTATTCAAAGGATTTTAAAGATGTCCGCAAATGCGGACATCTTTCTATGCACATTTTAATAGCGTGCTATTAAAAGTTTACTTTTGATATAAAGGAGATTATTTATGGAAATGACAAAAGAGCTGGAAGTATTTCGCAGCGCACCGGTACCAAAGGCAGTTTTGAAAAACACGATTCCAGCCATGGCCGCCATGCTGATGGTACTGATCTACAATCTGGCAGATACCTTCTTCATTGGTCTGACCCGTGATGCTTATCAGGTGGCAGCTGTTTCTATGGCAACCCCCGTGTTTTTGATCTTCATGTCTGTGGGTACTATTTTCGGCATTGGCGGAACCTCTGTGATTTCCCGTGC
>JAZOWQ010000136.1:0-10562 GCA_045659325.1 Faecousia sp. | reverse complement strand
AGCAGCGCGCTCCAGACGAGCCTCGTCAATATCGGTAACTACCAGCAGGCTGGGCTTGCGGTCACAGTGGATGGCATAGTCGATAGCAGCCAGACCCATAGGGCCAACGGATGCCAGCAGCGCCATCTTGCCGCCTTCCTTAATGCCCATTTCGTGGACATAGGAGCCGGCCTTGGTGTGGTACATAGCGTGGAAAGTACCAATGACACAGCTCAGAGGCTCAGCCAGGGAGCCGAAGTAGTAGGTATCAGACTCGTAGGGCAGCAGGCAGTTCTCCAGCAGAGTCTCGATGGGGACATTGCCGTACTGTGCGTTACCGCCGCAGTAGGTGTAGGAGTAGCCGGGAGCCATCTGAGAGCCCTTGTGGTAGTGAGCGGGCTGGATCACGAACTTGTCGCCAACCTTGTACTTGTGCGCCCAGGTTGCGCCAACCTCTATGATATCGCCGCAGAACTCGTGGCCCAAAATGGTGGGGTTGGTAGCGCAGTCATCGGGAATACGCTTATGGTCGCCGCCCTCGATGGCTGCCTTGTAGGAAGACATACACAGAGAGTCGGAAACAACGCGGATACGAACATCGTCAGGACCAATTTCGGGCAGCTGGACATCGTCCAGGCGCAGGTCCTTCTTACCGTAAATTCTAACAGCCTTTGTATTCATAAACTTTCCTCCATTAAGTATTTTTTTCGTGTTCAATGAGCTTCCAGGTTGCGTCAATCAGGTTTTGGAACATGGGATTCTCCATCGCCTTGATGATGAAGCTCTGACGGGGGGTGTTGATATCCTCGCCGGAAATCTGGAACATACCGTACTGCTCACAGAGGTTTCTCAAGCGCTCCAGCTGAGCGGGGGTGTTTCGGGTGGGCATATAGGTAACCGCCTTCACGCCCTCTTCCTTCAGGCACTCGAAAACATCTTCCAGATAATCGTCCTCGAACTTCTGGGCCTTCTTGTCACCGGTGACGGAGTCACCCACATCGCCCAAGTAAGCATAGCACAGGTATGCATCCACATCCTTGCACAGCTTCACCATATCGGCCAGCTTGGGACATTCGTCGGTAGCGTCAATGAAAATCTTGGGAACGAAGGTGCCCTTCAGCATGCCCAGCACGTCGTAGGCATAGAAGGGATATTCGGTGTCCAGGAGAAGATTTTTCTGCTTTTCAGACAGATTCATACCCAAGGAAGTCAGCTTGTCAATCATAGCCTGACCTCTGCCCACCTGCTTTTCCAGCTCCAGAGCCAGAGCGTACATCAGATGCCGCTCGGTGACACCGCCGTTTTCGGCGGCCATGGACAGAGGAAGAACATCCTTATCGTAGTCCAGGTTTACGCCCACCAAGTCGTTGATTTTAGCAATCATTTTCCGGTTACGCTCATGACGGGCAGCCTGATAGGGCTTGAAGAACTCGGTGAGGGTGGCAATCTTATTGTGGGGCACACCCTGAATGGTCATATAGCTCACGCCCACCTGGTCGGGGTTGTTGGTACGGCGGCCCTCCAGGCGAGTACCTTCCATGGAAATGCGGGCCTCCATACCGATGGTGACGGGCATATCCACGACCTTCGCTGCCTCCAAAAACTCCTCTGCGCCGGAGATGGAGTCATGGTCAATGATACCTGCGGTACACAGACCCTCCATACGGGCGGCATACACCGCAGCGGTGGGAGAATAGGGGGAGAAGGAGTAGGTGGTGTGAATGTGGTTATTGATGTACTGAGGTACCATGGGCGGGAAGTTGGTGGTCTTCAGCACTTCCTTCAGGTTTGCCAGACGCTCCTCCTTGGTGGGAGCGTTCAGTTTGTTTAAGATGTCAATGGCAATCATAGCGTCACCTTAGTTCAGCATAACCTGACCGCCGGTTACGGGCAGAGCCTGGCCGGTCTCGTACTTCTGCTCCACGCAGTACATCACAGCACGAGCCACGTCGATGGGCAGGCAGCCGCGGTTCATAGGAGCCTTAGCCTCATAGAACTTCCGAACATCTTCCACGGTCTTTGCGCCGGGAACCTTACCTGCGTTCAAGTACTGGACGAACAGGCCACGCTCGGGGTCAGACCACAGAGGACCGTCCAGGTAGTTGCCGGGGCAGATTGCGTTGACCTTGATATTGTAAGCGCACAGCTCCAGAGCGAAGGACTGGACCAGACCGATCGCGCCGAACTTGGAACCTGCATAAGCAAAGTTCTTATTGGAGCCTTCCAGGCCGGACTTGGAGGACATTGCGATAATGTCGAACATAGCGGTGGGGTCAGCCTCGTGCTGAGCCTGCATAATGATAGCGGCATACTTGCAGGTGAGGAACAGCCCGGTGTAGTTGATAGCGGTAACGAAGTCGAAGTCCTTCTTCTCGAACTCAGCGATGGGGCCGGAACGGACAACGCCTGCGTTGGCAACCATAATGTCCAGGCCGCCGAACTTCTCAACAACCTGAGCCACCATATTGGCGCAGCTCTCTTCGTCGGAAACATTCACAGCGATGGCCCAGGCACGGTCGCCCATTTCCTTGGCAACGGTCTCTGCCAGAGGCAGGTTCATATCGGCAATGATGATGGTTGCGCCCTCGGCGTACAGCTCCTCGGCAATACCCTTACCGAAGCCCTGTGCTGCACCGGTGACGATGGTGATCTTACCTGCCAGACGGCCTTCGCCGGCGGGACGGTTGTGGATATTCGCTTTGGCCATTTCCTGCCACTTTGTCATATCTACGCTCATAACTGCATCTCCTTTGTTATTTTAAGAATGTGAGTAATTTCTCGTATGCTTTTTCCCACGCATCAGTGTGGTTGGGTTCCCAGGTTTCCACGGATTCGGAGTTTCGGACGACCTGCCGCAGGTGGTCCAAATCCCTGATATCACCCAAGGCCATGGCCTGAGTCAGCAGGTTACCGATGGCCGCACCCTCCACAGGGCCGGTAACCACCAGCCTATCCAGAGAGTCGGCAATCAGCTGGTTCAGGAACTTGTTGTTGATAGGTCCGCCAACGATGTTCAAAGAGTCAATCCGCTGACCCTTCATTTTCTCCAGGCCTTCCAGTGCACTGCGGTACTTCAGGGCCAAGGATTCATAGACAGTACGGGCAATCTGTCCCACGGTCTCGGGAACAGGCTGATTGGTTTCCTTACAGAAATCCTTAATCTTCTGCACCATATTGCCGCCGTCGTAGAACCGGGAATCGTCAGGGTTGATAATGCTCCGCAGAGCCTCTGCTTCACGAGCCGCAACAACGATTTCGTCCCAGCTCATTTCGATGCCTGCCTTAATCCAGTCACGACGGCATTCCTGAATGATCCACATGCCGATAATGGTGTTCAATGGGCGATATGTACCCTGAATGGTGCCTTCATTGGAGAAACCCCGGTTTTGGGCATCCATCGACAAATCCGGCTTGTCCATTTCTGCGCCGAACAAGCTCCAGGTGCCGGAGGAGCAGAAAGCAAAGCTGCCACTGCCGGGGATTGCTGCCACCGCAGAGGCGGTGTCGTGGCTGCCCACAGCTACGAAGGGAGCGGCGTTGATGCCGATTTCCTCGCAGATTTCTTTCCGCAGATGACCGCGAATCGTGCCGGTCTTGTCAATTTTGGTGAAAATCTTCTTGGGCAGGCCCAATTCCTCAATGGTCTGCCAATCCCAATCCTTGGAGGTGGGGTTGTACAGGCCGGTAGTGGTGGCAATGGTGTACTCCGTTCCTTTGCTACCTGTGAGGAAGTAACCCAGCAGGTCGGGGGTCAGCAGCATGGTATCTGCAATCTCCAAGGCGGGGTCTTCTTCACGCAGTCTGCGATACAGCTGGTAGATGGTGTTGAAGGTCAGATTGGTGTCGATACCGGTGCGACCGTAGAGGGTTTCGGTGGGAATTTTCGCTTTTACCGCGTCAATATCCTCCTGTGTGCCCAGTCGGTAGGAACGGGGCACGCCGGCAAGCTGGCCGTTCTTATCCAGCAGGCCGTAGTCCACACCCCAGGTGTCGATACCGAAAGCGTCCAAATCGCCAAAGCCGCCCTGCTTGAAAGCCAACAGGCCCTTCTTCAGCTGGTTATACAGATAAGGCGTATCCCAATAGTAAACGCCGTTCATTTCGATGTAGTTGTTTTCGAACCGGTGCAGCTCCTGCATGGTGATTTTCTCACCGTCAAACCTGCCCAAAATGGCCCGGCCGTTGCTGGCGCCCAAGTCAAAGGCCAACAGATTTCGCATCATTCTAACCCCTCCTGTTTTTAAAAAGCAAAAGGCTTTTTTATCTTTTTTATTATACATCTTTTCTTTCCGCAGTTCAATATGCAATCACACAAAAATTGGATGATTGCCTACTCAAATCCGCAAAGAATTGCTAAAAAACCGGCACCACCGAAGTGGTGCCGGTCGGTTTTAGCCGTTCAAGTTTGACTTAACCTGAAATTATTTACGCAGAGCTTCAGCGTCCTCAGCTGCGTCGGTGTAGATCAGGTTGGAATCCAGCATGGTGATCAGGTTCTCAGCGTTGTACCATGCGCCTGCGATAGCAACATCCTTAGCGGTGCCGCCCTCAACAGCAGCGATGCACTGCAGAGTAGCCTGGTAGCCCATCTCGATGGAGTCCTGAGCAACGGAACCGAACAGCTTGGGAGTGCCGTTCTCCTTGATCCAAGTCAGCTGCTTGGTGCCAGCGTCGAAGCCGGTGAATACGATGTTGTCATACTTGCCTTCAGCAGCCTTGGTTGCATCGTAAACCTGCTTAACAACACCTTCGTTGGTCATGAACAGAGCCTTGATGCCCTTTTCCTTCAGAGCTTCCAGAGCCTTAACATAGGACTGGTCAGCGTCGCCCTGCTTGATTTCCTTCTCGATCTTGTACTTGCCCTTGGTGGTCTCGTCAGCGTCAGCCAGTTCCTTGAACTTGTCTTCGAAGCCCTTAGCGCGGTCGATACCGGTCTGGGTCTCGTCGTGCTGAATGATGCCGATTACGTAGGGAGCAGCCTCGGAAGCAGCAGCGATGTCAGCCTTGATAGCCTCGAACAGCTTCTCGCCGTTGATGTTAGCAGCAGCGATGTTGGAGGTAGCAACGTGAGCAACGATGGGGTTCTTACCCTCGGTGATGTCCTCGGGAGCCTTCAGGCCGGAGTCAAAGGTAACAACGGGGATCTTCTTGTCGTAAGCCTGGGTCAGCAGTTCGCCGAAGCCGGAGCCGATGGTAGCCAGAACGATACCGTCAACATTGTTGGACAGAGCGGTCTGAACCATGGTGATCTGGCTGGGAACGTCCTTGGGGTCTTCGCTGGCGGGGCCCTGGAAGGTCAGCTTGTAGCCCTTCTCCTTGGCAGCCTTCTCAGCGCCGGCCTTAACAGCCTGCCAGAAAGCGTGGGACTCGCCCTTTGCGATCACAGCGATGGTCTTTTCGGCCTTGTCACCTGCGGGGTTGGTGCCGTCGGTGCTGTCCTTGGGGGTGCAGGCAACCAGGCCCAGCACCATAACCAGCGCCAATGCCAATGCGATAAGCTTTTTCATAGTGTTTCCTCCTAAATTTTAATTTGTTTCTTTTTTATTCTAAGTGGGTCTTTGACACACACTTATGCAATGGGAATTAAGCCTTGGGAGCTTCTGCGGGGGCTTCTACCTTCTTGGTTTCCTCGACCTTCTCGATCTTCACCTTGTTCTGGTTGTTGGTCTTGATGATATCCATCAGGATAGCCACAACCACGATGATGCCGGTGAGTACATAGGTCACATAGGTGGAGTTCAGGCTGATGCCCAGCTTTGCCAGCACCATATTCAGGCCGCTGCGGATGACAACCAGCAGGATGGCGCCGATGACAGAACCGGAAACAGAAGCAACGCCGCCGGCGGAAGAAGTACCGCCAATGTAAACGCCTGCGATGGCATCCAGCTCCATACCGTTACCGGTAGCGCAGGAGATGGTGGGGAAGGCTGCGGAGTAGAAGATAGCAGCGATACCGCAGAACAGGCCTGCGAAGGTGTAAGCGAAAATCTTGTAGTTGTCGGTGTTGATACCGGACAGGCGGGTGGCTTCCTCATTGGAGCCGATGGCCAGAATGTAGCGGCCGATCTTGTTCTTGTACATCAGGTACATACAAATCAGCATCAGAGCGATAACCCAGAACAGACCTACGGGAATGGCGCTCACATCGCCAAGGGTCAGGCTGGAGAAAGCCCTGTTGTACCACTTACCGGTGGGGAAGAAGATGTTAGGCACTTCGGCAAGCAATGCGGACAGGCCGCGGGATACCATCATAGTACCCAGAGTTGCGATAAATGCAGGGATCTTCAGCTTTGCTACCATCAGACCGTTCAGCAGGCCGCACAGAGTGCCGATGGCCATCATTACGGGGATAGTTGCCCACAGGGGGATAGCGCCCATGGTGTAGAGCTTACCGGCCAAAACTGCGGAAGCAATACACACCGTACCCAAAGACAGGTCGATACCGCCGGTGGCGATAACAAAGGTAACACCCAGACCCATCACAGCGTAGGGGGCGAAATTCTGAATCATACTCAGAATCATGTACTTATCTTTAATCAGGTTGGGGTTCACTAAACTGAACACACCCAGCAGCACCACCGTGGCGAAGAGCATGATGATATTCTGCTGAATCTTAAAAGGTTTCTTGTTAATCATAGCTGTTGTTCCTTTCCGTAATATCACTCACGCATGGTGGCGTATTTCATAATTTCTTCCTGGGTGGCATCCTTGATGTCCAGCTCGCCGGTGATCCGGCCTTCGCACATCACGATGACCCGGTCGCTGAGACGCTGGATTTCCGCCAGTTCGGAGGAAATCATAATCACGGACTTACCCTTGGATGCCAATTCTTCCATCAGGCTATACATCTCACTCTTGGCGCCCACGTCGATACCACGGGTAGGCTCGTCAAAAATAAAGATGTCGCAGTCCTTAATCAGCCAGCGGGCAATGATAACCTTCTGCTGGTTACCGCCGGAGAGGTTCTTCAGCAGCTGCTCCATAGAAGGCGTCTTGGTACGCAGCAAAGCGTTGTATTCTTCAGCGGTCTTGGCAATTTCCTTATCGCTGATCCAGCCGCCGTGGGTGAATTTATCCATAGATGCGATTGCGGAGTTTTCAGCCACGGACTTGCCCAGCATCAGACCGTAACGCTTCCGGTCCTCAGACAGATAGCAGATGCCGTTCTTAACCGCCTGCTCGGGAGTCTTGATGTTGATCTTCTTGCCGTTTATGTAGACTTCACCGGTCTGCTTGGGATCAGCGCCGTAGAGGGCCCGGGCAACTTCGGTACGACCGGCGCCCATCAGGCCTGCAAAGCCCAGGATTTCACCTCTGTGCAGCTGGAAGCTGACATTCTTGACTTCCTTGCCGGCGTTCAGATTCTTGACTTCCAATACCACAGGAGCATCTGCAGGAACAGCGGAGGCTTCCTTCTTATCACCCATAATCACGCGGCCGACCATCATTCTCACGATGTCGTCCTTGGTAACATCACAGGTGTTCACTGTATCAACATACTCACCGTCACGCATAACGGTCACCCGGTCGGAAATCCGGTTAATTTCGTCCATGCGGTGGGAAATGTAAATCATGCCGATGCCTTTTTCCTTCAGCTCCCGCATAATCTTGAACAACTCTTCCACTTCCGGCTGGGTCAGGGCCGCGGTGGGCTCGTCCAGCACCAGCAGCTTACAGTCACGGGAAATGGCCTTGGCAATTTCCACCATCTGCTGCTTACCGACAGTCAGCTCGCCCAGATTGATGGTAGGATCAATCTTCACGCCGATTTTCTCAAACAGCGCCTTGGAATCCGCAACCATCTTCTTGTCGTCGATCATAACACCCTTCTTGGGCTCCCGGCCGATGAAGATGTTCTGAGCCACCGTCAGGTGGTTCATCATATTCAGCTCCTGGTGGACAACACTGATACCGGCTGCCTGGGATTCGGCAATATTCTGGAAAGCAACTTCCTCGCCGAAATATGTAACAGAGCCACCGTCTTTTTTATGGATACCGCACAGCACCTTAATTAAGGTAGATTTACCGGCGCCGTTTTCGCCCATGAGCGCATGGACCTCGCCGGCCTTCAGCTCAAAGTCCACACCCTTCAGGGCGTGAACACCGGAGAAATATTTCTGAATGCCTTGCATTTTCAGAATCGTTTCGCCCATTCCAACATCACCTTTCTTATAATGTATAAAGAATCAAAAAACAACAGTTAAAAAAGGCAACGCCTTCTTCTTGAACCAAAAAGAGACGCCCCAGCGGCAAAGTAATTTCAGCCGAAAAGCGAACCATTTTTGCACATTGCACAAAAACGAATCGTTTCGTTTATACGGTTTGCCATACACAGAGGTCTCATTTGTGTCTACAGAGGTATTATAATAAACTTTGCCAAAAAAATCAACAACTTTTTTTAGAATTTGTATTGACAGCACAAAAATATTTTTATAATATAAAGAAAACCAAGCTGAGGAAGATTGGTTTTTCCGCGAATCGTTTCGTATTTTTTGGGATTAAGGGGGGCATTATGGCGACAATTAAAGATGTGGCTCGAATGGCCGGTGTTGCCCCGTCCACCATTTCCAAATACATAAACGGCGGATCTGTCCGCAAGGAAAACGCCGAGGCCATTCGCAAAGCCATCGAAGAGCTGGAATACCGGGTGGATCCCTTTGCCCGGGGTTTGAAGGCCCCCCGCAACCGATCTGTAGGCGTACTGCTGCCGGACATGACCGCCCCCTTCTACGGAAATGTGGTGATGGCCATTTCCCGGTATATGCGCCAGCGGGATTACCACTGTTTGATTTCCTCCTACGGCGCCAACCACGGTATGGAACGGGACAACCTGCAATTTATGCTTACCTGCGGTATTGACGGTCTGTTCTACTCCCCCGAGGATCTGTCCGCCGAGGAATTCAACGAACTAACTGCTCACTGCGGCATTCCCATTGTCCAGTTTGACCGGATGATTCAGGGAATTGATGTAGATGCGGTGTTGGTGGACAATTCTGATATTGTTTATCAGGCGGTTAACCGTCTGTTGGACAAGGGACATAAGCGAATCGCCATTATTACCGGCCCCAAATCCGTGTATACCACCAAGGAGCGTATGGTCGGGTACTTAAGAGCCCTGTCCGATGCAGGGATTCTCTACGACGAAAAACTGATTATCAGTCAGGAGAACGATTTCGCCACCGGCTACCAGGGCTGCGACCAGCTGCTGAAGCAGAAAGACCGCCCCACCGCCGTGTTTACTACAAACTATGACATCACTATGGGCTTTATTACCGCCGCCCGGGAACGGGGACTGCGGATTCCCCAAGATATCGATGTGTTCGGCTTTGACTCGGTGGAGATCTGCTCCCAGATGCAGCCGCCTCTGCCGGTGGTGCAGCAGCCGGATAAGCTGATTGGTCAGACCGCCGCCCAGTACCTGCTGGATCGGCTGGACGGCTACAACGGCGAGCCCCGGGTCACCCGGCTAAACTGCCGGATTGCGCCGGAATAATAATTATAATGTATAAAAACGCATAAGCGTATTTATAGATATTGATTTAGGAGGAAATTATCATGGCAAAGAATAGATATGTGGGCGATTATCCCGTAATCGGTATTCGTCCTATCGTTGACGGCCGTCGCGGCCCTCAGATGATGCGTGAGTCCCTGGAGCCCCTGGTTTGGGCAATGGCTGAATCCGCCAAGAAGCTGTTTGAGGAGAACCTGTTCTACTCCAACGGCGAGCCCGTGAAGGTGGTTATGGCTGACACCTGCATCGGCCGTGTGCCCGAGGCTGCTGCCTGCGCTAACAAGTTCAAGAAGGAAGGCGTTTCCATTACTCTGTCCGTCACCCCCTGCTGGTGCTACGGCTCCGAGACTATGGATATGGACCCCCACACCATCAAGGGCGTATGGGGCTTCAACGGCACCGAGCGTCCCGGCGCTGTGTACCTGGCTGCTGTTCTGGCCGGCCACGCACAGAAGGGTCTGCCCGCCTTCGGCATTTACGGCCACGAAGTTCAGGACCGTGACCAGGTCACCCAGATGCCTGAAGATGTGAAAGAAAAGCTGCTGCGCTTCGGCCGCGCCGCTGTCGCTGTTGCTACTATGCGTGGCAAGTCCTACCTGCAGATCGGCTCCCAGTGTATGGGTATCGCCGGCTCCATTATGGATCAGAGCATGATGGAAGAGTACTTCGGCATGCGTGTTGAGTCCGTGGACGAGGTAGAGATCCTGCGCCGTATGGAAGAGGGCATCTACAACGAGGAAGAGTTCCAGAAGGCTCTGGCATGGACCAAGGAGCACTGCAAGGAAGGCCGGGACGACAACCCCGAGGAAGTAGAATTCCTGGGCGAGAAGGTGCGCATTAAGTTCACCCCCGAGGAGAAGGAAAAGCAGTGGGAATTCACTGTTAAGATGTACTGCATCATCAAGGACCTGATGGCCGGCAACCCCAATCTTCCCGATGCTTTCGAGGAAGAGAAGGTTGGCCACAACGCCATCGCCGGTGGCTTCCAGGGTCAGCGTCAGTGGACCGACCATTGGCCCAACTGTGACTACCCCGAGGCACTGCTGTCCTCCACCTTCGACTACGAAGGCGC
>JAZOWQ010000135.1:0-2676 GCA_045659325.1 Faecousia sp. | reverse complement strand
CTTGAAGCGCAGCAAAGAGTAATCAAAAAGGCCGACATTGTCTGTCTTTTGAAATACTGCACCACCGGGAGCCAGTATGCTGCGGTATACCTTGAGAAAATCCTCGCTGGTAAGACGCCTGTGCTTGTGGCGGTTGGAAGGCCAGGGATCGGAGAAGTTGAGGTAAATTCTCTCCACCTCGCCGGGTGCAAAAAACTCAAGGCAGCCAAGGGCGTTGCCGTTGATAAAACGCACATTTTCAACTTCGTCTCTGGCGGCGCGCTCCATGGCCATTACCAGACAATCAGGCACCAGTTCAAGGGCTATGAAGAACACATCGGGCTCAGTCTTGGCGGTCTCCACCACGAAACGGCCCTTGCCGCAGCCAATTTCAAGGCGTATGGGTCTGCCGGAGCTGATCTCTTCGCGCCATTTGCCCGCATAGTCCGCAGGCTGCTTTATAAGCCACTGCTCCTCCGCCTGCATACGAGGCGCAAGGTTGGGCTTTCTTCTCATTCTCATAAGGGCTTACCCCCTGTTTAATTTATGTTGGGGCGTGTGCTAACGCCATTTTTTGATTATAACAATTACCCCAACGGTTGACAAGCGTTTTATAAAGTATTATACTTTTTGGGCTGTATAAATGCGCCGCTGACAAGGTTTGTCTGTGCCGGCGCACTGTTTTTCACAGCAGGTTCAATAATGTCCGGGTGTGGCGCAGCTGGTAGCGCGGGTGGTTTGGGACCATCAGGCCGCAGGTTCGAATCCTGTCACTCGGACCATAACTGCACACCCATTTTGATACAATGCGTATCGAAGTGGGTGTGCAGTTTCTTTTTGCAAAAACCTTGATTTATAAGGCTTTCCGAACAAGATTTAACGAAACCCGGCTCTGAGGGAGTGAAAAAACACGCCTTCGGAGCCGGGTTCTTCTTTTGTCGACCATACCTTTTAACGATAGGTCGGTGGTATGTGCACATTCAGAGCTGGTATGTGCATCTTTTAACGTTTCCTCATTTATGCTGCGCCGTTGCTTCGGCTGATATAATACAGAGGCTTTCACAAAATCCATATCGTACAATAGCCTCTGGGGCACCTGAAATGAAGGCGATATGGAGGAAGCATTTATGGATAGCATGCGAAACATGACAGGCATCAAAAATGCGCATGAAGAAGCAAGCCGGGAACACAGAATCGGGATTCCGGCTTATTTCTCATGCGCTTTTTTCTTTCACACAGCAGTTTGAAAGGGCTTCTACTTGAAAATACCCGCCCTATATGATATATTTTTTCTGTATAAGTGTAATAGTAACAGGATGACTTACCACATAATCGGCATTATGTGGTTTGAGAAAGGGGGTGGATATATGCGCTGGCGCAAGCAGGCCTCAGAAACTTGGGCAGTCTACTACACCGATTTTGCCAACGAACCGATCACCTTTGATGGTTTTCTGTTTGCCCGTGATCCGTCCCTGTCCTATTTCGCAGACGGAAAGCCGGGTATGCGCTGCCTGTTTATTTCAGACGAAAACACCAAGTGCCAGATATCTTTCGAGGAAGGCATGGGTTGCAAGGATGAAGCCTTGCCCTCGGAATCCGGCTTACTTAAATATATCCCTGCGGAGTATCGGAGCGGTGAGCGGTACATCCACCAGATTCGCTCCGATCCGGAAACCCGTCCCGGCATCGGAAATTATGCCTTCTTCCACATGGAAATCCCGGACGAAACCGGAGAATTGCATATCCTTTCCGGCCAGATGAATGCCCCCTACGGGCATGAGTGGTCCGACGGTGTGGAACCGATCTTGTTGGAGCTGCTGGAAGGAATCTCTGTGATAAGCAGATCCTGAAAGGATTTTTATGGCGAAGTACAGTGAAGCACTCAAAGTGAAAATCGTGCAGGAGTACCTTGACGGCGGCACGGGCTACAACACGCTGGCCTGTAAGTACGATGTGAAGTCCAAGACGCAGATCCAGAACTGGGTAGCCATGTACCGCCGGTTTGGTGCGGAGGGCTTATCTGCCGGAAAAACCAGAGAGGTCTATTCCGCTTCCTTCAAGCTGGAAGTGCTGGACTACATGATGCAAACGGGAGCGTCTTTCCGGGAAACAGCCCTTCATTTTGGGATTAAAAACCCGCCGATGATTGCGGCATGGAACACCGCATTTATGAGGGGCGGCGCTGCGGCATTGGAGCGGCGAAGAGGAAGGCCCCCGCTATCGGCCCAAGCGCTCTCTGGAATAACGGGAGCAAGAGGAAGCCCCGCGTGTTCCAAATCTAAACCGGAGTAAAACTGAAATCACATAAATACCTTTTCAAAGGGAGGAACGAACATGAAGAAACGAATGCTCAGTCTGCTGCTGGTTCTCGTGATGGTTCTGGGAATGTTCCCGGCGACGATGATCACCGCAAATGCAGCAACGAACGTTATCGAGGTTGACACTTGGGAGGAGCTGGATGAAGCTCTTGAAGCAGAAGGCACCGCAACAGTTGTGCTGACTGGGAATATTAAGAAGGAGCTTCCCAAGAGGGGGCCATCGGATTTTGGCGGTTTTGGCCATTTCGCGCGTCCGGAATATACGGACCCTTGTATCGCTGTTTCGGGCAATAAAACTCTGGACCTGAACGGCTACAGCATCGAATACATCAACCATAGCCATGTGACGGAATTGGATGGAGTATTTTACGGAAATGAC
>JAZOWQ010000134.1:0-6030 GCA_045659325.1 Faecousia sp. | reverse complement strand
AGGAGATAAAATTGAAAATGCCGTAGGCCTGCTGAAAGAGGAACTGCGCCGACTGGACAGCCTGATCATCGCTTGCGCCGATGCCACCCGTGTGGAGGCAGGCGGCTGCCTGGCGGTGGACAGACAGGGCTTTTCTGTCTTGGTGACGGAGAAAATCCGTAACCATCCCAATATCACCGTGGTGAGCGAAGAGGTGACAGAGGTTCCGGAAGGCCCGGTGATTATTGCCACAGGCCCCCTGACCAGCGATGCCCTTTCCAAGTCTATCGGGGAATATTTCGGCAGCGACTATCTCCACTTTTTTGATGCCGCCGCTCCTTTGGTGACCGCAGAGTCTGTGGATATGACCAAGGCTTGGTGGCAGAGCCGATATGACCGAAGCACACCCGACTATATCAACTGCGCTATGGATAAGCAGCAGTACGAGGCCTTTGTGGCGGAGCTGATTTCCGCGGAAGAGGCGGAGGTCCACGGGTTTGAGGATAAGCGTGTATTCGAGGGCTGTATGCCTGTGGAGGTAATGGCCCGTCGTGGGCAGGATACCCTGCGGTATGGACCGTTGAAGCCTGTGGGTCTGATTGACCCCACCACCGGTAAAGAGCCGTACGCGGTGGTCCAGCTGCGGCAGGACAATGCCGCCAAGAGTGTATTTAATCTGGTGGGTTTCCAAACCCACTTGAAATTCGGGGAGCAGAAGCGGGTGTTCTCTATGATCCCTGCATTGGCCAATGCGGAATTTGTCCGCTACGGAGTCATGCACCAAAATACCTTTCTGCAAAGCCCCAAACTGCTGGACCGTTATTATGCAGACCGCCGCAACCCCTTGATTGCCTTTGCCGGACAGATGACAGGCGTGGAAGGCTATGTGGAAAGCGCGGCATCCGGTTTCTTAGCCAGTGTGGCGATGGCCGCCAAGGTGCTGGGTAAGGAAATTCCCGTCTTCCCGAAGGAAACGGCTATCGGCGCACTGGGCTTGTATATCAGCGACGGCCGGATTGAAAATTTCCAGCCTATGAATGTGAATTTCAGCATTATTGCTCCTTTGGAGCAGAGAATCCGAAAAAAGGCGGAGAAGAATTTGGCGATTGCCAACCGTTCCTTGGCAATCATCGACAGCCTGAAGGAACAAGGCATTTAAAGAAAGAGGTAGCCTATGAAGATTATTCTGGACGCAATGGGCGGTGACAATGCCCCTATGGCGCCTGTTATGGGCGCAGTGCAGGCAGCAAAGGATTTTGGCGCGCAGATCATTTTGGTGGGCAGGGGAGAAGAAATCCTCGGCGCACTGAAACAGCAGGGCATTGAAACACTTCCTGCCGGTTTGGAAATTGTCCACGCCGACGGTGTGGTGGATAACCACGAGGACCCCACCGCAGCTGTGCGAAAGCAGAAGGATTCGTCTATGATGATGGGTCTGAAAATGCTTGCTGATGGCGATGGCAGTGCTTTTATTTCCGCCGGCTCTACCGGTGCGCTGCTTACTGGCGCGACCTTGATTGTCAAGCGAGTGAAGGGGATTCGTCGGTCGGCTATGGGTCCTGTTATGCCCAATAAAGCCGGCGGTAAGACCGTCATTTTGGACTGTGGCGCCAATGCCGAGTGTACAGCAGAGTTTCTGCTGCAGTTCGGCGTGGTAGGCTCTCTGTATGCGAAAAAATACTTAGGTGTGGAGAATCCCAAGGTGGGCCTGCTGAACATTGGCTCCGAGGACACCAAAGGCACTGACCTGCAGAAAGAGGCCTATGCCCTCCTGAAGGCAGCCTCTGAAAAGGGCATTATCAACTTTGTGGGTAATGCGGAAGCAAGAGATGTGCCGTTGGGTATGGTGGATGTGGTGGTGTGTGACGGCTTTGCCGGTAATGTGCTGCTGAAATCCATTGAAGGCACCGCTATGTTTATGGGCAGCCTAATGAAGCATAAGATTTTCAAGCGGAATTTCCTGTCCAAAATCGGCTACCTGTTCTGCAAGAAGGGCGTAGACGAGGTGATGGGTATGCTGGATTACCGTACCATTGGCGGCACCCAGTTCCTGGGTATCCGCAAGCCGGTGATCAAGGCTCACGGTTCGTCCGATGCCTTGGCCTTCCGTAACGCGGTGAAGCAGGCAATGGAAGCTGCCAAAACGGATTTCTCCGCCGAGCTGGAACAAAGTCTGTCCGAGCTGACAGAAAAGGAGTCCGACAATGATTAAGGATTTAGAAGCCGCCATCGGCTATAAGTTCAAAAATATCACCCTGCTGCAAAATGCCCTGACCCACTCCTCTTATGCAAACGAGCAGTGGCACGACAGCCTGAAGAGTAATGAACGGCTGGAGTTTTTGGGGGATTCCATTTTGGGTATGGTGGTAGCAGAGCACCTGTATAAAACTCAGCCTGACCGCCCCGAGGGTGATTTGACCCGTATGCGGGCGGATATGGTCTGCGAGAGAAGCCTTGCGGAGATTGCCAAAAAGGTGAATTTGGGAAGCCATTTACTGTTGGGCAAGGGTGAGGAGCAAAGCGGCGGCAGGAACCGACCGTCCATCCTTGCTGACGCGGTGGAATCTGTGATCGCCGCCTGTTTCCTGGACGGCGGTATGACCTCGGCAGAGGATATGATTCGCAGATTCGTTTTGTGCAATGTGCCGGTGAGCACTATGAAAAATGTCGACTACAAAACCGCCCTGCAAGAGCTGGTTCAGCAAAAAAAGAATCAAATTTTGCTTTACCAGCTGGTGGGGGAAAGCGGCCCGGACCACGATAAGCAGTTCCTTGTGGAGCTGACTCTCAACGGAGAAGTGGTTGGCAAGGGCGTCGGTACCAGCAAAAAGCGCGCCGAACAGGATGCCGCCCGTGTGGCCTTGGAATCCCTTCAGAAATAAATGCATAATCCCTCCTGTGCAAGGAAAAATAGCGCAGGAGGGATTTTGTTATGACGGAAAAAGAATATGGAAAACTGGTCAAAAGTATGGAGCCTAAGTCTCCCATAGGCAAGGATTGCCTGAAAGCCTTTTTGGTGGGCGGCCTCATTTGTACCCTTGGACAGCTTTGTATGAACGGCTACAAGGCGCTGGGGCTGGATAAAGATGGCGCAAGCACCGCCACCTGTATTACGCTTATTACCCTGTCTGCATTACTCACAGGTTTGAGCCTGTACGACGATATTGCCAAGCATGCTGGCGCAGGAACTCTGGTACCCATCACCGGCTTTGCCAATTCCATCGCCGCCCCTGCGGTAGAATTCAAAACCGAGGGAATGGTGCTCGGGGTTGGTGCCAAAATTTTCCAAATTGCTGGCCCAGTGATCGTTTACGGTGTGTCTGCAAGTGTGGTTTATGGGGTTATTTATTGGATAACGACATTGTTCTAAAAGAAAAGCGACGGAGTTCCGTCGCTTTTCTTTTTAAAACACTTCTATATTTTCTTTAATAAACTGGGTTAAATATGTTTGCAAAGGTTCTAACTTGTAAAAGGCATCGTCATATTCGTCAAATGGATATCGTTCATACTGTGATTGAAATACTTCAACAGTTTCACAGTCAAACGAAGACAAATCCTGTGTATTAATTTGATGCTTTTCAATAAACGTATCGTATAATTTTTTGTGTTCAGTTGCACCAATAATGCCCATATATTCGCTGACGAGGGGTGCGACTATGCGACTGGAGTTTACAAAAAACTGACAGAGTCCACCGTTATTAACTTCCATTTCCAAATAGTTGACAGCATAAAATATGCGTTGCTTTTCATTAAGAGAATGAAAGCCTTCCAATAAATCCTCTTTGGAAGAAACAATATTTTCGGTACGCGCCCATACTGCACAGATTAATTCATCATCGGACAACTGGGATAGTTCTTCGGTGGATGCTTTGAGATATGCTGCGCCCGGTCTTAAAGCTGTGTTGATTGCTTTTGCTAAACGGTCGCTGATGATTGCCATGGATTCAATATGTACTTTTTCACCCGCAACAAACAATGTGAGTGAATCCTGATTCCTACGCAATCCCTGAATGTCAGAGAATGCATAGGTGCGGGTATTTCCAAACATTGTGGTGTATGTAAATTGTTCATCAGAAATTATATGAATCGCTTGATTTTTCCAGCAGAGTAGAGCAAAGATGCCAAGTACAATACCAAGAACAGCACAGACAATAGCCCAAATAGCAAATCTAAAGATAGCAAAAAGTGCGCAGGCAGATCCTCCGGCTAAAAAGATAATAGACATTGTAAGGAGCCGTTCTGGTAGAAACATATCCGCACGAGGCGCATCACCGCTATCGGTCATACCAAGTAGTTTTTCAACAACTTTTAACAATATTTTTAGTTTCATACAATAACCCCTTTTTATTTTATAATATAACATTACAGATTGAATGTAAATTCCTATTTTTCGAGCTGTATCGAAAAGATTTGAGCTGATTCGACAAAAAACACTGCGTCCTAAGTTGACACAAGCAGAGGGTTTCATTCTTGGCGTCGGCGCAAAAATGTTTACCATCGCAGGACCAGTCATCGTATACGGTGTGTCTGCAAGTGTGGTATATGGCCTGATTTATTGGATAACAACATTATTCTAAAAACAAAGGCTTGACCAAAGAGGTCAAGCCTTTACTATCTTTTTAAGCAAATATTCCAACGCATCGCTTTCAGAGGGAAAACCGACACAATCATAATCTTTTCCGCGTTCGCGGAAAAAGACCTCCCAACGGTGATAATTTTTCAGCACATAATATCCATCTGCGACAGGGTTTTCAAAGTGAACAATATTAGGAGCGATATTGTTACTTTTAAGTAATTCTATAAATTCTATTCTAGTCACATTATCACCTCGGTAGAATCCAACCCTTTTTTATCAACATATCAATGATTTTGTCCGTTTGGGGTAAAGTGATTACAAAAACTCTTTTATCGTTAGTGAAGATGCTCAGTTGTGTGGGTGTGTATCGAAAATGATCGATATTTTGCAGTAGGATTTCATCCTTTGTGAATGGCTTGTCTTCTAAACAAACGCAAACAATTCCGTCTTCGCAAAAATAAATATTCCCGTTTTTGATATCACTACCGCCTAAATAGAAGTTCCCGTTTGCTTTGTAGAAAATCGGTGAAATAATTTCTTTTTCAAACTTTGAGTATCGTTTGTCCATAATATTTCCGTAAACAATCAAAACAGGAAACAACAGAAGAGCAAAAAGCAAGCCACTTAGAACAGCAAGTTGAAATGGTTGCTCAATGTTTAACAGACGCAAAACAAAATAACCAATTAAGCCAAATAAGAAACCGGTAATGGCAGAAAGAGTGATCTTTGCTTTCATCTCCTACACCCCCCTTTATTTCATTATACCACACCGCTATTTTGATGTAAATATTTTTCAAAATTGGGGCCTAATGGAACACGAATGTATGGGTCCTAACTTGACACAAGCAGAAGGCTTCATTCTCGGCGTTGGTGCAAAAATGTTCTCCTGTTGCGGTGCCCGGTGTGCGCCTTGCCGACGGGGCGGCTGCGTTGCACACCGACCGCGGCCACTCGCTCGCCTCCTTCCTCCCGCCACCGGCGGCAGTCGGCTCGCTCCCCATCGCCGGACCTGTTATTGTGTATGGCGTTTCGGCCAGTGTGGGTTACGGCTTGATTTATTGGCTTGCTACTTGTGTTTTCTAAAGGCCAAGTGAGACGAATACAAAATGTCCCGGAATTAGTATTATACCAATTCCGGGATTCTTCATCTAAGTCTTTGTTTTAAATCCAATATTTTTTCTTCAATCAGTTGGATCGTCTTGAGGAATGCGGCATCACTTTTGCCTGTGGGGTCTTCCAAACCCCAATCCTCTCGATGAGAGCAGGGCAGGAAGGGACATTGAACATTGCAGCCCATAGTGATGACAACATCCACTTGCGGGATATCAGAAAGGAGCTTGTTGTACTGGGTGGCTTCCATATCCATGTTATGGACTTGCTTCATCAGCCGCACGGCATCCTGATTGATCTGCGGTTTGGTTTGAGTTCCTGCAGAGTAGCTTTCGAATATATTCCCTGCCAGCTTCTTTCCCAAG
>JAZOWQ010000133.1:0-2530 GCA_045659325.1 Faecousia sp. | reverse complement strand
CCTGCGGACTTCACCTTTGTATGTCCCACGGAGCTGGAGGATCTGGCAGACAAGTATGAGCAGTTCAAGGCCATCGGCTGTGAGGTTTATTCCGTGTCCACCGATACCCATTTTGTCCACAAGGCCTGGCACGATGCTTCTGAGCGCATTCAAAAAATCAATTATCCCATGCTGGCAGATCCCACCCACAGCATCTCCCGGGATTTCCAGGTGCTGATTGAAGGGGATGGCCTTGCCGAGCGCGGCACATTTATTGTCAATCCGGAGGGTAAGATCGTGGGCTACGAGGTCACTGCAGGAAATGTTGGCCGAAACGCAGAGGAACTGCTGCGGAAGGTCCAGGCATGCCAGTTTGTCCACGCCCATGGCGATCAGGTTTGCCCTGCCAACTGGAAGCCCGGCGCCGAGACCCTGAAGCCCAGCCTGGACTTGGTCGGTCAGTTATAATGGAAAATTTGTATGATGTAGTCATTGTAGGCGGCGGCCCTGCGGGGCTGACCGCCGCACTGTACCTTGCCCGGGCAAAGTATCGGGTTCTGGTGCTGGAAAAGGAAGCCTTCGGCGGACAGATTGCCATTACTCATGAGGTGGTGAATTACCCCGGTATTGCTAAGACCAGCGGCAAAGCTCTGACGGAGACCATCCAGCAGCAGGCAGAGGGTTTCGGTGCAGAATTTACACTTGCAGAAGCTACCGGCTTTGATCTTGGCGGGGATATCAAGACGGTGCACACCAATAAGGGTGATTACCGCTGTTTTGGTATTCTGCTGGCAACCGGTGCTCATCCAAGAATGGTTGGGTTCGAAGGCGAGGAAGAACACAAGGGTAGAGGAGTTGCTTATTGCGCCACCTGCGATGGAGAATTCTTTACAGGGAAAGAAATTTTCGTTGTTGGTGGTGGCTATGCGGCAGCGGAGGAAAGTGTATTTCTCACGAAATTCGCCCGGCATGTAACGATCCTTGTTCGGAAAGACGATTTCTCCTGCGCTGCGTCTGTGGCAGACCAAGCAAAAAATCACGAAAAGATCACTGTGCTGTATAACACGGTGATGGAGGAAGTGTCCGGTGAGAACGGACTGACTTATGCACGATACAAAAACACCGCCACCGGAGAGGTGACGGAATACAAAAGCGAGGAGACCTTCGGTGTCTTTGTGTTTGCCGGTTATGCCCCAGCTACAGAAGCCGTTAAGGGAATTGTAGAGCTGAACGAACAGGGATATATCATCACCGATGCATCCCAAAAGACCAGTGTAGAAGGGGTTTATGCGGCGGGAGATGTATGCATTAAGCCCTTGCGGCAGGTGGTGACAGCCACCAGTGACGGTGCTTTGGCGGCAACGGAACTGGAAAAATATGTGGCTGCAGTACACCGAAAGACGGGCCTTCGTGCTGATGCGCCTACTGTAAAACAAAGTGAAGCAACCGTCACAATCGATAACCACGAAGCTAAGGACTCCGGCGAACTGTTTACAGCAGAAATGCGGCAGCAGTTAGATACTGTATTCGCCCGGATGGAAAAACCGCTTTTGCTAAAACTCTATTTGGACAGCCGTCCGGTTTCTGAGGAACTGGAGCAGTTTATCACGGCTCTTACCGCACTATCTGATAAGCTGGCAATAAATGTGGTAGATAAACAAGCAGATGCAGCCTTTGCCCCCTGCGTGGAAGTGTGTCAAGCAGATGGCACGCCCACAGGCCTTGCATTTCACGGCATTCCCAGCGGGCATGAGTTTACTTCCTTTGTGTTGGGGCTGTACAATGCTGCAGGGCCCGGACAGGCACTGGATGAAGCCACTCGGGAACAGATCTCGGCTATTACGAACAAAACCGACATGAAGATCCTGGTCACGCTGTCGTGTACGATGTGTCCGGATCTGGTGGTGGCGGCTCAACGAATTGCCGCAGCCAATCCAAATGTTATCGCTCATGTATATGACATCCGCCATTTTGAGAATCTAAAGAACCAGTACAATGTGATGAGTGTGCCATGTATGGTGCTGAACAACCAGAGTGTGTTTTTTGGCAAGAAAAATATTCAACAGATTTTGCTGTTGCTCAAGTGAGCGTTGCTTTGCCTGTTTGATTGCCCCCTGAGATCTCATTTCAAATCTCAGGGGGTGATGCGGATTTCGGTAAGCGATTATAATGGGATTTTGCATCTTAAAAATCACCGTGTCGGTTTCTGTGGTAGTTGGCACACAGCGCAAAAAAGAAGAAAGCCTGAAACTCGTTGGAGTTCCAATCTTTTTTGTGGAGCTGCTAGCAGATTTGTTTGCATTTTCGCCAATGGCGAAAATTAAGGTTTGCCTCCGTCTAGTCGTCGGCGGCAACGCTCATCCGCGTTGCATTTAGATTTTCAAATCTGTATCCGCTAATAAAAAATCACCCATCCCAGACGGGATGACTGATTTTTTGGAGCTGCTAGCCAGATTTGAACTGGCGACCTCATCCTTACCAATTATTTTAGAGCAATTTTTGCTTTACGCCTCTTATCGTAAATTGTTGGATAAAACCCTTGCGTATCAAG
>JAZOWQ010000132.1:0-7855 GCA_045659325.1 Faecousia sp. | reverse complement strand
CATTGACAAGAACGCCTCCCTGCTCAACTAACTGACGAGCCTGCTTGTTGGAAGGTGCAAGACCGCAAGCAACCATCAGATTCAAAATGCCGATTTTACCATCTGTCAGCTGATCTACAGTAATCTCGGTGGTAGGCATATTAGCATCGTCGCCACCGCCTGCAAACAACGCTTTAGCAGCAGCCTGAGCCTTGTCTGCCTCTTCGTCACCGTGTACCAGCTTTGTCAGCTCATAGGCAAGGATTTCCTTGGCGGTATTCAACTGGGCATCCTTCCAACTATCCATCTCATTAATCTGCTCCAGAGGCAGGAATGTCAGCATACGGATGCACTTCAGAACATCGGAGTCCTCCACATTTCGCCAATACTGATAGAACTCAAAGGGCGTGGTCTTATTGGGATCAAGCCAAACGGCGCCCTTTGCGGTCTTACCCATCTTCTTACCCTCAGAGTTCAGAAGCAGAGTGATGGTCATAGCATGTGCATCCTTGCCCAGCTTACGGCGAATTAGTTCAGTACCGCCCAGCATATTGCTCCACTGGTCATTACCGCCAAACTGCATATTACAGCCATACTTCTGGAACAGGTAGTAGAAGTCATAGGACTGCATAGGCATATAGTTGAATTCCAGGAAGGACAAACCCTTTTCCATTCTCTGCTTGAAACACTCAGCCCGGAGCATATTGTTCACAGAGAAACAGCCACCGATTTCACGAATAAAATCAATATAGTTCAGCTTCATCAGCCAGTCCGCATTGTTCACCATCATGGCTTTGTCTTCGCCGAACTCAATGAAGCGGGACATCTGCTTCTTGAAGCACTCGCAGTTGTGGGCAATGGTTTCCTCGGTCATCATGGAACGCATATCTGTTCTGCCGGAAGGGTCACCAATCATAGCAGTGCCGCCGCCAATCAAGGCGATCGGTTTATTACCGGCCATCTGCAAACGCTTCATAAGGCACAACGCCATAAAGTGACCTACATGCAAAGAATCTGCTGTGGGATCAAAGCCAATGTAGAATGTAGCCTTGCCGTTATCAATCATTTCACGAATTTCTTCCTCGTTGGTTACCTGGGCAATCAGACCACGAGCAACCAGTTCGTCATACAATTTCATCTTTTTTATCCTCCAAAAAATAAAGCCCTCTGTCCGGAATGGACAGAGGGCGTAAATTACGCGGTACCACCTCTGGTTTTAGCACAGCTTTGCAACTGCACCCTTACGACGTCAGTGACGCCAAGCTATATCGGGCTGACCCGTCCTCTCCTACTGACACTTCAGAAAAGCCACTCCGGGAGGTAACTTCAGCAAATATGCCACTGTCTTGCACCATCCGACAGTTCTCTACTAGTACACAAAATGCTTACTTCATCCCATCACTGTGTTCAAATTACAGTTATCCTAACAAATTATGCGTATTTTGTCAAGGGTCAGCCGTGCAGCATCTCCTCGGCGCTCTTGAGCGTGGTTTCTGTGATATTGGAACCACCAATAATACGGGCAAGTTCCTGTTTTCTTCCATCCAAATTCAACGGTGTGACCGTTGTATAGGTACGGCCACTCTTTTCGTGCTTATCGATCAGAAAATGCGTACTTGCCAGTGCTGCAAGCTGGGGAAGGTGTGTCACACAAAGCACCTGTTTATTTTTTGCCACACTGCGAAGCTTTTCTGCAACCTTTTGCGCTGCGCGACCGGATACACCGGTGTCCACTTCATCAAAAATAAGCGTAGATACTTGGTCCTGTTCTGCCAAAACATTTTTCATTGCAAGCATAATCCGCGCTAACTCACCGCCGGAGGCTACCTTATTTAAGGGTTTCAAGGCCTCACCGGCATTGGCAGACATAAAAAAGGCAACACTATCCACACCGTTGGGTGTCAGTTCCGTTTCCGTAAATTCACAGGAGAACTGCACACGGGGCATATCCAACTGCGCTAATTCCGAGAGAATCTGCTGAGATAGCTGCTGGGCAAAGGTTTTCCGGTTCTCACGGAGGGCAAGCGCGCTCTCCGTTGCGTCATTTTCCGCTTTTTCTAATTTCTTTTTCAGGCGGTCTATGGTGTCGTCAGCAAACTCGATCTCGTCCAATTCCTTTTTGGCATTTTCAAGATAAGTCAGTATCTCTTCACAGGTAGCGCCATATTTCCGTTTCAGTCGATGAATGACATCCAATCGAGCCTCGATTTGCTCAAGCTCATCGGGAGAATAACTTAAATCGTCCCGGATATCTCGCACTTCCTCAGCCACATCCTGCACTTGATACATCAGATCAGCGAGCTTTTCACGCAGAGACTCATAGGCATCTGTGTACCGGGAGAGTCTGGATATCTCCCGTTCTGCTTCTGCAAGTAAAGTGGCCGCACCATCAGTGTCATCGTCACCATACAGACTGGAATATGCCGACTGAATTCCATCGCTAAGTTTTTCTGCATTCTGTAGAAGCTTTCGACGCTGTTCCAGCAACGTATCTTCCCCTGCCTCCAGTTCTGCCTTAGATATCTCTTCAATCTGATAACGGAGGGTTTCCATACGGCGAAGCTTTTCTCCCTCGTCCATATTCATTCGTTGAATTTCCTTGCGAAGGGAATTGACCTGCTCAAAACAGACGGTATATGTATCCCTCAATTTGGCATTTTCAGCGTAGGAATCTAAAAATATCAAATGATTGTTCTCGTCAAACAAGGAGGCTGAATCGTGCTGACCGTGGATATTAATTAACTGAATACCCAGTTTCCGCAGGATAGACACTGTAACAAGCGTACCGTTTACACGGCAAACATTCTTGCCGTCCAAGTAGATTTCCCGATGGATAACCACCTCAGAATCATAGGGCACACCGTTTTCTTCAAACCAAGGAAATTTGGGTACGTCGATAAATACGCCACGGACAGAGGCCTTATCCGCGCCGGTACGAATCATATCCCGATAGGCTCTTTCGCCCAAAATCGCAGAAATCGCATCTATTACAATAGATTTACCTGCGCCGGTCTCACCGGTCAACACATTGAAGCCGGCATCAAAGGAAATATCTGCGCACTCAATGACCGCAATATTTTCTATATGCAGAATACTCAGCACGCATATCCCCCCTTTAATTCAATAAACTTCTGATTTCACCACAGAACGATGCTGCCGCATTCATATCACGCATTACGATCATTACCGTGTCATCACCGGCAAGGCTACCCAAGACAGAACTCATATTCATGGCATCAATGGCAGATGCTGCAGCATTGGCAAGACCCGGTAAAGTACGAATGACAACCAAATTCTGGGCATAATCAAAACTAACCACACATTCTCTAAAAATTGTGTTTAACCTGGCAGAAAAGGTTCCGCTCAATTCATTGGAAGAAGTAGCATAACGATAAGTTCCCAGGCTTGTGAGTTCTTTTACAATCCGAAGTTCCTTAATATCTCTGGAAATGGTTGCCTGCGTGCCGCGGAATCCAGCATCCTGCAACTCCGCTAACAGCTGCTCTTGGGTTTCCACATTTTTATTGGAGATAATCTCCAAGATTTTTGCTTGTCTTTGACTTTTCACGCCCTTCACCTCATCCAATCTTAAATTTCATATTGACTACATCAAAGAAGCTGCGCTCTTTTAACCGTACTAACTGGGTACAAAGATTCGACTTGCGAATGGTGGCAATATCACCCATATTCATTCGCAGAGCCTTGCCTCCATCCACAGATAGATAGGCATTCCGCCTTGCGTTCTGGGTCATGGTAACGGAGATTGCGCGCTTATCCGATGCCACAATGCAACGACTGGCTACATCGTGAGCGCAAATAGGTGTTACCAAAATGCTGTGTGCATCCGGTTCCACAATGGGACCACCGGCGGACAGGCTGTAGGCGGTTGAACCGGTGGGTGTAGCAACAATGATACCGTCTCCCCCACATTCCATTGCCTGCACTTCGTCGCATTTAACAGCTAAATGCACAATTCGGGCTACCGCACCCTTGGTAATTGCCACATCGTTCAAACACAGGTCGTGAAAAATGATATCACGGTCCCGATGGACTGTCACATCCAGCATCATTCTATTGTCAATGGTATAATCACCGGTGGCAATTCTGGAAAGTTCGGAAAGCTCACTGCTTTCCAGTTCTGCCATAAACCCCATTGTGCCAATATTTACACCCAGCACGGGAATGCCATGACGGGTTGCGGTTTTTGCCATATGCAGAAGCGTTCCGTCACCGCCAAAGCAAATCACCATAGAGGCATTGGGAAGTTCCCTGTCCATACGGCTGAAACGAATATCCCGGGGCAGATCATAGGTTCTGTCCACTTCAAAAGGCAAGCATACGCGGGTTTCAATTCCAGCGGCCTGCAGCACTGCCAAAGCCTCCCGAAGGGTTTGAAAATTCTTATCTCTGTATGGATTTGGAGACAAAATAACGCGATTCAATTTCTTCACCCCTTCAAAGAATTATGGGCATCAGTAACCACCGATGCAGTATCTGGCTCAATACCAGGCTTATTATCTAATGTTAAATGCGCTAAAAATTCAATATTGCCTTCCGGACCCTTTACAGGAGAGAAAGTCAATCCCAGAATCTTAAACTCAGTTTCACGAGTCAATGCAACAAAATCATCCAGCACTTCCTTATGAATAGCCGGGTCACGGACAACACCCTTGCCCTTGCCAACCGCTTCTTTTCCTGCTTCAAATTGAGGTTTAATCAAACACAGAACTTGTCCGGTAGGCTTTAAGAAGGTCTTAATCACCGGCAGAACAATCCGCAGGGATATAAAACTGACATCAATTACAGACAAATCCAACGGCTCTCCCAAATCCTCAGGTGTTACATAACGGACGTTGGTGCGCTCCATAACTACCACACGGGGGTCAGAGCGAATTTTCCAGTCCAACTGCCCGTATCCTACATCAATAGCAAACACCTTGCTGGCGCCCTGCTGAAGCAGACAGTCGGTAAATCCGCCGGTAGATGCGCCGGAATCGCTGCAAACATAACCTGTGGGGTCTACGCCGAAATCCCGCAGCGCCTTTTCCAACTTCAGTCCACCGCGGCTGACATAGGGACAGCCACCGGTACGCACTTCAATATCTACATTATCTTCATAGGACACACCTGCTTTGTCAGCTTTTTGACCATCCACATACACAAGACCGCTCATAATAATTGCCTGAGCCTTGGTGCGAGTCTCTGCGTATCCTTTTTCCACAAGAAGGACATCCAGACGCTTTTTAATTTTCATCCTGATGCACCTCCAAAATATAATTTTTAATCGCTTCCGGGCTAAGTCCATAGTGCTCATACAGAACATCCACTGCCCCGTGGGTCACATATTGGTCTCCCAAATCAATACAGCTAACCTTGCAATCTTGCATCTTAGCGGCAAGCTCGACACCAATGCCGCAGTGGCCACCCACTTCCTCGAGGACCACTATCCGCTTATTATCAGATAAGGATTGTGTAATCTCATTTACAGAAATATCAGTCAACTTGGTCAAGCGAAGTACAGTTGACTCAATTCCCTGTTCAGACAGCAGTTCTGCCGCCTTCAGGGCATTATCCAGCAATACACCATAGGTAATAAGCGTAATGTCGTCGCCCTTTCTATGACAAACAACGGAAGTATTTTCATTCCACGCGGAATCCGAATATTCCCTGTCAGATCCTCTGGGGTAGCGAATCGCAACAGGACCGGATTGCTTCTCAACTGCCCAAGTAAGCATCTCCTTCAGTTCCTTCCGGGATGCAGGGGCAAGAACAGTCATACCTGGGGCATGCCGCAAAAATCCCACATCATAAATACCATGATGGGTCTCTCCGTCCTCACCTACAAGGCCCGCTCTGTCTACCGCAAACACCACATGCAGATTCAGCATACATATATCCTGCAAAATCATATCGTATGCCCGCTGTAAAAAAGTAGAGTACAGCGCAACGACAGGAATCATTCCCTGTTTAGCAAGTCCACCCGCCATAGAAACCGCATGTTCCTCTGCAATGCCCACATCAAATAACCGCTTAGGATGCTGTTTCTTAAATTCAAGCAAACCTGTACCGCCGGGCATAGCCGCTGTAATGGCGCAGATATCAGGATTTTTCTGAGCAAGATCAAGCATCGTTTCTCCAAAAGCTTCAGAAAAACTGCCTCCAGATTTCGCCGAAGTATCGCCTGTAACAGGGTCAAACTGGCCAATACCGTGAAACAGTTTGGGGTGTTCCTCTGCTGGGGCATAGCCCCTACCCTTTTGTGTGACTGCATGAAGAACAACCGGGCGGTTCATTTCTTTCGCGGTATGCAACAAATGAATCAGCTTTTCCGTATCATGTCCGTCCACAGGACCCAAATAGGTAAAACCCATGCTCTCAAAAATAGTTTCCGGAATCAACGCTCTGCGAAGCTTATCTTTGGCTGATCCAATCACACGAGAAACACTGTTGCCTCCCGGAATCTTGGCAAGGAAATCCTTGGTATGCTGCTTGGCGCCGAGATAACGCTCTTTCGTGCGAAGCTGACGCAAATGAGATGCCATACCGCCTACATTGTGATCAATGGAAAGGGTGTTATCATTCAGCACAATTACCATCGGCTCGTTGCTGACAGCCGCATCGTTCAGGCCCTCAAAAGCAATACCGCCGGTGGCGGCACCGTCGCCAATTAGGGCCACAACATTGTATTTTTCACCCTTTAATGTTCTTGCGCGAGCCATGCCAAGGGCAATAGATACAGAACTGGATGCGTGACCGGCAACAAAGGCATCGGTCACACTTTCTGATGGTTTGGGGAAACCCGCCATGCCGCCAAATTGACGGAGCGTGGCAAACGCATCCTGTCGTCCGGTTAAAATCTTATGAATATAGGACTGATGACCCACATCAAATACAAGCCTGTCCTTTGCGGTATCAAACACCGTTTCAATAGCGACGGTCAGTTCCACGACGCCTAAATTGGACGACATATGGCCACCGGTTTTAGATACGCTGGACACGAGAAATTCCCGTATCTGCCGACAGAGTATCGATCTTTCATCGGGGGTCAGTGTAACTAAATCCTGATAGCATTTAATTCTCTCTAATATATTCACAGGCAAAACTACCTTCTATCGTTTTTTGAATGTATATTATCACAATATTACTGAATATACAAGTATGTTTTGCATATTTGAATATTTTTTCAGTTTTGTATAAATATATAACAAATCACTCAATCTCGTTTAGGTTTTGGTGATTTGTGGGTCTAGCGACCTGACTCGTTTGCATTTTTCATTATGCGAAAAACCAAGGTTCGGCTCCGTCGAGCCCTCGCCGGCAGCAGTCCACCGGACTGTTGCATTTAGTTCTTCGAATCAGGTCACCTATAATAAAATCCTCACCCCGGTGAGGTGAGGATTTTATTGGAGCTAGTGACCTGACTCGAACAGGCGACCTTCTCATTACGAGTGAGATGCACTACCGACTGTGCTACACTAGCATTTCAATTAGCTTTAACATTATATCTGTAATCATAAGCAATGTCAACTGATATTTCCTATGTATACTGCGTTTTCTGTAAAATTAGGGGTTGACAAACGGAATCAAATAGAGTATTATACACAGGCCGACTGCAATCGCGGTCATTATGGAGAAGTCGCGTAGCTGGCCGAGCGCGCACGATTGGAAATCGTGTATACCCCAAAAGGGTATCGAGGGTTCAAATCCCTCCTTCTCCGCCAAATAAAAACACCACCCTTTTGGGTGGTGTTTTTATTTGGCTTGGTATTTAGGGGGAGGGATTTTAACATATCCATGCATCGCGGATGAGCGTTCCACACTCTAGCTGGTCGCAGCGAAACCTTAATTTTTCGCATAGCGAAAAATCCAAACAAAT
>JAZOWQ010000131.1:0-27775 GCA_045659325.1 Faecousia sp. | reverse complement strand
ACCAAATTCTTCCCGGCAGACCCAAGCGGCGAGATTCCCTGTCCCACCAACAAAGAATTTATTGCCCATATAGCAGAATCTCTGGAACTATAAAAACAAGCCCCGACTCCATAGGAGTCGGGGCTTTTCTCACTGGGTAACATTACCTCTTTCGTGCTGGGTGCCGAAGTAGAAGGACACTACCATTGACACCACAATCATCACATTGTCCGGCTGAATTTTCCCTTGCAGGGCCAACACGGCAAATACCGCCACCACCGCAAAAGTCACAAGGGTCTTCACCTTCAGTAAATCACCCAACTTTTGTACAATACTGTTCATACCGCTTATCTCTCCTTTTCCAAGTCTGTCAGCCTGTGGTTGATGACTTTGATTTGTTCCTCTACCACCGGCATCCGCCGGGCAAAGCCGTTATGCTCCCGGACCTCCCGGGTCAGTTCGTCAATTTTGGTATCGGTGACCGCCTGGGATACCCGCAGGGCGGCTTCATTCTTTTTCGCCGTGGCGATGCAGGTAACCACCACACCGCCAAGAGACAATCCGCCGGTAATCAAGGCCACGACAATCGCTTCGCTCATCCACGCACCTCCTACTCCATATCCAGCAATTTCCGCCAGGTTTTGTTGCGGGCGGTGATTTCTCCGTCTGCTACACAGTGATTGTCCTCTTGAAAAGCCTGCACAGCTGTCGTGAATTTTGGACCTGCCACACCGTCAGCCTGCCCCACTTGGGTATACCCCAAGGCCGCAAGCCGTTTCTGCACAAACACCACTACCGGGTGCATTCTGTTGATACGGGCGGATACCGTGACGGTATTACCAATGGTTTCGGGGCCGGCAACACCGTCCACGGTGGCGCCGCAGGTTCTCTGTACATCCCGGACGAACTGCTCCAGCGTATAGGCCTCTTCCTTGGGCGCACCGCCAAAGGTTGTACGCCGCTGCTGTGCGTGGCCGTACCAGAAAGATTTGCTCTCTCTGGTATCGATATGTACGAAGGTATCGTACAAACCAATGCCCTTCACACCAATGCTCTCTGCGTACTTTGCAATTTCTGCAGGGGCAACACTGTCAATATGGAAATCCGCTGCCATTCCATAGATATGATAGCTGTTGGACGCCGCATTGGGGGTGCGGGCATTGTGGGTCTTGCAGCGGTAGGCTGTCAGATACACCGGCTTTCCAAAGTGGTCGCGGATCTGCTGGAGATACTGCACCAGCTTTTCATCAACAGGGGTTGCAGAACAACAGCCTGTTCCTTGACAATCGAACTCTCTTGCGCGGAAATTGGTGGCGATTTTCTGGTTATCGCCCTTTATATAGGTTTTTATAGCCACAACTTATTCCTCCTCGATATGCATTCTCTCTTCGGTTTCCTCATAGGTAAATTCACAGGGTACAAGGTCGATTGCCTCATCATAGACAAGACCCGTTTCCACCTGCTTCAGCTTTACACCCCTATCGGAGTAATGCCTGACAAGTCGCTCATTTAATTTTTCTTCAACAATCATTTTATTCCTCCAATTCAGAAACCGGCTTGATTTGGTCTGCAAAGGCAGCCCAGTTGGTTGCGGTTTTATAGGTGTCTACCAAATCATCTGGAACATAGACATATCCAGTCCCTTTTTCAATAGGGGTACTCTTAAACGCATTGACGTTTTCCAGTGGGTTTAATTCGCTGCCTCCCAAAATCAATGTGTCTAACACATAGCAATTAGGGAATGTGTTTGCGCTTATTGTCATTCCACCAAGTTTAGGAAAATTTATCTTTCTTATTTTTGTGCAGTATGAGAACATTGTTGAGGTATTTATTAGAGAAGTAAGATTTGGTGCATTGAATTCCTGTAAAGAACAAAAATTAAAAGTTCGTCTGGCATCTTCAATGGTGGTTAGATTTGGTATGTTTATTGATTTCAAGTTTTTTGAATCCCTGAAAAAACCTCCGTATTCATCATCAAATGCAGTAAAGGATACACAACTTGGCAGATTTACACTTTCTAAAGCAGAACAGTTTCTAAAAGCTGCTGCACCAATACTTGTACAATTTGGTAATGATACCCTGGATAAATTTACGCACGAACAAAAAGCACCATCTCTTACACTGGCCATTTTGTCGCTGACAAACTCGCCCTCGATTGTCCCCTGTACCAAAGCCTCTGCATCGGGAACATTCACATTCACATCAATATTTCTGTCGCAATACTTTCCTGCAGTGGAAAGGGTAGTTGTGCCAGTTTTCTTAATTTCAACCTGTGTATTCATTAGACCACCTCACCGTTATAGACAGGCAGGACAGAAATCACATTGGCTACCATTTCAGCTTTGTCTGCCTCCGTCCAGTAGTCTGTCCCCCTGACAGGGGTGTAACCATCTTTGCCCTTAATGTTGACAGGCTCCGGGTTGGGCAGATTCCCGTTGTTGGTCCAGCTTAGGATTCCGGCCCCTGATACATAGGGAACGAAAACCACACCGTTGCCGCCACTGCCCGGCTGAACGACTGCATCAAATGCCGGGCGGATTTCCATATCAGTCTGGGCAAATGTCACATTCATTTTCATTCCAAACACCCGTCCTTCAAAATTTTCTCAACGGAAACACGCATAATGTGAGAAGCCATACGGGTATCACCGCAGCCAATCCGCAGCTGCATCTCCACCATTCCTTTGTCTGCCTCAAACAGCAGCGTTTCCTGCTCTGTCAGGCTGACCAGCAGGTTGTTCTTCTCCAAAACGCAATCCGTCATGCCCTTCTCCAAAACAATCTCTCCCTGCTGGACAAAGCACAGGTTCAGCGCGGTAATGCCACCGGTATCAAAGGGCAAGGTGAAGGTCATGGTGGGGGTTGTTCCTCTGTACATTTCTTTTCCTCCTTTGTATTCTTAAAGTTCATAAATATTGCCTTCAGACAGACGACAAGATCTTACACCATAGTGATAGTCATAGAGGGTAAATGCCCCAAACTGACCGTTCGAGGTAACCGCCCCCACTGCCATACCCACAAAGGGGTATGCCGTTCCCTGTATCATAACAATAAATGCGCAATCTCTCTTGCAGGTAGCTATAAAATCCGCAACGCTTTGTATAGACACGCCGCCGTTGGTCTGCCAGCAGTAGGTCTGTACACAAGAGGTATTCAGCACGGGGACACTATCAATGGAAATCCTTCCGTCCACCTGTAAATCTCCGTGAATAGCAAAGTCCTGTTCTCCCCAATCGAATATGGGTGTGGCTCTTGCAGCATACTCCGCAGAATTTGCCACCGCCAGTTTATCCACCGCCCGGGCCTGAAAGGTGTAGGCCTTCTGGTAGTTCAGCCCGGTTAACATCGCCTGGGCGGTATAGCCGTTTTCTGAAATCACAGGCTCTGCCTCCTGCCACTGGTCCTCGGTATCCGGCCAGCTTGTGCCTTTGACCTTATAGCGGTACTGGACGGTCAGCGTATTCTCTACAGCGCCAAAAGAGCCGGCAAAATAATTACCGAACACGGAAATAGACATATTTCCCTCTGCGTCCGGCTTGTTGTTTTCCAGATTACAGGTCAGCTTCACATAGGGAATCACCGGTTTTTCCACCAGCAGACGGCCGGTAATGCCTCTGCTGTCCGTGGCGGTGAACGCAAATTGTCCGCTTTCCACGCCCTGCAGTATTACGGTGTCGTCGGTGTAGACCTTGCCGTTATGGGTCATTTCATAATCCGCAATCCAGGCGCTGTTTTTCGGGGAACAGCCTCCGCTGACAGAGGCATCGCTGTAGTACCTTACAAGAATACTACCGTCGCCAGTGAGCGCCGTTGTGGCCGGATTTACATCTACTACCTGCGGAGAGATGATTGGCTGACAATCCCCCTCATCGATATCTGCATAGAACCGACAGGACGACTGGCCTACGAGGACATTTCCGCTATAGGTATTGCAAATCAAAGTGCCTTCTCCCCGCTTTGCATTGGCAATTTGGGTGTAGAAGGCTTTGGGGATTGTCCACTGGACCGCACTTTGTTGCACGCCCTCCGCAACTGTACCGCCGAGAACACCAAAATAATATAAAATCGTATGGCTGAGTCCTTCACCGGCTTTCTGAACGGATACAGTAACCGGCTTGCCGATTGTTCCCACCGGGCAGGAGATACCGGAAGCCTGGGGAATTGCCGTCAAGTCCCACACACCGGCCAGTGACATAGCCGGCGGACCGTATCGGTTCCACGACTGAATGTTGGGAATGGACACATTGTAGGGCATCTGCAAAGTGCCGTCAGCATTGTGCGCCACTGTCACCTGTCCCGACGCAATGGTCTGGGTGGTGTAGTTTGACCCCAGATTAAAGTTAAAATTGTTAATTAAAATTTCCTGTCCGCCAATGGATATACGCCAACTGTTATTGTTGTCGGTAAATCGGTTGTTATTGGTATTGCTGATAGTAAACAGGTAGGACACCAACGATGTGTTGGAGGCAATATCCGTTGATTCCTCCGTCAGTGTCAACGAGAT
The DNA here is from genome assembly GCA_045659325.1 of Faecousia sp. Classification (GTDB taxonomy): domain Bacteria; phylum Bacillota; class Clostridia; order Oscillospirales; family Oscillospiraceae; genus Faecousia. Next base: position 23,293 of record JAZOWQ010000131.1, on the reverse strand, counting down.
TACATAGCCGTTGGACCAGGATTGCCAGCCGTAATCACCTGTGGAAAGACTTTTTGTTTGTAGTGCCATTTTATCCTCCTATCCAAAAGCAGCCGGTGCGGTCTTTGCCATAGTTTTCAAACCGACTTCTGCCGCCCACCGCCAGATAGGTGGATGCGTGCAAATCCACCGCATCTACCCCTTCGCTGCTGGCAGTCAGCACCGCTTTTTTATTCTTATAAACCCTCATGCCATCCTCGGTAATCTGGGTTTTAATCTCCCGGCCGCTCTTTTCCACCGTCATACCCGTCTCATCAAAGGTATAGCCGGTGGTGGTGCTGACTTTGGTAACGCCGTCGGTTTTCACTGTCTGCACCTCCACGGACAACCCCTCTGCCGTCTGCTCTACGGAGGTCATTCTGGAGGTTATATTCTCCAATTCCCCACTGTGGTTGCACACATCCGTTTTCAAGCCCTCCACAGTTAGTTCCAGCGCGGTTGTCCGGCCGTCGGCGTGTTGATTCTCTGCCCGCAGTCCCTCCATACTCATTTGCAGTTCTAAAACGCTGCCGGAAAGGGCTGTCAGCTTGGTGCTGTTGGTAGCAGATACGGAGTCACGAAAGGGGCTGCCGGTACATTCCAAGGTTTCCACCGGGCCGGTCTGCACCTTTTTCATAACATAAACGGATACCGTTTTTCCATTTCTGTCAGACACAGACAAAATATCTCCCGGGCAGATTTCCGTGTTTGCCGGAATTTTCACTTTGCAAGGGGTGTAAACCGCTGTCTGCAGGGTGTCATACAGCGTCTGCGCCACTGCCTGCAGAGGCTCTAAGGTATCCGTGGTCAGCAGGAAATTGCCTGTAATCCTGTATCCGTTACTGCCTGTACCATAGACAGCGCCCACATCCTTCTCCGTTAGACGAATCTGCACTTTATCAATAGGCGCCACCCTATAATCGGCTATTTGGGCAGCTAAAACCGGCAGATTGCCTCCGGGCGCCAAGGTAATGTCCTTGGGGGTATACCAGGCAAGTTCTATCTGTCCCTCTACCGTCGCTCTGACAAACCGACCGCAGGCCTGTCCCACCCACTGCATCAGCTGCCGTCCTGTAATACCCCCCGCAAGGAATTTCTGAATTTGCCAATCCCCGTTGGGAATGGTTTCGTTCACTAAGGTCAAATTACAGGCTGCGCACACCATCTGCGCGAAGGTATGCAGTGTATAGGGCCATTCGTTCAAACCGATCAGCCATTCGGTCAAATCCCTGTCCAGCCAGCTGATCCGGTCATAGGCTGTGATTTTGTACAGGTTGACGCTGGGACGGGTAGGCTTCTCCGCAGTGAAAAGACCCATTTTGATCCGTGTACCATCATCAGCCACCTTATACAAGGTCAGCTCTGCGCCGGGGGCAACAGTCAGGCCGCCCGCCGGTGTAATGATTGTGGCTTCCAGCATATTGGCGCAGACTGAGCCCAGCGTCAGCTCCGTACCGCTATTGACCTGCTGGGTCAAAGTGACACTTTGCAAGGCATTTACCGTTCCCTCACCGGAGAAAATCTCCGTACCGTCGGGAAGGACGATTATATTCTTCAGCAACCTGTCACCTCCTAACAGCCTGTAATGCTAAATTGATAGTCACGGAACTGGCCGGTGGCTGCCGACTGCCATAAAATCCCGTGTTGCTTGCGATAGGCGGTCATTACCTTAGGCTCACCGCCTACGGCACAATCAGGATAAGTAAACCGGAAAGTAGCCTTGCCTGCGAACAGGCTCTCCATATAGGCATACTCCTCCCCGGTGAGGTAAGCATAGGAAAACAGCCATTTCCCTACGCCCTGCCGCACTATGAATCGGTGCAGAAATCCGCTTTCGTCCCGACAGGAATCGGCAGCATCCACATCCTCCATAGATATCTCCATATTTTCATCAGGCGCCAGCATAGGCTGCCCGTCAATCAAAAACAAATCCGTCGTCTTTCTCATTCCAAACCTCCGTTCACCACTGCCCATTTCTGCTGATAACGGGACATAGCAGTACCGATGATATCATCGCCGATCTGAATCTCCCGCACTGCCTGGAGAATCTCCCGCTGGGCCTCCAGCATGGCAAAAATGGCAGCGGTTTGGCGGTCCAGCGCCTCCTGAACAGAGACAAGGGACACATCCCCTTTTGCGCCGCTGTCAAATGAAATTTTCTCCATAATCAAATCCTTTCTTGGTTTCAGGGAGGGGTTTCCCCCTCCCCTTTTTGGCCATCGTCAATTCACATCGTATGCCTTCACAAAATCCGCAACCAGCGAAACGGTGTAGGTTACGATCTGCGCGCCTGGGGTAAAGCCACCTTTTTCTGCCCGAATCCGTTCCAAAGCAGGCATATCTCCCAACTCGGGCGCAAGGCCCAAAACGCTTTGCTCCCGGACCCAATTCTGGAAATCCAGCAGGCGACAGGCGTCTTCTTCCTCGTCACCCTGTCCTGCCATCTGCCAATACAGGGTGACCGCATACCGATAGCCCACCAGATTGTTACCCAGCACATCTGCCTGCCGGGAGGTTTCTTCCACGGACTTGGGCAGCAGACAGAAATTCGCTGGACAATCCTCCCACCGTGGGTAAGTGGCAAGCCATGCCTTCAGTTTTTTGAAAGCCGTCGCAGGCATTACCCCACCCCCCGATAGATATCAAGGTATATGCAGGCCTTATCAAATAGCTCTCTGCGCAGGGCGCTTTTGTCTGTCTCATACCGCACAGATACACTGCCGATATTGGCCGAGGCAATCCCCTTATTCCGGTTCTGCCAAAGGCTTTCCGCCATGGCGCAGATGGCCATAGACTCTGCCTCCCGACCGGAGGACTCCACCCGGTAGGCCTGCTGAAAGCGATTCAGTACCTGCTCTGCCTGAGCTGCCATACCGGAGAATGCCTTCTCCGGTATGAGGCTGCCCAAGTATTGGTTTACATAAAACTCATATCTTACCATAGGCAGCGCCTCCGGTATTATTCGGCAGCGATGGCGATATCCTTCAGCACAGCAGCCTTCAGGGTGTTCTTCAGAACAACACCTGCAACCAGTTCCACCTCACCGGTCTTCACAGCGCCGGGGGCATTCAGGTCGGGCAGGTAGGACTGAACCACGCCGTCACCCATGGGGGAGATACCGTGGAAGCCGTCCAGGCCCAGAGATACTGCATAGATAGCAGTCTTGCCACCCTCGGTAGCCACCACATCCTCAACGGTAGTGCCGTTAAAATACTGACCCATATCCACCATGGGCACACCGGCATAGGTCTCTACGGTACGGCCAAAGTCGTCCTGGCTGCGCTCATAGTAACCGGCACGACGGGCGATGGAGCGGAGCTTTACCAGCATTGCTCTGTTCATCAGCAGCATAGAGGGAGTGCCGTCCAAAGTGCTGATAAAGCTGTCCATTTCGTCCAAAAATGCGTTGTAGTTTTCGTCCAGCTCGGTGGAGGTCTTCAGGCTTACCTTGCTGGTAATCTCGTTGGCAGTGCCGGTCAGCAGCTTCTTCAGGCCGTCGAAGGTGCCGGTGATGTAGCCTTCGCCCTCATTTTCACCGGTGCCGTTAATCACCAGATTGTGGAAATAGTTGGCAGTTGCCTTAATCTTCTGCTCGGCCTGGAAGGCCATCTCATTGGCAGCGCCGGCAGTATTCTGGATCACGCGGTCCATCTGGAAAGCGCCGCCCATAATGATAGCATTGGCAGTCTTCTTCTCCTTCTTTGCCTCACCGGGGACATATTCGCTGCCCACGGTACGGGTGGCTGCGGTTGCGGGGGACTTCAGCTGAATGTAGCCGTAGGTCAGAGTGCTGCCACCGGTACCGGGAGAAATCACATTGTCGAATACCATATTGTCCAGCAGCAGGGAGCTGCGACGGAACATATCAACGATCTGCTGATCTACCTTGTCGGCCATACCGACCTTTGCTTCTGCGAGTGTAATTGCCATAATTTATTACTTCCTTTCAAATTTTTCTAAGAGTGCGCCTGCTAAAGTAGCAGGACTTTTGTTTACTTCCGGTTGATTCGCGCCGGTGCCCCTTGCGTAAGGGGGCGGGGTTTCCGATTGGAAGAGATAGCTGCAGTCCTGTTTCAAATTTTGCAGCGCCACCTCCAGGTCGGCCGTCTGATTTTCGCTGGCCTTGAGGGTATCAATGTCCAACAGGGCGGTGATGGCCTTGGCGTTGCGGCCCTTGGCTGAGAGGATTGCTTTGTCCAGATTGTGGCTGAAAATTAAATCAGACATTTCCCGTCTGTGGGTGTCCACCTGCTGGTTCAGCTTTTCCTCCCAGGATTTGGATATGTCCGTTTCCGCCTGGGCCAGCTGCTCTTTCAGCGCATCATAGTCGGCATAGCGGGCCTTCACACTTTCAATATCCCGTCCGTTCTCCGCCATAATGGCATCGATTACCTCTTTAGGCAGGGGTGTTTCCCCCACCTTAAGACCTTGCAAAAATTCTCGTTTCATACTTTCTCCTTTCCTTTTACGCTTTTTACGGGGTTGCATCCCAAACATTTATGAAAAAAGCGACCCTGCGGCCGCCTTCATCACCTTAACCCGGCATCAGCTTTTCTCTGATTGCCTGCTCCTGCTCGCCGGCAAGGCCAAATCGCCACGCCAGCGCCACTTCGGGTTTCAAAATACCCTTGTCTACCATTTCCATATAGTCCGCCCAGATTTTCTCCTGGTCATACAATGTGCCGTTGCCCCAGTCCACAGTCACTTCACCGGCATCACAAGCGGCAAACCCATATAACTCCGCCAAAATCTCACACAGAGCTATCAGATCCTTTAGTGCCTGCTGCCACATCACCTGAAATTCCAGCACAGTGAGGGAGAACTCCGCTGCACTGGCGGTGATTTCCGTAGCGGTCCGCTCTTGCACATTGGCATCCGACAACATACCTCGTCTGAGACCGATGAGGCTTTCCACATCCCGCAAATATTCCTGCTTCCGAGCAATATAGGCCTCCTCCCGCAGGTTTGGAGAAAAGATGGTCAGTCCCACCCGTTCCGGGTCCTCATCCAGACCCACAAACAGATGGTCCTGCAGGCCCAACTGGCCGTCCAGCAGGTCCTTGGATGCGATAATCCGGCTCTCACCACGGGAGAATTCCCCGTTCAACTGGGCCTCATTTCGGTTGATGTTGCGAATCAGCCCTTCTGCAGCAGCATAGACAGAAACCCCATCATGGGAGCCGTCTACGCAGTTGAGAATGGGCAGCTTTACCTCCGTCAAACCCACTGAGCCAACAGGCTTTCGGAAGCAATAGCTCTCCGCCAGATGGGCATAGGCAGGCACATTCTTCAGCGGAATCTCTGCGCCCAAATTCTGTCCGTCCCGACTGCGATAAAGCTGATAGGAAATGGTAAGATATCCATTGGCGTCCATTTTGCGCCGTTCCAGCAGGGTGTAGAAATAGTTGTCCTCCACCCGCTTTTCCACCAAACCCACATCTGTGGGCTTGCCGTTTCCATCCCGACCGAAAATCAGAATTTGATTTCTGGGCACAAGGGTAAAAGAAAAACCTGCTCCAACAGGGCAGGGTTTGATGTAACAAGTACCGCCCACCAGCGCCAGCTGGAGAGCAAGCCGTTTCTTTTCGTCAAGGATCTGTAAAATGCTTTGCCCGAAGGATGTACCGGCCTTTGCCTGATACTCCCCGAATACGGATTTCACCAATTTGTTTACTACGGTATAGGGAATCCGCTGGCAGGCATCAGAGGTTTTATCCTCTGCAGAGTCATAATACATAGAAAACCAGCGGTCAATGGCCTTGCGCATCGGGGTGCTGGTTCTGTCCCACGCACCAAAGGCCTGCTCGTAGTTGTAAACGCTCATGCTTCTCCTCCCCGACCCATGATGTTGACCCGTTTCCCGGCCCGAATGCCGGTTTTTACACCGTCGATGTAGGCCTGCAGCCTATCGATTTCCTGCCGGAGGATAAAATTTTCCCGTTCCAGTTGATTCTTCTCCCAAAGGAGAGTCTGTTTTGCCCACATGGGCAAAAAGTGATTTTGTAGCCATTTTTTCATTTTATTTACTCCTTTTTTCTTCGCATTTCTCTGCGCAGTACGGTGGCGCAAAAATAGCGAATATCGTCCATTGCGTGATCATTTTCCTTGCAGACCCGATCTGTTTCCCCGTTTTCTTCCCAGCGATACAGGGAAAATTCCCGCAGGGTATCCTTGCAGTCCGGGGTAAATTGCAACACACCTTCTTGTAAAAGGGTAGCCACCAAGCGGATGCCGTTGAGCACCTCGTTTCGTGCCTTCCGCACAGAGAACCTCCCGTGAGCACGGATCGTAGCGATAAAGGATGTCGCCGAGGGATCAACTACCACGGTTTCCACCGGTAGGCTTCCAGCCAAATCCACCAATGCCTTATGGTATTGCTCATCAGTGTACTGCTTACCGCTGTCCCGTCCACTGTGATAGAATTCCCGGATGCGCACCGCTTTCCCCTCTGCCACACACCAAAGGCCCGCAGAAAAGGGGTTGCAAGTACCGTAGTCCACGGAGATGTAGTACCGGCCATATTCCGGTACCGCTCGGGTGATGTGCTTGTCCGGCTTGAAATCATACACCAGACCCTCCGCCATACACCACTGTCCCAGTATGTAGCGCCGGTAAAACACACCGGTGTACATCGCTTCATACCGCTTGCGGATCGTCGGGTCCAAGGCCGGGTTATCCGCCATGGTAAAGTGCAGACGCAGCAGATTCTTTTGACCGGCTTTCTGAATCCATTCCTTATAGAGCCAATGCTCCGGCCCTTCCGGATTGCAGTTAAACCACAGCTTGGACCCAGTTATTGAGCATCGGGCGCAGGCCTGCTCCACAAAGGAACGGGGCATCAGCGCAGCTTCGTCCAGCAATACACCTGCCAAGGTGATGCCCTGAATCAGCTTGTAAGAGCTTTCGTCCTGACCACCAAAAAGATAATAGGTATTGCGTCGACCCTTTTTGTCGGACACCGTCAGCTTGTTCTCACTGCGGTTTTCCCGGATCTCCACCGCATCTCCCAGCCAGGCTTGAAGATTGTTTATGATATTCCGCCGCAGCGCGCCCACAGTTCTGCCGCACAGGGCAAAGGCGCAGCCATGGAAGCTGGCCATACTCCATAGGAAAAATCCCGTCACCATACTCAAGGTCTTGCCGGACCGGATTGCCCCGTCGCAGATAATGCCTTCATAATTCTGCAGACCGGGTCTGTTCCACCAGGTCATGGCCAGCATTTGCCGCTTACTGAAGCTCTGATACATCATAGGTATCCACCTCCTGCCGGGTTGCCTGCAAAATTGCCTCCAGTAGATTGTTATCACTTTCTTCCGTACTCTCTTTCCCCTCAAACAGACCGTAATGCTTGCCCAGCAGCTCCAAGGCCTTCATTTTGTCATAGAATTTCACCTTGATACCGGTGCTGCTTTTCTCGATGGCGGCAATGGCTGCTCGCTGAGCAGGCTTCAGCCGTTCCTTTAGCCGCACTTCGTTGCCTGTAAGCTCCATGCACTCCGGCACTCTGGCAAAGGCAATGGCCGCCAGCTCCTGCAAAATCTGTTTGGGGGAAATTGTCTTCCCTGCCATACTCCCCTCGCATCTCCTCCTTTTCATAAAAACGGAGCGCAAGAACTCATCCTTGCGCTCCGCTTTTTCCTGTTGTCTACTTTAGGCACTAACATCATATCACATAAAAACAGAAAAATCTTCCCAACATTTTCCCAACCTTTTAAACTTGCACTTTCAACTTTTTTATGGTAAAATAATAAAAATTAACCAGAAATGAGGTGGAACTGTGAAGCTTTGGAAGAAGATTTTGCTGATTTTGCTGGCTGTGGAAAACTTTTTCCTGATTCTCGCCCTTTCCATTAACGGCTATGTGGCGCTGTCCACCAAGAAGAAAATTCTATCCATTGATCAGGCAGCCCAACTACAGAATGTGGACTGTATTTTGGTCCTCGGCTGCGGTGTCCGCCCCGACGGTACCCCCAGCGCTATGCTGGAAGACCGGTTAAGGCAGGCCATCACCCTTTACAATTCCAAAACTGCCCCCAAGTTACTTATGAGCGGCGATCACGGACAGGAAAGCTACGACGAAGTGAACACTATGAGGAGGTATGCAATGGATGTCGGTGTTCCCTCCGAGGATATTTTTATGGACCACGCAGGTTTTTCTACATACGAAAGTATCTATCGGGCAAGAGACATCTTCCAAGCCAGGAAAATCATTATTGTCACCCAGGAATATCATCTCCACCGGGCCCTGCATATTGCCAAGGCTTTGGGGGTAGAGGCCTATGGAGTATCCGCAGATTTACGCAGCTACGGCGGTCAGTTTTACCGGGATGTCCGGGAAATCCTCGCCCGAAACAAGGATTTTTTTACCGGGGTTTTCAAGCCCAAGCCCACCTATTTAGGGGAGACCATTCCCGTATGGGGCGACGGCAACCTGACCAACGGATAATGCCAAACAAGTTTTGAAACCAAGATGCTCCCCACCCAAATAGGTGGGGAGCATCTTTTAAGCAGAGACGAATGGACTCGCTTTTCTGCGGAAAAACCATATGTGGAGACTAAGGACCCGATTTACATTTTCTGCCGATGGCAGAAAATAATTGTAGCCACCAGCGTTCGCACTGGTGGCAGGAATTGTCCATCGGACACTTCCACTGTAATGGGTCCGAGTCCATAGTCGAAAACAAAAAAAGAAAGACACCCAAAAGGGTGTCTTTCTTTTTTGGTGGAGACTAATGGACTCGAACCATCGACCTCCTGCGTGTGAAGCAGGCGCTCTAACCAGCTGAGCTAAGCCTCCAAAGTGGAACGTATTGAATTATAGCACAATTTCAGGAAAAGTCAACACCTTTCCCTTGGCAACACGGCAAAAATCTGCTATTCTAAAGAAAAGAGGTGACCCACAAATGCATTACAAAAACATTGTTCCCGGGGTGTTTCTCAACCGGCCCAACCGGTTTATTGCTCACATCGAGATTGCCGGCAAAGAGGAAATCTGCCACGTAAAAAACACCGGCCGCTGTCGGGAATTACTCCCTAAGGGGGCACAGGTCTGGTGCGAAAAGAGTAATAATCCTGCCCGCAAAACCGCCTATGACCTGATTGCGGTAGAGAAGGGTAGCCGGCTCATCAATATGGACTCCCAGGCCCCCAATACAGCAGCTAAGGAATGGCTGGAGCAGGGTGGGCTCGGTAAAATTGATAATCTCCGCCCCGAAAGCCGCCACGGGGATTCCCGTTTTGACTTTTCCTTTACTGAAAACGGTGTTCCCTGCTTTTTGGAAGTCAAGGGTGTCACCTTGGAGACGGATGGAGTCTGCGCCTTTCCCGATGCACCCACAATCCGGGGTACTAGGCACTTGCGAGAACTGACGCAGTTGGCAAAAAATGGCTACGGGGCCTATGTTTTGTTTGTCATTCAGATGACCGATGTGAAGTATCTGCACCCTAACGACACCACCGACCCAGAATTCGGCAAGGCTCTTCGAGAGGCTGCTGCAGCGGGTGTAAATGTACTTGCTATGGATTGCGCCGTCACCCCAGATTCTATGACTCTGAAATCCCCTGTTGCAATCCGGCTGTAAAATAGTGACCCGTTTGCCTTTTCTGCAAACGGGCCAATTTTATTTATATTGGGCCACACTCTGACGAATCAGCGCCCGCTTCAGCCTGGCTTCCGCAAGACGCAAATCCGTATCCGTAGAGGTTTTATCCGCCAATATATCCTGAGCGCGCTGTCCGGAGGCTTTGGCCCGGAGCAGGTCTATTTTGTCTGCCCACTCAAAGGTGGTAGGCACCAGCTTCACCTGTCCGTTTAGCACGGAAACCATACCGCCGATACAGGCGCCGTAGCGCTTCTGTCCATCGGCAAGCACCGTTGCCATACCCATACCCAGGGGCGCAACGCAGTTGATATGACCTGCTAAAATCCCCATATCTCCGGTGGTGGTTCTCACCACCAGCTCCTCCGCCTGCCCGTCAAACTGCACACCATCAGGGGTTACGATGGTCAAAGAAAAGGTGTTCATCAGCCTTGCCCTTTCCACTTGGCGACCACATCGTCAATGGTGCCGGCATACAGGAAGCAGGACTCGGGAATCTGGTCGTGCTTACCTTCGATAATTTCCTTAAAGCCGCGGACTGTTTCCTTCAGAGGCACATATTTACCCTCGTAACCGGTAAACTGCTCCGCCACAGCAAAGGGCTGGGACAGGAACCGCTGGACCTTTCTGGCCCTGCTGACCGTCAGCTTGTCTTCTTCACTTAGTTCGTCCATACCCATAATGGCGATAATATCCTGCAGCTCCTTGTACCGCTGCAAAATCTGCTGCACACCACGGGCCACTTCATAATGCTCCTGGCCCACATCCTCGGGGGACAGAATCCGGGAGGTGGAGTTCAAGGGGACAACTGCGGGGTAAATACCCAGAGATGCGATACCTCTGTCCAATGCAGTGGTTGCATCCAAGTGGGCAAAGGTAGTGGCAGGCGCAGGGTCGGTGTAGTCGTCAGCAGGCACATACACCGCCTGCACGGAGGTGATAGAGCCGTTCTTGGTGGAAGTAATACGCTCCTGAAGGGCGCCCATTTCCGTTGCCAGAGTCGGCTGATAGCCAACGGCGGAGGGCATACGGCCCAGCAGCGCGGAAACCTCGGAACCTGCCTGGGTGAAACGGAAAATGTTGTCGATAAACAGCAGCACATCTTGATGCTTCACATCGCGGAAGTATTCCGCCATTGTCAGTCCCGACAGACCTACCCGCATACGGGCTCCGGGGGGCTCATTCATCTGACCGAAGACCATGGCAGTCTTCTTGATAACGCCGGACTCGGTCATTTCCAGATACAGGTCGTTACCCTCACGGGTACGCTCACCAACACCGGTGAACACAGAGTATCCGGTATGCTCGGTAGCGATGTTGTAAATCAGCTCCTGAGTCAGCACAGTCTTGCCAACACCTGCGCCGCCGAACAGACCGATTTTACCGCCCTTGGCATAGGGGCAAATCAGGTCAATAACCTTAATGCCGGTTTCCAGAATCTCGGTAGAAGTCTCCTGTTCCTCATAAGCAGGAGCGCTGCGGTGAATGGGCCACCGCTCCTGGGTTGCTACAGGTGCGCCTCCGTCAATAGGCTGACCCAGCAGGTTAAACACTCTGCCGAGGCACCCTTCACCTACCGGCACAGAAATAGCCGCGCCGGTATTTTCCGCCTTTGCGCCACGGGCAAGGCCATCGGTGGAGCTCATAGCGATACAGCGCACCACATTGTCACCGATATGCTGGGCAACCTCTGCAATAATTGTATTCTCTCCGTTTTTGACGGAAATTGCCTGCAACAGCTCCGGCAGGCTGTCCTCATCAAAACGAATATCCAAAACAGGGCCCATAATCTGGACGACTGTTCCTAATTTGTTAGCCATTTTTTCAACTCCTTCAATGGGTATCATTGTGAGCCGGCAACGATTTCCGTAATCTCCTGGGTAATCGCTGCCTGACGGGCCCGATTGAACTGCAAGCTCAGCCCGTCAATCATTTCCTGTGCATTTTGGGTTGCCGCATCCATAGCAGTACGGCGAGCCGCCTGCTCGGAAGCGCGGCTTTCGCACAGAGCACCATAAAGCACGCCGCCCAAATATTCCGGCACAATGGTTTGAAACACCGTTTCACTGTACGGCTCGTACACAATCTCCTGACCGCCTTTGCCTACCTGCTCCTTATCTTTCTGTAAGGGCAAAAGCTGCAGACACTCCGGTGTCTGAGAAAGGACAGACCGGAACTGGGTATACACCACATAAACTGCGTCAAATTCGCCCTTCAAATAGCCTTTGCATAGCTGCTTTGCCACAGAAAAGCAATCGCCGATGGATACAGTTTCCGCGTGGGTATAGGATTCCGTCAGGGAGGAAATGCCGTGGGATTTTAGGTAATCCGCGCCCTTTTTGCCCATAGGCAGGACAGTCATTTCTTTTCCCTCAGCTTCCCCCAACAGCAGCTTCAAAACATTGCTGTTATAGCCGCCTGCCAATCCCCGGTCACCGGAAATCAGCACAAAGACTGCCTTATTGCCCTGTCTTTTCGACAGGTAGGGGGAGGTCATTTCCCTGTTGGACTCTACAATATCCCAAATGGTATTATACAGCGTTTCAAAGTAGGGTCTGCAAGAAAGCGCCCTATTCTGGGCCTTCCGCAGCTTGGCGCTGGCAACCATTTCCATTGCCTTGGTGATCTGCCGGGTGGATTCCATGCTGCGGATGCGGGTTTTAATTTCCTTGGTAGAAATCCCAGCCATATCAGCCACCCATTTCTGCCAGAAGCTCCGTCAGGGCTTCCTTCAATCTGTCCTCGGTGGCAGATTCCAGCTTGCCGGTGGTACCAATCGCGGTCAAAACATCCTCATAACGAGTCTCCATAAATTCCTGCAGCCGCCGCTCAAACTCGGGGATTTTGCTCACTTCCAAATTCCCCAGATAGCCCTTGACCACGGCGTACAAAATGCACACCTGATGGGCCACCTCTACGGGGGCATTGTTCTTTTGCTTCAACACTGCCACAATCCGCTCACCCAAGGCAAGCCGGGCCTTGGTGTCTGCATCCAAATCAGAGCCGACCTGGGCAAAGCTCTGCAGCTCCCGATACTGGGAATACAGCAGCTTCAAGCTGCCCGCTACCTGCTTCATAGCCTTAATCTGGGCAGCGCCGCCCACACGGGACACGGAGATGCCGGGGTTGACCGCAGGCATAACACCGGCGTTGAACAATTCACTTTCCAGGAAGATCTGTCCGTCGGTGATAGAAATCACATTGATGAGAATGTAGGCAGAAACATCGCCTGCCTGGGTCTCAATAATAGGCAGCGCCGTCAGGCTGCCGCCGCCGTTTGCCTTGGACATATGGGCTGCCCGCTCCAGGAGTCTTGAATGAAGGTAGAAGACATCGCCGGGGTAGGCTTCCCGTCCGGGAGGCCGGCGAATCAGCAGGGAGATGGCACGGTAGGGCACCGCATGCTTGCTCAAATCGTCGTAGATTACCAAAACGTCCTTGCCCTGCAGCATAAAATGCTCACCCATAGTACAGCCGGTGTAAGGGGCAATGTACTGCATAGGAGCCAGCTCCGAGGCTGTTGCGGAGACCACAATGGTGTAGTCCATTGCACCGCCCAAGGTCAGGGTATTCACAATCTGGGCCACAGTAGACCGCTTTTGACCGATAGCCACATAGATGCAGATTACATCCTTGCCCTTTTGGTTCAGGATGGTGTCAGTGGCGATGGTAGTCTTACCGGTCTGGCGGTCGCCGATAATCAGCTCGCGCTGACCGCGACCAATGGGAATCATCGAGTCGATCGCCTTAATGCCGGTCTGCAAAGGCTGGCTCACCGGTTCTCTTTCAATAATACCCGGTGCCGGACACTCAATGGGGCGGTAGCTTTCCGCCGTAATAGGGCCCTTCCCGTCAATAGGCTCGCCCAAAGCATTCACCACGCGACCAATCATAGCCTTGCCCACCGGCACGGATACCACCTTGCCGGTCCGCTTCACGGTGTCGCCCTCTTTGATGCCGTTGTCGCTGCCCAGAACCACAATGGAGACAGTATCCTCCTCTAAGTTCTGCGCCATACCGTAGGCGCCATTGGGGAACTCCACCAGCTCGCCGGCCATACACTTGTCAAGGCCCGACACCTTAGCAATGCCGTCACCGGACAAAATGACTGTACCGGTTTCGCTGGTCTGTAATTTATTCTCGTAGTTTTTAATTTGACTACGGATAATTTTCGTTATTTCTTCCGGTCTTAATTCCATAATTTCCCTACTCTCTTATCAAAGTACGGTATTTTTTAATGCTTTTTCCATCGTCTGCAAACGGCTCTGTACAGTGCCGTCCACCTGCACGCCGTTATAGGCAAGCCGCACACCGCCCAGCACTGACATATCTTCCTTGCATACAAGGTCAATTTTCTTGCCGGTGATGGCAGACAATTTCTCTGTCAACTGCTTCTTTTGGAGGTCAGTCAAGGCAATTGCCGATACTGCCCGCACCTGCAAAATGCCCTTGTCCTGATTGTACTGCTCACGAAATGCCTCGCAGGCATCCAAAAAGCGGGTAATGTACCCCTTCTCTGTCAGCAGCTTCAAAAAGTTCAGCACATAGGGGTGCACCTTTCCCCGGAAACTGCCGTCGATAATCTCCAGCCGTTCTTCCTTGGGCACATTGGAGGATGCCAACAGCTTGAGAAAATCCGGCTGCTCTGCAAATGCAGTTTTCAGGACGGTAAGTTCCTGCAAAATAACATCTTCCAGCGTTTCTTCCTTGGCAAGGGCATAAAGTCCCTGCCCGTAAACACCTGCCGCCTCACTCATACCTGCTCACCCAATTCCGCCAGGAACTTGTCCACCAGCTCCTGCTGACGGGGGGTGTCCATGGTCTCGCCAATTACCTTGCCGGCAATCTCCAGGGCAATGATTGATATTTCGTCCTTAGCATCATTCAGCGCCTTTTTCTTTTCTCTGGCGATATCCTGCGCAGCCTTTTCCCGGATGGCATCTGCCTCCTGGTTGGCCTGACGGACAATCTCCTCCTCCCGGTTTTTACCCCGGGCCATAGCCTCTTTTACCAGTGTGTCACTGGTTTCCTTGGCAGCGGCAAGCTGCGTCCGATACTGATTCTCCAGTTCCAGCGCACCGGCCTTAGCCGCTTCCGCCTCGTTATACAGGGTATCAATCTCCTTCTGGCGGCTGTCAATCATATCCTTTACAGGCTTGAACAGATACTTTTTTGCTATAAAAAACAGCAAAAGAAAGTTCAGCAGCACAAACAGCGCCGTCCACGGATTGATACCGATAAAGCTTTCAAAGGTCATCGTTTTGCTCCTTTCTGCCTATCCTTTCCGCAGAAAAGCTTATACGTTGGTAGCAAACAGAATCAGGAAAGCAATCAGCAGAGAATAGATACCGGTGGTCTCGGTAATGGCGCAGCCCAGAATCATATTGGTACGCAGATTGTCTGCAGTCTCAGGCTGACGGGCCATACCCTCCAGCGCCTTACCAACAGCGTTGCCTTCACCCAACGCGGGACCGATTGCGCCGATACCCATACACAGACCGGCACCGATTGCACACATTGCCTTCAAAAAATACGCATTGAATTCCATAATCATTTCCTCCTAATATTGGTTTACATAATTAATTTGCCTGTTCCGCAGGCGGGGGACACGCACCGGCTATATAGACCATACTCAGCAAGGTAAACACCAAAGCCTGCACGAAGCCGGAAAAAACGTCAAAATAAATGCTCAGGATTGCCGGCACACCCAGCGCCAGCACCGGCACATCGGAAAGTATACCCAAGGCCTGCAAAACACCAAACAGGCCCAGCATTGCAGATAACGCCGCCAGTAGCTTGACTCTGATCAAATTCTTTTTGTTCACAAGCCAAATCACAATGCCTGCCGCAATCAGCGCCACACCCATCAGCCAACCTACGGAAGCAATCCAGTTTAGCGCCAGCGAGGACACCAAAGCAAAAGCTGTATAGAGAATGGAAGTGATCACACCGCCACCGGCCACATTGCCGAAATGACGGAAAGCCATAGAAATGGGCTGGGCAATCTCCGAAACGATGTTCATAGGTGTCATAACTGCCATAGGCTCTGAAAAGCCTTTGAGCCAATTCCAAAAGCCGTTGTTTTTGATGTTGTTGTACCAAATCAGGACTGAGACCATAATTGCCCACACAAGGGTACAGCTCAAGTCCGCCGTCACCGACCGCAGGAAGCCTGTCATACCAATGAGGCTTCCGCAGATACTGCTGAGGAACAGCGTACCCATAAAGGGCGCCCAGTGGACATTGTGTTCTCCCATAGCGCTGACCGTCAGATTGTAAATCATACTGACGCCCTTTTCCACCAGCACCTGCGCGCCCCTGGGTCGCTTTTGCAGGTTCCTTCCCAGCATCAAACAGGCAATTACCAGCATCGCTGTCACCACAAAGGACGACACCGTGGTCTGGGTTATGGGGATTCCGCCGAATATGGGAATGGTGAAATAGACAAACGCACCGGATACATTTACATTCATTGCGCTTTCTCACCCGGCTTTCTTCTGAAAAATTCCTGCAGCGTTAGCGTAAACCGCACAAAAATCAGCGGCACCACCAACGCAATTACATTGCAAATTCCGCTTTTGGCAAAGGCAAACAGCACAATGGCCATGCCCGCCATGCGTAAGGCATAGGACAGCTTAATGGTAGCCTGTCCACCTTTGACATTCTGCTTTTCCGCCTTATCAGCAGCAATGCCTACGCCAATTGCCATAAAAAAGAAATTGGCAATTGCCACTATGCCGCCTACAACACCACCCAATAACACACGGGTATCAAAGCTGCCCAGCAGCGCAAAAATGCCAATCATTGCCGCCACGCCAACGGCCTCTCCCAGCGCGACGACGCCCGTCTGCCGGAGTACATATTTTCCCATATCCATAACAGACGACCTCCAATCAATCGTGTTCCGTAAAAGAAACGGGGGGCTTGTCCTTCTTTTGATCCTTGCTCAGTTTTTCCAGCGCTTTCAGACTTTTGTAGAACCCGTCAATTGCGCAGAAAAGTCCCAGCCCGATCCCCACAAAAAGCACCCAATTCCCTAAATCGAACCGGTTTTTCATCCAAACCGCCAGCAGCACAAAGCCTGCCAGAGGAATTGCGGTGCTAAGGCCCAACTGGGTGAGCCAGGTGAGAAGCTGCAAGTTTTTCATACTTATACTCCCCATTTTATATATTACCCTATATTATACCAAAAATGCCACTATATGCAAGCATTCTCCAATGCATTTTACAAAAAGTTTTTATAAAAACCCCCTTTCCATTTTGCCCAAAATATTGTAAACTGTATCTAGAACAAAAGAACGGAGAAAAACCATTGTACGAACAGGAATTGGAAATTTTACAGGGCATCATTGAGGCCGTTGTCTTTCAAAATTACGACAACGGCTATGCCGTGCTGCGCTTAGGGCTGGAGGATCGACAAACTGTTACCGTGGTAGGTACCATTCCTTTGCCGGTAGTAGGCGAACGGCTGATGGTCACCGGCAAATGGAGTAACCACTCCAGCTACGGACGGCAGTTCGAGGCAGAGTTTCTGGAGCGGCTGATGCCCCAGTCTGCCGCGGAAATCGTCACCTATCTGTCCGGCCGTGTGATTAAGGGCATCGGCCCAAAAATGGCCAGCCGTATTGTCAGCCGGTTTGGCGACCAGACCTTGGTGATTATGGAACGGGAGCCGGAACGGCTTGCTGAAATCTCCGGCATTTCCGACAAACGGGCCCAGGAAATCGGCGAGGAGTTCCGCCTGCAGGTAGGTATGCGCCACCTGATGGAGTTCTTCGGCCTTCACAACCTGCCTGCCGACCTTGCGGTAAAGACCTACAAGCGCTACGGCGAAACCGCTATTGATTTACTTTACGACGACCCGTATCTACTGATGGACGAGGAGCTGGAAGCCCCCTTTGGGGCGGTGGACCGGTTTGCCATCGATATGGGCGTGTCTGCCGACGACCCCCGCCGGATTGCCGCCGGTGTTCTGTTTGAGTTGCGGTACAACCTAACCGCCGGCCATAGCTTTTTGCCGGAAAACAAGCTTGTTTCCGCCACGGTGCAGCTACTGGATGTGGATACAGCTTCTGTGGAAAAGAGTATTGCCCAACTTTTAGAGGCGGACTATTTGTATCGGGATCGGTTAGCAGGGATTGATGTGATTTATCTGCCTGCTCTTTACCACGCAGAAACCTACTGTACACGCCGTCTGTTGTCCCATACCGCAACCCGGTATCCTGCCCCTACCTCTTTGGCCAAAAAATTGCGGAGAGCCATTGTAAGCAGCGACTTTGAATATTCCTCCCAGCAGGAACTTGCTTTACAGGAAGCCGCCACCTCGGGTCTTTTGGTGATTACCGGCGGCCCCGGTACCGGCAAAACCACCGTCCTCAACGGTATTTTGTCCCTTTATTCCCAAATGAATCTGCGGTGCGTTCTTTGCGCTCCCACAGGCCGGGCCGCCAGGCGGCTGACGGAGGTCACCGGTGTGGAGGCCTCCACCATTCACAGGCTACTGGGCGCAGGCATCGACCCCCATACAGGGAAACTGTTCTTTGCCAAGGACGAATCTGACCCTCTGAAGGCAGATGCCGTGATTGTAGACGAGATGTCCATGGTGGATATTCAGCTATTGGGCAGTCTACTGCAGGCTGTTCCTCCCACCGCCCGGCTGATTTTCGTGGGCGACCCGGACCAGCTGCCCCCGGTAGGACCGGGATTCCCCTTCAGCGATATGCTCCGCAGCAAGATGCTGCCCTGTGTCCATCTGACGGAGATTTTCCGGCAAGCGCAGGAAAGTCTGATAGTCATGAACGCCCACCGGGTCAATCGGGGCGAAAACCCCGACCTGAAAAATGTAAAAAGCGACTTTTTCTTCCTTTCCGGCCGGTCCGAGGAGGGGGTTGCCCAGACCATCGTGGATTTGTGTACCACCCG
The DNA here is from genome assembly GCA_045659325.1 of Faecousia sp. Lineage (GTDB taxonomy): Bacteria > Bacillota > Clostridia > Oscillospirales > Oscillospiraceae > Faecousia. The sequence continues at coordinate 4,754 of JAZOWQ010000131.1, read as the reverse complement.
TCTTCCCAACAACATGGGAATCCCCGCCGACCAGATTCAAGTCCTGTGTCCCACCAAGAAAGGGCCTGCCGGGACTGTAAATCTTAACAGAATTTTGCAGGCTAACCTGAATCCCCCCGCACCCACCAAGCAGGAGAAGGCCTTCGGCGACCGGATTTTCCGGGAGGGTGACCGGGTGATGCAGATTCAAAACAACTACGATCTTCTGTGGAAAAAGTCTGACGGCAGCGCCGTTGGCGCCGGTGTGTTCAACGGTGATGTGGGTATCGTCAAGCAGATAGATCCCCAAATGGAAATTGTAACCGTTCTGTTTGACGACCGGGAGGCTGTCTACGATTTCACCCAGCTGAACGAGCTGGAACTGGCCTATGCCATCACCGTCCACAAATCCCAAGGCAGCGAGTATCGGGCGGTGGTGCTTTCCGCGTGGAACGCATCAAGCTATCTCCTCAGCCGCAGTATTCTCTACACCGCCATTACCCGTGCCAAGGAGCTATTGGTCATCGCGGGCAGACCGGAAACAATTTACACAATGGTAGAAAACGCCAAAACCAGCAGGCGGTATACCGGCCTGAAGCTCCGCCTGCAGCAGAAAGAGGGTTAACTATGTTCCGCAAGCTTCTGAATCTGCTGTTTCCCCCGAAATGCGTACTGTGCCGCCAGCTACTTACCAAAGACGAGACGGACTTCTGCCATACCTGCCGAAATAACGGGCCGGAATTCAAAAAATCCAATTTGCGCTTTTCTTTTGTTGCAGGTTGGAGCTCTGTGTGGTATTATAAGGATACAGTGCGAAGCAGTATCCAACGGTACAAGTTCTACGGTCGCCGCAATTATGCAGGCGCCTACGGTCGTACGCTGGCAATCAGGCTGCAAAAAGACGGTTTTTGCGACTTTGATATCCTTACCTATGTGCCCACCGCACTCCTGCGCAGATTATGGCGCGGTTACGATCAGGCAGAACTGCTGTGCAACGCTGTGGCAGCGGAATTGGGCGTCACGCCTGTGAGGTGTTTGCGAAAAATCCGTAACACACCGCCCCAGTCCGGCATCAAGGATGTATCCCGCCGACGGGCCAATGTGCTGGGCGCATACCGCTGCTGCAATCCCGAATCCCTGAAAGGGAAACGGATTCTACTGCTGGACGATGTAATTACCACCGGCGCAACTGTGTCGGAATGCTCCCGCGTTCTTCTGACTGCCGGCGCGAAGGATATTTTCTGCGCCAGTATGGCAGTAACCCAACACAAGACAAACTAAAATGTAGGTGAATGACTATGCGTTTTACTTCCTATGACCTGGGTATCGACCTGGGAACCTCCAATGTGCTGATTTACAAAACCGACAGCGGCATCACTACCCGTGAACCCTCTGTGGTTGCTATGGACAAGAACACCGGCAAGGTTCTGCAGGTGGGCGCTGCTGCACGGAATATGTTGGGCAGAACCCCCGGCAATGTGGTAGCTATGCACCCGCTAAAGGACGGTGTGATTGCCGACCACGAGATGACCGTGAAGATGCTCTCCAAATTCTTTAAGGATGCCGGTTCCTCCACATTGTTCACCCCCAAGCCCAGAGTGATTGTCAGTATTCCCAGCGGTGTTACCCAGATGGACGAGCGGGCAGTCATCAACGCAGCGCTGGAAGCCGGCGCCCGCCGTGTATACCTGATTGAAGAGCCTTTGGCAGCAGCCCTGGGCGCAGGTCTTGACCTGAATAACCCCCGTGGCCATTTGGTTGTAGACATCGGCGGCGGCACCACCGATATTGCTGTGCTGACGATGAACGGCGTGGCCAACTCCTCCTCTATCAAGCTGGCAGGTAACCACTTTGACGAGACCATCGCCCGTTATGTCCGGGGCAGATACCATGTGGTCATCGGCCCGTCCACCGCAGAGGATATCAAAATTCAAATCGGCTCTGTATTCCCCCGGAATGAAGAAGCCACAATGGTTGTCCGGGGCAGAGACTCCAAGTCCGGTATGCCTCGGGATATCAGCCTCACCTCCTCTGAAATCTGCGCCCTGCTGGAACGGTCCGCAAACCGGATTGCCGATGAAATTCTGTCTGTCCTGGAGGATACCTCTCCGGAGCTGGTGGGCGATATTGCCGATACCGGCATTGTTCTCACCGGCGGCGGCAGTCAGATTTGGGGTATGGATATTCTGCTGCAAAACCGCGTAGGCATTCCTTGCACCATTGCCGACGACCCCGCCTCCTGCGTGGCCTACGGCTGCGGTAAGAGCCTTGGCTGGATTACCCGTATGACAGAAGGTCCTGCAAACCTTGCCCGTAAGCGCCTGATGCGGGAATAAATGAAATAAAAAAGGGTGTTACCTGTCGGTAACACCCTTTCTATTTTAGGTTGTGGTATAGCCGCAGCAATCCTTGTCGCAGTCACAGTTCCGGTCGCAGCCGGTGGGTGCAAAGGCGTTTGTGGGGAAAGGAATCTTGGAGAACAGCTCGCAGGGATCTTCTGCGCAGCCCGCGCTGTCGCAACACTCCTTGGTGGGAATGCTGTAATCCAGCACCGGTACTACCAGCTGGGCGTCCCGCTCCAAGCGGATAATGGAGAACTGACCCAAGGTTACCAAGAGTCTCCGCTGCTCTCCGGAGAGCACCAGTTCCTCGTCGAAGCAGCCGCAGATACCCTCGGGAATGCGAGCCAAGGTATTCTCCTTGGGGCAATTGCACACATCGATCACCTTGGAACTGAGGACCATAGGATCCAGCACCTCCACCACGGCAGTGGGTCGGTTGGCGCTGACGGTGGTAATGCCGTCGGGGCCGCCGATGCGGGTATCGCTGGTAAAGATGTGGGCCTTGCTATCCTCACCGCACAGCACCGCCCGCTTGGAAAACACCGCCACACCGTGTAATGTGACAGGTCGACAAGTGCCAACCACGCCGTCTGCCAATATGCGGTAATAGAAGGTTGCGTCCACACAGTAGTGATTCCGGTCAAAGGCCACCGGCTCTACATCTATATAAGTATACAGCAGCTCTGCGCACCGGACCTTGGCCCCGGCGCATTCGTCCAACACATTCTGGGAGCCTCTGGTGAGATAAACCCGCAGATCCTCGATACAATCCTTATCCCGGCAGCTGTCGGTGATTTTTCGGGTGTGAATGGAAAGAGCCTCCTGCAAATCTTCAATATTGCAGCGCACACTTCCGGAGCAATGCTCAGACATAATAGAAACCTCCCGTTAAAGTTTTGGGAATAAGCCTTGTCGCTTATGACACATTTTATGCGCACCTGATACTTGGGGTGCAAAGGAAAAGAAAAATAAAAATTATACATTATTTTGTGTTTTCCTCTTGCAAAAAACACAATATGTAGTATAATAGGGTTTACAAACGAAATTTGTCGATTGCATTTTGGAGGATACATATATGAAGATTATCAAGCGCAACGGCGCAGAAGTGGTTTTTGATGCCGGTAAGATTGAGCTTGCCGTCACCAAGGCCAACAACGCCGTGGAAGAAAGCGTCCGTATGACGCCTTTGCAGATCAAGCGGATTACCGAGCATGTGCAAATCAGCTGCGAGGAAATGGGCCGTAGCCCCTCTGTTGAGGAAATTCAGGACCTGGTAGAAAAAGCCATTATGGCCCACGGCGCTTACGAGGTTGCCAAGTGCTACATCACCTACCGCTACAACCGCAGCCTGATGCGTCAGTCCAACACCACCGACGACCGGATTCTGACCCTTATCGAGTGCAACAATGAGGAAGTCAAGCAGGAGAATGCCAACAAGAATCCCACCATCAACGCTGTGCAGCGTGACTATATGGCAGGCGAAGTGTCCAAGGACATCACCAACCGTATCCTGCTGCCCCGTGAGATTGTGGATGCCCACAACGCCGGCATTATCCATTTCCACGATTCTGACTACTATGCCCAGCATATGCACAACTGCGATCTGGTGAACCTGGAGGATATGCTGCAAAACGGCACTGTCATCTCCGGCACGCTGATTGAGAAACCCCATTCCTTCTCCACCGCCTGCAATATCGCCACCCAGATTATTGCTCAGGTGGCCTCCAACCAGTACGGCGGCCAGTCCATCAGCCTGACCCACCTTGCACCTTTCGTGCAGATCAGCCGGGAGAAGATTCGCAAATCCGTAGAAAAGGAAATGGCAGAACTGAACATTGACCTTTCTGCGGACGCCATCTCCAAGCTGGTGGAAACCAGATTGCGGGACGAAGACAGCAAGGGCGTGCAGACCATTCAGTATCAGGTCATCACCCTGATGACCACCAACGGTCAGGCCCCTTTCATCACCGTGTTTATGTACCTGAATGAGGCCCGTAACGAACAGGAGAAAAAGGACCTCGCTCTGATTATCGAAGAAATGCGCCGTCAGCGCTACGAGGGCGTGAAGAACGAAAAGGGCGTATGGATCACCCCCGCTTTCCCCAAGCTGATTTATGTCCTGGAGGAGGACAACATCACCGAGGACTCCCCCTACTGGTATCTGACTCGCCTTGCAGCCCAGTGCACCGCCAAACGGATGGTGCCGGACTACATCAGTGAGAAGAAAATGCTGGAATTCAAGGGCGATGTGTACGTGTGTATGGGCTGCCGCTCCTTCCTCACCCCCGACCGGTTTACCGAGGCCGGTGTGGGCAACATCGCCAATGCGGGCAATTACGAAGAAGGCAAGCATAAATATTACGGCCGATTCAATCAGGGTGTTGTCACCATCAATCTGGTGGATGTGGCTCTGTCCTCCGGTAAGGATATGGA